>NZ_WTLC01000001.1:0-327674 GCF_011378875.1 Pseudoalteromonas sp. Z9A5
TACTGTGAAATGGGATACATGATAATAAAATAAAGGCATCAATTTTGATGTTTATACATTAGCTCGTCTTGACTTCAAGGGAGCGTCCATATATGCCTTAGCATGAAGAAATGTCATTTACTTAACCCTGATGATGTTCTTCATGAAAGTGGGAATGGCGCACGGAGGATTACAGGTGAATAATATACTGTAATCTATTTATCACTATCCTAGTACAACTAACATAGAGTAATTTAATGTAAATAGGTTGAAATAGCTTCATTACATTATTAAAGCTCTAATGAGAAGTACGATGCCTGCTTACTCAAACCGAAGTTGCTTTCTTGAATATCTGAATGATAGCTTTGGTGGCATTTGCGACTATCAATAAAGACCTAATTTAAAATACTGAATGACCGCTCATGGCACTGAGCTGAACTTCGGCAAAGAGCTAAAACGGTGGATACATTTTATGGGCAGGTTTATATTATCAGGGGCAACGCTCTAAAGGTAAGTCTCATCAATCTACTGTTATAACACTTGTATTTAAATGGATACGCATAATCTATCGTTTTTTTGGAAAACGAAATGCTGCTACGATGAGGCTAAATATTTAAAGGCACTTAAAGAGGGTGAGGTAGGATTACCAATTATCGGCTAATTGCATTCGATACGATGATAGTCTTTTTGTTCGCTTAATAAAGTTGAAGCTATGCCATTAAAATCACGAGGCACAATATCATCTATCTTATAGCCCAAACTTCATAGCTTATTATTGAATATATTTCATAATCTACTAATTCTTTAAGGCAAGTAGTTTAGCCAACAACATAGTAATTTTGCTTGTTGGCTATAATTTTAAACGTAAAAGTGAAATTTAGTTAAACTTTAAATTTTCACGAGGTCCTTAACCTTTTTGAATCTTACCTTGAGCCATAGGATCAGTTGAATTGCTAAGAAGTAAGCGGACTTGTTTCGCTTTGGTGCGAGCCTGTTCGAGAGTTGTTTGAGGGTAATTCCCCAAGGCTATGTCTTTATGCTTATCATCAAAAATATAACGGAAACAAAATAGCTTTAAGCCTGTATTTTTTACTAATAAATATAAGTTTTTATCGACATATTTTTTAGTTTGTTTCTGCCCCGAATTGCATTTTAAGTTTTTAATTTCTTGATTATTTAATTTCATTTTCTAAACACCTTTTTAGTTGGATTAGGTGTATCTTAATGAAAGATGGATCTATTTATATCTCGAAGTATGTTAGAAACCTCACATAAACTTATAAAAGTATCTGTGACACCTTATGAATTTATGACTTAATAAATGTTTAGCTGGCATGGCAGCATAATTTTTAGTAGCTAAAGCTCTGTTCAATAGAGTTAAATCCTATCAGGAAGAGTGGTAAGAGCGATAAGTTGATAGTCAATTAGTATGTTAGTATTTACTGATTGATAAAGTAATTACTAATATAGAGCTTACTGAAAGCGTGCAATTAAAGGTACACAGTACATAGATGAATGTAACCCAATTCAATCACAATCTATGATTGGAATATCAGACCAGCGTGTTGTGTAGTGGGGTGATAAAAAAGCCCGTTTCATAGTCCATGATTGTGTCAGCTTTTCACTTCCTAAAGATAAAGTGCCAACCCCATAACGTTTATTTATAGCATCCAAGCATGCCATTACTTCTGGATTATTTTTACTCACAGCGAACATATCTGCTTGTTGAAATAACTCACTTTCTAATTCTATTGCGCCAATACCGCAGCGATAAAAGCGGGTGTTAGGTTTAAAAATATCATTAATAACATCTGAAACAGCATTGGCTATGACATTGGTATCAGATGTAGGTATAGGAAAATCATAGAGCAAAGACTTTTTATAATACATGTTTTCGTGTGGCGAGCTTGCAGCGAATATAACGAGTCGTTTTGCTAATGACTGCTGTTTCCTTAGCTTACGACCAACAATCGCTGCGTGTGTTACGAGGGCTGATTTTAATGCATTTAAATCACTCACTCTTTCCCCGAAACTTCTTGTAGAGTAGATTTCTCTTTTATCCTGTTTTACTTCATCCCAGCTCAAACAAGCGATGCCATTGAGTTCACTTACAATCCTCTCAACAACAACGCTAAAAATACGTCGCATTGCTTTTGGGTTTTGATTCGCTAAATCCCATGCACTTTTAATTCCCATCACCTTGAGTTTACTACCGAGTCGAGAACCAATACCCCAGACATCGGTAACATCCATACGTATAAGTACTTCTTGGCGTGATATATCATCATTAATAACAGCAACCCCGTTATAGCCTGACAGTTTTTTTGCTGCATGATTGGCTGCTTTAGCTAACGTTGGAGTAGTGCCAAAGCCTACCCCAACGGGCAGTCCTGTCTCACGCCATACAGCCCGGCGTATAGTGTGTCCGTAGTCAGTCCAGTCGTTAATAATTTTAGAAAAACCAGTAAAACGTAAAAATGACTCATCAATACTATAAACATAATGGTCATCACAAAAACGATTGATGACTGTCATCATTCTTTCACTCAAATCAGCGTAGAGTTCATAATTCGATGAGCGCACAACGACATTATGCTGCTCTAAATAGGGTTTTATTTTAAAGTAAGGCTCGAACTTAGGGATGTTAAGCTTTCTCGCAATAGGACATATAGCGCAGATACAGCCATCATTATTTGTTAATACAACAACGGGCTTGTGCCGTAAAGAAGGGTCAAACACCTTTTCTGCACTTGCATAAAAGGCCACCGCATCTACTAGGGCAAACATCGATTTAACTCAACTTTATTTTTGTGTAGGCGGATACTCGTAGTAACGACACCTTCGAGTTTAAAGTCATCATCTTTAGAAATATAAACAGATTTATAATCGTTAGATGCAGAGATTAGTAAACGCTTTGATTTATCGATGATTTTACAAACAAATGTACCGTTATAGTTTGCAACAATGATATCGCCTGTACTTACATCTTCAGCTCTATCAATAACTAACAAATCACCATCGAATATCCCTACGTCTTGCATAGAATGGCCTGAAGCTAGACCAATAAAAGTGGCGTTAGGATGTTTTATTATCAGCTCATCGATTGAAATATCTAGCTCAATATATTCTGCGGCAGGAGATCCAAAGCCTGTAATACCTGCTTCTATGAAAATTGGAATAATGTACATATGCACCTCTATACTGTTTATATGTACAGTATAGTTTGAGAGATAAAACATACCAATACTTTTTTAATTTTAAGTTAGGGGGGCAAATTAAATTTGAAGATGAACCTTTATGTTAGGTAATAAATTCCTATCATTTTGTATACCACCCCACGATTATCAAGGGTCCAAGTCTGTATTCATAAAGAAGCCAGTTTATTTAAATTTATCTCTTGCCACTCTATATATTGAACTCCTCCACAGTTACAGGCATATTCATAGGAATAACTAATTATCAGGTAACACTATGAAATTATTAATAACCTTACTACTAACAATACTAGGCAGTTCAGAAGTCTTAGCTGAAAATCAAGAAATCGAATCATTTAGTAAAGCGAAAAATATTTTAGAAAAGCAAGTTTATAACAATCACCGAAGTACGCTTTACTGTGGTGCTGAATTTGATTCTCAGAAAAAAGTAACAGCACCAAAAGGCTTTACCACGACTAAGTATCTTAAGCGTGCCAAAAAAGTTGAGTGGGAGCATATTGTGCCTGCGGAGAATTTTGGCCGTACTTTCAGTGAATGGAGAGATGGACATAGCCAATGTGTTAGTAGTAAAGGGAAGTCATTTAAAGGTCGAAGATGTGCGGAGAAAGTTAATACTGAGTATCGCCTTATGCAGGCTGACATGTTTAACCTTTATCCTGCTATAGGTGCTGTTAATGCGTTAAGAAGTAATTATAATTTCACTGTACTGCCTTCAGCACAAAGTGATTTCGGTAGTTGTGCGATGAAGATAGATAACAGAAAAGCAGAACCGCCTGAATCAGCTAGAGGAGAGATTGCACGTACTTACCTTTATATGGAGAGCGCTTATAAACGTTATAATATGAGCTCATCACAGCGACAGCTAATGAATGCGTGGGATAAAATGTACCCTGTAGATGACTGGGAATGTACTAGAGCAAAAAAAATATCTAGCTTACAGAAAAGCGAGAACAATGTAGTTAAAAGTCGGTGTGAAGCAAGTGGGCTTCTATGAGTGCTTTTTATAGCTAAGTATTTACAACCTGCAAAGTGATGTTTTGGCAATTGAAAGGTTGTAACTCGTTATGGGGCAAAGGCAGTATAAGAACACTGCCAGTGTTAAATCAACAATCGCTTTCTCTCGATAATCTTAATGGCGTCTTCAATCTCTATTCCCAAATATCTGATGGTGTTATCAATTTTGGTATGACCAAGTAGTAACTGAATGGCCCGTATATTTTCGTTCGAGCATAAACCAAAGTTGCTTTGGTTCTTTGGGGTTTTAATAAAGTACTTTGCTAAATTACGGACAATTGCCAAGCCTGCCGAACTATAACGGTAAGAACTGGGCTCTTTAATATGACTTTTAGAGTGGGCCTTGCTCATAACGTATGGAGAACTGATCACCTTTTAACTTAATTTACCGGTAATACCCAGCCTACCGCGCTATAACAGCAAGAACTAGGCTCTTTAATATGATTTTTAGAGTGGGCCTTGCTCATAACGTATGGAGAACTGATCACCTCTTTACTAAATTACCGATAATCTCTCATATCTGCCTAGCGATAACGGTTATAACTGGGCTTTAACTCTGACTTTTTGATCACCTTTTGCAGAGTAGCCCAACTTGCAGTGTGTGGAAAGTTGATCACCTTTTAACTTAATTTACCGGTTATGCCACGGCCTACCGCGCTATAACGGTAAAAACTGGGCTCTAAATATGACTTCTAGATCACTTTTTGTAGAGCAATCCAGTATCTAGCATGTGGGAAATTGATCACCTTTTAACTTAATTTACCGATTATGCCCAGCCTACCGCGCTATAACGGTAAGAACTGGGCTCTTTAATATGACTTTTAGAGTGAGCCTTGCTCATAACGTATGGAGAACTGATCACCTCTTTACTAAATTATCGATAATCTCTCATATCTGCCTAGCGATAACGGTTATAACTGGGCTTTAACTCTGACTTTTTGATCACCTTTTGCAGAGTAGCCCAACTTGCAGTGTGTGGAAAGTTGATCACCTTTTAACTTAATTTACCGGTAATACCCAGCCTACCGCGCTATAACAGCAAGAACTAGGCTCTTTAATATGATTTTTAGAGTGGGCATTGCTCATAACGTATGGAGAACTGATCACCTCTTTACTAAATTATCGATAATCTCTCATATCTGCCTAGCGACAACGGTTATAACTGGGCTTTAACACTGACTTTTTGATCACCTTTTGTAAAGTAAACCCGTTCGGAGTGTGTGGAAAACTGATTACCTCTTCACTAAATTACCGATAATCTCTCATATCTGCCTAGCGATAACGGTTATAACTGGGCTTTAACTCTGACTTTTTGATCACCTTTTGCAGAGTAGCCCAACTTGCAGTGTGTGGAAAGTTGATCACCTTTTACTACCTAGTGACTATAAACAGTGCGCTTCCCAGTTTTCACTAGACAGTTTTTAACTCAGAATAGTATGTACCTTCAAACTTAGCAGGTGAAACACCGCCTGTGTGTGAATGGCGCTTTTAATTGTCATAAAAAAGCTTTCTGCAACCGCATTATTATGACAGTTAACAGCGCGATTCATTGAAGACACAAGATTATGTTCTTTCAAAAATGCGAGATTGGACTTCAGCTTCTACCTAATCAGATTGCTCTATGGCATTGCAAAGCTCAGCATCACTACACAGTTTATTTAAATAATTAGACCATCGCTGCATCATTGCACGTCTTTGAGTAAGATATTCAGCGTGGTTATATGCAAGAGTTGTGGAGTTGCCCACTTTATGGGCAAGTTGCATTTCAATATGCTGAAAGTTTTCTTCTTGTTCGTTTAGTAATGTTGAAGCTGTTCCTCGAAAGCCGTGTGAAACAATATCATTAGTCGAGTAGCCCAATGCACGTAGACGATTATTCAGTACGTTTTTGCTAAACGGTTTAGAAGAATTCATCTCTGAGGGAAAAACGTACTTTGAATAATGAGTGTATTTATAAATATCTTGAAATTTAGATAGAGTTTGAACTGAAAGGGGGACGATATGAGTTTTACCTGCTTTCATTAATTCGCCGGGTATTTTAATATATTTATTTTCAAAATCTACATGTTCCCATCTTAAGCAACGAAGTTCGCTAGGGCGTAAAAATAGATGAGGTAGTAGTTTCAATGCTTCCTGAGAGCAATAAGAGCCTGAGTTGTTATTCTCAATAGTTAAAATGAGCTGTCCCAGTTCTTTCGAGTTAGTAATAGCTGCATGATTTTTTGGAGCTGAAATTTTTCCAGTCAATGCTACGTAGTCGAAATTAGTTAATGGGCAATTGTTAGTGAGATCTTTTGTAATCGCATAACGAAAAATACGATTTAGCATGGACAATAATGGGGGGACTTTTTTCACGGTATTAGCTTTAACTAAAGAGCTTACGATATTAATAATGTGATTCTTAGTAATATGGTCAATCTGTAGTTCACAAATCCCCTTAAGATCGCTTTTAAGCCAACGCAATAATTTTTCTTGGTAGGCATTACTCCATTCTTTTTTATTAAGTTCGAACCATTGAAACGCAATCTCACCGAAATTTAAATCTTTGCAAGTACTTTGAAGTTTAAGAAGCTTGCGTTGAGCCATCGGATCAATAGAATCACTGAGAAGCTGACGGGCCTTACCTGCTTTAGTGCGAGCTAGTTTTAGGGATATTGTGGGGTATTCTCCTAAGGACATATCTTTATGTTTACCGCCAAACATATAAATGAAATACCAAAACTTAGAACCAGTATTTTTTGTTATTAAATACAGGTTGTTACCATCAGATGTTTTAGTCTGTTTTTGATCAACTGGACATGTTTTTGCTTTTACTTTTTCATTATTGAGTATCATTTTTTAACACCTATTTGATTAGAATAGGGGTATTTTATTAAAAATTAGATCTATTTTTATCTCGATGTTTGTGAAATACCCCACATAAATACCCTAAACTTTCGAAATTTAAAAAGATCTAATGAAACCTTGTGAACTTATCAAAGTTATAAAAAAACCCGCAAAACAGTGTCTTGCGGGCCTTATAAAACTTAATGAATTCTTATGGATTCAATAGGGTGCGGTTCACATCATGCCGCCCATACCACCCATTCCGCCCATGCCACTCATATCAGCGCCGCCAGCTTCATCTTTTGGGATTTCAGCTACCATTGCTTCAGTAGTGATCATTAGACCCGCAATAGACCCTGCAAATTGTAATGCAGAGCGTGTTACTTTAGTTGGATCTAGGATACCCATTTCAATCATGTCATTGTATTCGCCAGTTGCTGCGTTGTAACCGTAGTTACCTTCGCCGCCTTTAACTGCGTTAATTACAACAGATGCTTCTTCGCCAGCATTTGTTACGATTTGACGAAGTGGTGCTTCCATTGCACGAAGTGCAACTTTAATACCGTGGTTTTGATCTTCGTTGTCGCCAACTAAATCAACCAGCTTGCTAGCTGCACGTACAAGTGCAACACCGCCGCCAGGTACTACGCCTTCTTCAACCGCTGCACGAGTTGCATTTAATGCATCTTCAACGCGGTCTTTTTTCTCTTTCATTTCCATTTCAGTAGCAGCACCTACTTTGATTACTGCAACACCGCCAGCTAGTTTAGCCATGCGCTCTTGTAGTTTCTCTTTATCGTAGTCTGATGTTGCTTCTTCGATTTGTGCTTTAATTTGTGAAACACGACCGCTAATACCCGCTTCTTCACCAGCACCATCAATGATTGTTGTATCATCTTTAGTAATAATTACGCGCTTAGCTGTACCTAGGTCTTCAACTGTTGCTTTTTCAAGCTCTAAGCCGATTTCTTCAGAAATTACAGTACCGCCAGTTAATACAGCGATATCTTGTAGCATTGCTTTACGACGGTCGCCAAAACCAGGTGCTTTAACAGCTGATACTTTAACAATACCGCGCATGTTATTAACTACTAATGTAGCTAGTGCTTCACCTTCAAGGTCTTCTGCGATGATTAGTAGTGGTTTGCTTGCTTTAGCAACCGCTTCTAATGTTGGTAATAATTCGCGGATGTTAGATATTTTTTTATCTACAAGTAGAATAAATGGGTTATCTAGTTCAACAGTACCTTTTTCTGGGCTGTTGATAAAGTAAGGAGATAAGTAACCACGGTCAAACTGCATGCCTTCAACAACATCTAGTTCGTTTTCAAGTGATTGACCTTCTTCTACAGTAATAACACCACTGTTACGGCCTACTTTTTCCATTGCTTGTGCAATGATATCGCCAATCTCTTTATCAGAGTTAGCTGAAATAGTACCTACTTGTGCAATTGCTTTAGTATCAGAACAAGGAACAGATAACGCTTTAAGCTCTGCAACAGCAGCAATAACTGCTTTGTCGATGCCGCGCTTAAGATCCATTGGGTTCATGCCCGCTGCAACAGCTTTAAGGCCTTCATTAACAATAGACTGTGCAAGTACTGTAGCGGTAGTTGTACCATCGCCTGCTGCATCATTTGCTTTAGATGCAACTTCTTTAACCATTTGTGCGCCCATGTTTTCAAACTTGTCTTCAAGTTCGATTTCTTTTGCTACAGATACACCATCTTTAGTGATAACTGGTGAGCCAAATGATTTATCTAGTACAACGTTACGGCCTTTAGGACCTAATGTAACTTTTACTGCGTTTGCCAGGATGTTTACGCCAGTTAGCATTTTAGCGCGTGCGTCACCTGCAAAAAGTACTTCTTTTGCTGCCATGTTTTAAATTCCTCTAAATTCTTAAATGTTTATAAACGAAAAGTAGGCTTAGCCTACAATGCCTAAAATATTATCTTCACGCATGATCAGGTACTCTTGACCTTCGATCTTTTCAACTTTTTCAACATATGAGCCAAATAACACAGTGTCACCGGCTTTAACTTCTAAAGCTCTAACGTCACCGTTTTCTAAAACGCGACCATTACCAACGGCAACAACTTCACCGCGAGTTGACTTTTCAGCTGCAGAGCCAGTTAATACAATACCGCCAGCAGATTTTGTTTCTTCTTCTAGACGTTTAACGATTACGCGATCTTGTAAAGGACGAATGTTCATGTTTTTTAGTTCTCCTAACAGTTTCTGTACATTACAGAAAAAAGCTTTCTAATTTGCATTCATTAATGGGGGTAGAGTGTAAAATTCCAAGAGAAAAAACGATAAATATTTAATCTTTTCTCTCATATTCACCATCAATAGTTGTTGGTCGTTCCATTTGCCCTTGCTCTCGTTCAGCATGTTGTTGCTGAGCAAACGGCGATGACCCTTGTTGCATGCCTGCGCTCATTCTAACAGTTGCTTGACTAGCAAGGCCTGCGGCCAGTTTGTTACGAATTGCAGGGGTCAATAATAGTAACCCAAACACGTCAGTCATAATGCCTGGAGTAAGTAATAATACACCTGCAATTACAACACAAATTCCGGTAAATAGTTCTTTGGCTGGCATTTGACCTTGTGCCATTTGGGTTTGCACATTTTGTAGTGCGCCCATACCTTGCGTTCTAACCATTTTAGCACCTAAAATCGCGGTAATAACGACAAGCGAAATTGTTGCAAACCCACCAATCACATCACTTACTTGAATCAGCAAAGCGATTTCGATGATTGGGATGATAATAAACAACACAAATAAAAATCTAAACATAATGCTCTCTAAATAATGACACTCAAAAGAGTTGATGAAATATAAGTGAGGGTGACTAGGTCTCTTTTCAAGGTTAGCACATGGGGAACGTTATTTTACTGTGGTTTTAGCGTCTACACATTGTACCTTCTATCAGATACTATAAGGCTAGACACCATAAAATAAGTAAAGGTTCATAATGAGTACGCAATTTAAAATGATTTTTACGACCTGCAAAGATGAAAATGAAGCACGCACATTAGCAAAGGCACTGGTAGAGAAAAAACTCGCAGCCTGTGTAAATATTTTGCCAAATATGAGCTCTATTTATATGTGGGAAGGTGAGGTAGCAGAGTCAACAGAGGCTAAACTACTAATTAAAACAAAGGCTGATAAAACAAACGATGTGTTTTTAACCATAAAAGCAATGCACAGCTACGAAGTACCGGAGATACAAGTTATAGATGTAGCAACCGGAAACTTAGCATATTTTAATTGGATGGATGAGGTACTGAATTAATGCGTTTTTTCTTTTTATTATTGGTAACGTTATTAACTGTTCCTGTAAAGGCTGCAACTAATAATGTGCTTGGCGATTTACTGGGGCCTCCTCAACACACTTTTTTACCGGTAGACCAAGCATTTGTATTTGATTTTGACCAACAAGGTAACACTTTGTTTGTGGGTTGGGATATTGCGCCAGACTATTACCTTTATAAAAAGAAAATAGAGCTCATTGCTAAAGATGCCACCATAGAGGTGGGGGACTCTGGCAGTGGCGAAATTATCGAAGATGAATTTTTTGGTAAAACAGAAGTTTTTTTTAATACCGCAAGCGTTGTTAGTAAGCTAAGTAATGTGAATGAAGGCGCTGTGGTAAAGGTTCGTTATCAGGGCTGTGCCAAAGCAGGGCTTTGTTATCCACCAGAAGTAATTAGTATTCCGCTAAGTGTAATTGTTGATGACCAAGTAAAAAATATACAACAAAATAACGCTAATGATGAAGTAGCCACAACTGCAAGCACATTTGCAGCCCTTAATGAGCCGGCTGCTGAACCAACAATTGATTCGGGTGATACCGAAAAAGAACTTACCTTTACTGAGCAACTAGCAAGCCAGAGCTTGATGACCAATTTATTAATATTTTTTGTTGTTGGTGTTGGTCTTGCGTTTACGCCATGTGTATTTCCAATGTTCCCTATTTTGTCGAGCTTAATAGCGGGGCAGCAAAACCTATCAACTAAAAAAGCGTTTGCGTTATCGTTTGTATACATACAAGGAATGGCAGTTACCTATGCGGCATTAGGTTTAGTTGTTGCTGCACTTGGTGGCCAGGTTCAGGGTTATTTACAGCACCCATATGTACTTATTAGCTTTAGCTTATTGTTTGTATTGCTCGCTATGTCGATGTTTGGTTGGTACGAAATAAAACTACCAAGCAGTATGATGAGTAAACTAACGCAGGTTAGTAACAATCAAAAAGGTGGTAATTACGTAGGCGTATTTTTAATGGGCGTGCTTTCGGGGTTAATAGCATCACCTTGTACTACTGCGCCATTGTCGGCAGCATTATTATTTGTAGCGCAAAGTGGCGATTATTTAGTGGGCGGATTAACACTTTATGTGCTTAGTTTAGGCATGGGATTACCACTGTTATTACTTGGTACCTCTGGCGGTAAGTTGCTTCCTAAAGCCGGCGGTTGGATGGAACAAGTTAAAACATTATTCGGGTTTGTAATGTTAGTTGTGCCGCTTATATTACTTGAGCGACTTGTAAACGCTGATATTATTTTACTAATGGCTGGTGTACTTGCATTAGCAACTGCAATTTATTTACACCATTGGCAAAGCAGCCAAGGTCCAAGTAAATTAAAAACAGCTTTATGGTTTGCAGCAACACTTTTAGTTATCACTGGTTTCACTTTAAGCAAAAACTATTTTTGGCCAGCGCAAGTACAAACAGTACAGGTAAGCTCACAAAATAATGAGTTTAAACAGGTTGCCAATTTAACGGAGTTAAAAGAAGCGGTAGCACAAGCAAACGATGAGGGTCGATTGGTTATGGTCGATTTGTACGCTGATTGGTGCGTTGCTTGTAAAGAGTTTGAACATTACACGTTTCCTGATGCTAAAGTGCAAAATGAATTTAGCCATTATCAACTTATTCAAATAGATTTGACGCAAAGTGATAATAAAACAGTTGAGCTGATGGAAGAGTACACGGTGTTTGGTTTACCTAGTATTTTGTTTTTTAACACTCAAGGGCAAGAGCTTAGTACGCAACGAGTGACTGGCTTTTTAAACGCTGATGATTTTGCTAAACACCTCGCTATAGTGCGCGCCAGCGCACAATAATAGTGCAATGGTGCCACTTAATTTAGAGAGTGGCACCTCCTTAATTCTTCTTTAATTTGTACCTCCAACACTGATAAGACCAGTATTTTGCTGCTATTTACGTCGAAATCACTATAATAGTTGGTTAACGTGAGAATTTGTTGCTACATTGCTTTTTCTGCTTACTTAAAAGTGAAAAACTAGTTAGTAACTGCTTAACTCATTACTTATAGGATATATCGCGTATTATGACTGCAAAATTTAACCTTTTAGTTATAAATGGTCCAAATTTAAACATGCTAGGTAAACGTGAACCGGAAAAATACGGTTTTCAAACACTTAGTGAAATTATGAGCGAACTTACAAGTGCCGCTGATAGTCTAGATGTTAAGTTAACGCATTTTCAGAGTAATAGTGAGCAAGCACTCATTGAACGAATTCATGATGCTTGGCAAGCGGTTGATTATATAATTATCAACCCGGCTGCATTTACGCATACTAGCGTCGCATTACGTGATGCACTGTTAAGTGTTGATATTCCGTTTTTTGAGGTGCATTTAAGTAATGTGCACGCACGTGAAGCGTTTCGCCATCATTCGTATTTTTCTGATGTGGCACAGGGCGTGATATGTGGATTAGGTGCAATGGGTTATCACGCAGCATTAAATGCAGCGGTTAGCCGGTTGCAAAACGCAATTTAATTTAAATTAACAGACAAACTAACAGGCGGGTCGTGTAATGGATATTCGCAAGATAAAGAAGCTTATCGAATTAGTAGAAGAATCAGGTATTGCTGAGCTAGAAATCACTGAAGGTGAAGAATCAGTACGTATTAACCGTAACAATATGAGCGCAGGCCCAGGTTACCCACAATTTGCTCCTCAACAATATGCACCAGCGCCAGCAGCACCAGTTGCAGCGGCTCCTGTAGCAGTTGAAGCAGCACCAGCAGAACCTACTGGTCATCAAGTTAAATCACCAATGGTTGGGTCTTTTTACTCTGCTGCGTCTCCTGAAGCTCCAGCATATGTAGAAGTTGGTCAGCAGGTTAAAGTTGGCGATACACTTTGTATTATCGAAGCTATGAAAATGATGAACCAAATTGAATCAGATAAAGCCGGTACAGTAAGAGCTATTTTAGCTGAAAATGGCGAGCCAATAGAATTTGATCAACCACTATTCATCATTGAATAATAGCGTAACCTAAAAGGCCAACTCTAATGTTAGATAAAGTAGTCATTGCAAACCGAGGTGAAATTGCACTTCGTATATTGCGCGCCTGCAAAGAGCTTGGGATCAAAACGGTTGCTGTGCATTCAACGGCAGATCGCGATCTTAAGCATGTATTGCTTGCAGATGAAACCATCTGTATTGGTAGACCATCAGCAACTGAAAGTTATTTAGATATTCCGCGCATTATTGCTGCGGCTGAAATAACTGATGCTGTAGCGATTCATCCAGGTTACGGTTTCCTTGCAGAAAACGCTGATTTTGCCGACCAAGTTGAGCAAAGTGGTTTTGTATTTATCGGTCCTACAGGCGACACCATTCGTCTTATGGGTGATAAAGTGTCTGCTATTGCAGCAATGCGAAAAGCAGGCGTTCCATGTGTTCCAGGCTCTGACGGTCCGGTATCAGATGATAAAGAACGTAACATGCAAATCGCTAAGCGTATTGGTTACCCGGTAATCATCAAAGCCGCTGGTGGCGGTGGTGGTCGTGGTATGCGTGTTGTTCGTAGCGAAGCTGAACTTATTGATTCAATTGCATTAACACAACAAGAAGCTAAGCAGTTCTTTGGTAATGGTATGGTTTACATGGAAAAATTCCTTGAAAATCCACGTCATATCGAAGTTCAAGTATTAGCTGATGGTCAAGGCAATGCAGTACATTTAGGTGAACGTGATTGTTCTATGCAACGTCGTCACCAAAAAGTAGTTGAAGAAGCGCCAGCACCAGGTATTACCGCAGAAACACGTAAATTTATTGGTGAACGCTGTACTCGTGCATGTATCGAAATTGGATACCGCGGTGCAGGTACGTTTGAGTTTTTATACGAAAACGGCGAGTTTTACTTCATCGAAATGAATACACGTATTCAGGTTGAACACCCTGTAACTGAAATGGTTACTGGTATCGATTTAGTGAAAGAGCAGTTAAAAATTGCAGCGGGTCAGCCATTATCATTCACTCAAGACGACGTTGTTATTCGTGGTCATGCTATTGAGTGTCGTATTAATGCTGAAGATCCTGAAACGTTTATCCCGTCACCGGGTAAAATTACACGTTTCCATCCTGCTGGTGGTTTAGGTATTCGCTGGGACAGCCATATTTATGCTGACTACACGGTTCCACCACATTACGATTCAATGATTGGTAAGTTAATTACTTACGGTGAAAACCGTGATGTAGCTATTGCACGTGCACGTAACGCACTTAATGAGCTAGTAATTGACGGAATTAAAACTAATACTCCTCTGCATAAGAAAATTCTTGCAGACGAAAACTTCCAAAATGGTGGTACTAACATCCACTATCTTGAAAAGAAATTAGGATTATAATTCTTTGATTGATAAAAACCGGCGCTTAGCCGGTTTTTTTATGTCTGGATTCTACATCTATCTAAGCTATCTCAAGGTACGAGTTTTAGTTGAAGTAAAAAAATTTTAGTAAGGCATTAATTGTAAGTCGCTATGAAACGCTGAATTCTATATTTTGAGGTTGCTTGAGTATAAGCTCCGTTATCGCCTAAGTTAAATAATCTGGTATGATTAGCAAACAAGCGCTTTGTATAAATTTTTGAGGTAGTTATGTCGCGTAGTTTTGAGTCTCACCTGAGTGATGAAGTAGCCACAGTAGCAATGGGCAATCAGATTGCAGCTATTATAGAGCAAGGTGCGGTGATTTATTTACATGGTGATTTAGGTGCTGGTAAAACGACATTTACACGCGGAGTAGTACAAGGTTTTGGGCATACGGGCAAAGTTAAAAGCCCTACATATACCTTAGTTGAACCTTATGAGCTTGAAAAAGCGAATGTTTATCACTTTGACTTATATCGTTTAGGCGATCCGGAAGAGCTTGAATACATGGGCATACGGGATTATTTTTCAGCGGATGTAATTTGTGTTGTTGAGTGGCCAGAAAAAGGAGGGGAATTTATTCCTGTGCCTGATTTAGATATTACTCTAAGCTATGTAGATGATGAGCGGAAAATTGTTATTAAAAGTGCCAGTGAGCGCGGTGTCGCAATAGTCGAAAAACTAAATAGCTAAATTGCATAAAGTATTTTTAGCTCAATATAATAAAAACAGTTAAGGCAGTGATTGTTCAATGAGTCGTATTGTAATTAAATTTTTTATTTATCTTATGGTTATTGCTATAAGTTTGCCGTTATTGGCAAAAAATACGATTAATAGTGTGCGCGTTTGGCCTTCTCCTGATAGCACGCGGGTGGTATTTGATCTAGATAACAAGCCAGATTTTAGCTATTTCATGCTTAAAAATCCCAGTCGATTAGTCGTCGATTTAGAAAATACCAGTGAGCTGAAAATACTACCAGGTGTGCCGCCAAAGCATCAAATAATAAGTAAATTACGGTATTCTAAGCCTAAAAATAAACAAAGTGTTCGCTTGGTATTTGAATTAAGTGAACCCGTAAAACCTGTGGTTTTTGCACTGGCTCCAACAGGTCCCTATAAAAACAGACTGGTTGTTGATTTATATAATAAAAGTGAAAACACAACAGCGGTATCACCAGCACAAACTGCGGCTAAAAATCGTCAATTGAGTCAAGAACGCGATATTGTTATTGCAATTGATGCGGGGCACGGTGGTGAAGACCCAGGCTCAATTGGTCCATCGGGTACCTACGAAAAAACAGTAACATTGCAAATAGCCAAACGTTTAGAGCGCATGATTGATGGCGAGCGCGGTATGATTTCGCGCATGGTACGAAGCGGTGATTACTTTGTAAAATTAAATACTCGTACTAACCGTGCACGAGAGAAAAAAGCAGATTTTTTTGTTTCTATTCATGCAGACGCATTTACTAGCCCTGGACCAAATGGTGCTTCTGTTTGGGTGCTTTCGTTAAGACGCGCTAATTCAGAAATAGGTAAGTGGATAGAAGATAAAGAAAAGCACTCTGAGCTTTTAGGCGGCGCAGCCGATGTGATGAAAGATGCAGCTAACGAAAAGTATTTAGCGCAAGCACTGCTTGATATGTCGATGGATCACTCAATGAAAACCGGCTTAAGCGTAGCCGATGAAGTAGTTAAAGAGCTACGCAAGGTTGCAAAGCTTCATAAAAAAGACCCTCAACACGCGAGCCTTGCAGTGCTTAAGTCACCAGATATCCCGTCTATTTTGGTCGAAACAGGGTTTATATCTAACCCACGAGAAGAAAAATTACTTAAGAGCGCTAATCACCAAGAACGTTTAGCAAAAGCGATATTTACTTCAATAAAAAATTATTATTTAAAAAATCCACCTGATGATTCTTTATTTGCTAAGTTAAAGTCAAAGTATCCAACCAAGCATAAAGTGCGCCCTGGTGAGTCTTTGAGCATGTTGGCGAGTCGTTACGGCATTACGGTTAGTAAGTTAAAGCAAGTTAATAAACTCAGCTCTAACACTTTATTTATCGGGCAAGAACTCGATATACCGCAAAGTTAGTTATTTATTATCAGCGTAATGCTTGCTAGGAAGTACCATGAATATTGAAATATTACCCGCGCGCTTAGCTAACCAAATAGCTGCCGGTGAAGTAGTTGAACGCCCTGCGTCGGTGGTAAAAGAATTAGTAGAAAATAGCTTAGATGCAGGTGCTACACGTATTCAAATTGATATAGAGCGTGGTGGTCATAAGCTTATTCGAATTCGTGATAATGGTTATGGTATTGCTAAAGAAGAACTCACGCTTGCGCTTTCTCGCCACGCTACGAGTAAGTTAAAGTCGCTTGATGACTTAGAAAATATTTGCTCGCTTGGTTTTAGGGGAGAAGCACTTGCCTCAATTAGCTCTGTGTCGCGTTTAACACTTAGTTCAAAACCCAAAGAGCAAGACACCGCTTGGCAGGCCTTTGCACAAGGTCGTGATATGGAAGTGCAGGTAAAGCCAGTTGCGCATCCTGATGGCACAACCATTGAAGTTAAAGATTTATTTTTTAATACACCCGCACGACGTAAATTTTTACGTACTGAAAAAACAGAATTTAGTCATATTGATGAGCTTATAAAACGCATCGCACTTAGTCGCTTTGATGTGTCGATTACACTAACCCACAACGAAAAAGTGGTTAGGCAGTACCGTGCTAAAACAGATCCTTCTCAGGCAATTACACGTGTAGCACAAGTTGCAGGTAAGGCGTTTTCAGAGCAAGGTTTGCATATTCAATCCGGTGAGGGGAGTTTACAGTTACATGGTTGGGTGCTACCTGTGGGCTCAGCTAATACAACTCAATATACTTATGTGAACAATCGCATGATGCGCGATAAGCTTATTTTACATGCGATACGCCAAGCATTTGAAGAAGTAAGTGGTACTCAAGAACTGCCAGGGTTTGTTATTTATATTGATATTGACCCACGACAAGTTGATGTAAACGTTCACCCAGCTAAACATGAAGTGCGTTTTCATCAAGGACGTTTAATTCATGACTTTATATTACAAGCGATTAAACAGGTAGTAGTACCGCTGCAAGGTGAGTTTACTAGTGAGCAAGTAAGTATTCAGGTTGAATCTGCACCTGTATTTATGAACTCAACACATAGTAACTCTGACAATACGCAGAGCGGTGGGGTATTTGATTACCCTAAATCGCAATTACAGCCCTCTTACTCTGGCAACGCTGGTAATTCGTCATCAGGCTCTAAAGGCGCCGGGAGTGGCTCCTACCGAGCTTCACCAAGTGCGAATCACCATGATGTAAATGCATTTTATCAAGGTGTGAGCGAACAACACGCAGCACATTTTGATAATGTAGCAAACATGCCGTCAGCGCAAAGCCAATTAGAGCCAGCAAACAATGTCTTACAGGTAGTTTCTATCATTAGTATTAATGATGGAGCATGCGTATTTAGTGCCGAGCAGCAATTGTATTGCTCACATTTTAAATATGCATTGGTTGATGACTGGCATAATCAAATTAAAGAACTTGGTAACTTAGAAGGAAAAGCCTTGTTGTTACCTGTGCGAGTAAACTTACCGAAAGAAGATTGCTTACTTATAGAGGCTCAGCAATCATGGTTTACTTTGCTTGGCTTTGAGCTAGTAATAGAAAAACAGTTTGTAATGGTTAAAAAGTTGCCAGCGTGTTTATATTTATTAGATGTAAGTGCAGCATTAGGTGAGTTACTTAGTGCATGTAATGCGGGATACGAAAATATAGAAAATTGGTTAGAGTGGCAAATGAAATGCGTACCAGCACGTTTTTATTCAAGTAATGCATTTTTAACACAACAAGCGCGCTTACAAAATAATCCCCAAACTATTGAACGTTTACAAGAAAAAGCAGTTAAAATAGATCTAAATCACTATTTAACGCAATTAGATTAAGGTGTTCCTGTTGAGTAATTTACCTGTCATATTTTTAATGGGTCCAACCGCTGCTGGTAAAACAGCATTGGCTATTTCGTTGTGTGAGCATTTAAATACCGAAATAATCAGCGTCGATTCAGCGTTGGTATATCAGAGTATGGACATTGGAACAGCAAAGCCTGATTCAAAGGAGCTTGCCCGTGCTCCGCATCATTTAATAGACTTACTTGATCCAAGTGAAACCTATTCAGTTGCAGATTTTAGACGAGATGCAATAAAAAAAATTGATGAATTTCACGAACAGGGTAAAGTACCTGTACTGGTTGGAGGTACAATGTTGTACTTTAAAGCACTTCTTGATGGGTTATCGCCATTACCAGAGGCTGATCCAGTAATAAGAGCTGAGCTTGAAGCACAAGCTAACCAATATGGTTGGCCACATTTGTATCAAGAATTAGTAAAAATAGATCCACAAGCGGCTCAAAAAATGAGTGAAAACGATTCACAAAGAATTAATCGCGCTTTAGAGGTTTATCGACTAACTGGTAAGACCATGACTGAGTTGCAAAAGCAAAAACAGCCAGCTTTACCTTATACTTTTCATCAATTTGCTATTGCACCGCAAGAACGCAGTGAATTACATGCCCGAATTGAAGAAAGGTTTAAAATAATGATCGAACAGGGGTTTGAAAATGAAGTTTCGACCCTATATCTACGTAAGGATTTACACCCCAATATGCCTTCTATTCGTTGTGTAGGTTATAGACAAATGTGGGATTACCTTGCGGGTGAAATTGACCATGATGAAATGGTTTTTCGCGGCATCGCAGCAACACGTCAATTGGCTAAACGTCAGTTAACTTGGTTGAGAAGCTGGCCCAATGTTACTTGGTTAACAACGGGCGATGAAGAAAACTTGCATCGTGTAGTAAGTTCGCTAAGCTAGTAGTAGTTGAATCAATTTAACTTTGTTAAATTAGTTCAGCCACTTAATTATAATAACACCTAGAACGAAGGAATAATAACATGGCAAAAGGCCAATCGTTACAAGACCCATTTTTGAATGCACTACGTCGTGAGCGCATCCCAGTATCAATCTTTTTGGTTAATGGCATAAAATTACAAGGTAAAATTCAGTCATTTGATCAATTTGTTATTTTACTAGAAAACACTGTAAACCAAATGGTGTATAAACATGCAATTTCAACAGTTGTACCTGCTCGTGCAGTCAACTTCCAAGGTGTTTTAGGAGATGAGAGCACTGAAGAGCCAGAAGCTGGAAATATTTAAATTAGGAGCGTAATATTTGTTTGACCGCTATGAATCCGGCGAGCAGGCAATTTTAGTTCATATCGACTTACCTAAGGAGGGGGATCGTGAAGATCTTCATGAATTAGAGATGTTGGTATCTTCTGCTGGTGTTAGTAGTTTGGCGGTTGTGCAAGGCAGCCGTCAAGCACCACATCCGAAACTATTCGTCGGTACCGGTAAAGCAGAAGAAATAGCTGAGATTGTTAAAATCCACAATGCAGATGTCGTTATTTTCAACCATCAACTTAGACCGTCACAAGAACGTAATTTAGAGCGCGTTTTTCAATGTCGTGTACTTGATAGAACGACACTTATTCTTGATATTTTTGCCCAACGTGCACGTACCCATGAAGGTAAGTTGCAGGTTGAATTGGCACAACTACGTCACATGTCGACCCGATTAATTCGCGGTTGGACTCACCTTGAACGCCAAAAAGGTGGAATAGGTTTACGTGGTCCTGGTGAAACCCAATTAGAAACAGATCGGCGCTTATTACGTGCTCGTATCCAAAACATTCGTTCTCGCTTAGATAAAGTAGCCGTGCAGCGCGAGCAAGGCAGGCGAGCTCGTACGCGTAATGAAATTCCTACAGTATCGTTAGTAGGGTATACTAACGCTGGAAAATCAACGCTATTTAATCGAATTACAAACTCTGATGTATATGCTGCAGATCAGTTATTTGCAACACTTGACCCTACTTTACGTAAGCTTGAATTAGGTGATGTTGGTCCTGTTATTTTAGCTGATACCGTTGGTTTTATTCGTCATTTACCGCATGACTTAGTTGCTGCATTTAAAGCAACATTAACAGAAACTCGTGAAGCTGATTTACAGCTACATGTAATTGATGCGGCAGATGCACGTCTTAAAGAAAACATCGAAGAAGTACAATCGGTGTTAAAAGAAATTGAAGCTGATGAAGTACCGCAATTATTAATTTATAACAAAATTGATGCGTTAGATAATGTTAGCCCTCGAATTGATCGAGATGACGAAGGTCAGCCTATAAGAATATGGCTTTCTGCACAAACAGGTGAAGGGTGCGAGTTACTCAGTGAGGCTATTAGTGAGTTACTTGCTAAGCAGATGTTTAGTGAAACTCTGCTGTTAACTCCATTATATGGTCGTTTAAGAGCATCGTTATTTAGTTTGAGTGCAGTTCATGAAGAACGCTTTGATGAGCAAGGTAATTGGCTGCTAGATGTTAGATTACCTGTAGTCGAATGGAATCGCTTAATTAAAGAATTTGGTCCTGAAATTGCTGGTTTTATCAACCGAGATTAAAAATTAGCGTTTTAATGTCGGTTTTTGTATGAGAAACGCAGTAGATTTGTTAGATTTAACACAACATCCTAATTTATTTAGATAACAATGGAGTATAGCTATGGCCTGGAATGAACCGGGTAATAATGGCAATGACAAAGATCCGTGGAATAATAAAGGCGGACGTGATCAAGGCCCACCTGATTTAGACGAGGTGTTCCGTAAATTCAGTAAGAAGTTTGGTGGCTTATTTGGCGGGAAAAAATCCGGCAATAATAATGGCGGCGGACTTGGCGGAGCAGGTATTTCATTTGTGCTCATTATCGCCGTTATTGTATGGGCGCTAAGTGGTATTTATACAGTGAAAGAAGCCGAGCGTGGCGTGGTTCTTCAATTTGGTAAATATGACCGAATAGCTGATCCTGGTTTGCGTTGGAAAATGACCTTTATTGAAACGGTTATTCCAGTGGATATTGAAGCTGTACGCTCATTGTCTGCCTCTGGTTTTATGCTAACAGAAGATGAAAACGTAGTAAGCGTTGAGTTTCAGGTGCAATACCGCGTTATTGACCCATATCTTTATAAGTTTAGTGTAACTAATGCTGATAGCAGTTTAGAAGAGGCTTTAGATAGTGCATTACGCTATGTAGTTGGTCATGCAAAAATGGACCAAGTGCTAACGAATGGTCGTGAAGTTGTACGCCAAAATACGTGGGATGAGCTTAATAAGGTTATTGAACCATATAACTTAGGTTTAATTGTAACTGACGTGAACTTTAAAGATTCTCGTCCGCCAACTGAAGTTAAAGATGCGTTTGATGATGCTATTGCTGCACAAGAAGATGAAGAGCGTTTCATCCGTGAAGCTGAAGCATATGCTCGTGAAATTGAACCACGTGCTCGTGGTCAAGTAACGCGTATGACTCAAGAAGCTGAAGGTTACCAAGAACGTATTACTTTAGAAGCACAAGGTGAAGTTGCTCGATTTGAAAAGCTATTACCTCAGTATCTAGCAGCTAAAGAAGTTACTCGTGAGCGTCTATACATTGATGCAATGGAAGAAGTGCTAGGTAACAGTTCTAAAGTATTGGTTGATGTGAAAGGCGGTAATAACATGATTTATTTACCACTTGATAAAATCATGGATAAGCAAGGGACGGCAACACGCGTTGCATTACCAAGCTCAAGTGATATTCAAGATTTACGCAATAAGGTAAATACGTCACGCAACAGCACTGTTAATAGTGGTAGTGACCGCTTTAACAACGATCGCTTTAATGACGGGAGATAAGCATAATGAAAAACTTTAGTTTAGTAATACTATTAGCTGCCATTGTGATGTCTTTCTCGTCGGTATTTGTTGTACCTGAAGGACAAAAAGCAATTGTTTTGTTATTCAGTAAAGTACAAAAAGATAGCGAAGAAACTGCGGTAGTCTACAGCCCAGGTATACATTTAAAAGTACCTTTTTTTAGCCAAGTACGTCGTATTGATGCACGTATACAAACGCTAGATGGCACACCTGATCGCTTTGTAACTAGCGAGAAAAAAGACTTAATTGTTGATTCGTTTGTAAAATGGCGTGTTAACGACTTTAGTGCTTTTTACTTACGTGCTCGTGGCGATAAGCAATATGCTGAAACGTTACTTGAACAAAAAGTAAATAATGGTCTGCGTACTAACTTTGGTACACGAACTATTCGCGAAATTGTTTCAGGTGAGCGTAGCGAGTTAATGGAAGAGGCGTTAGTTCAAGCTTCTGAAAGTGCACGCGAGTTAGGTATTGAAGTGCTAGACGTACGCGTTAAGCAAATTAATCTACCACAAGAAGTAAGTAGCTCTATTTATCAACGTATGCGCGCTGAGCGTACTGCTGTTGCAAAAGAGCATCGTTCTGAAGGTCAAGAGAAAGCCGAAACTATTCGCGCTGGTGTTGATCGTCGTGTAACGGTAATGCTTGCTGATGCAGAACGTAATTCACGCTCTGTTCGTGGTCAAGGTGATGCTGATGCTGCTGGGATTTATGCTAACGCATATAATAAAGATCCTGAGTTTTTTAGCTTTGTAAGATCACTTGAAGCTTATAAGAAGACTTTTAAAAACAAGCAAGACGTTATGGTGCTTTCACCTGATAGCGACTTCTTTCAATACATGAAAGGCGCTAAAGCTCAATAAGCTTTACGTTAAGCATTTAAAAGTTAAAAGCCTCGCATTTGCGGGGCTTTTTGTTAATTGCATTTAACTCTTTAAATCACTGTTATTTATGTGGTTATTAGCTGTTATTTAGGTACAAAAAAAACTGCGCAGAAAAAATAAGCTGAACAGGGGTGATCTTTACTTTAGTTTTCTGGTAAAATCTCGTCCTAATTTTCTCTAAGTGAATTTACGATGGGTAAAAACGTTGTTGTATTAGGCACCCAATGGGGTGACGAAGGAAAGGGTAAGGTAGTTGATCTCCTTACAGACAAAGCATCTTTAGTAGTTCGTTATCAAGGTGGCCATAATGCGGGTCATACTTTAGTTATCGAAGGTGAAAAGACGGTTCTACACCTTATTCCATCGGGTGTATTACGTGACAATGTTAAATGTGTGATTGGTAATGGTGTGGTTTTATCACCAGAAGCGCTAATGAGAGAAATTGGCATGCTAGAAGAGCGCGGCGTACCTGTACGCGAGCGTCTTTTAATTAGTGAAGCATGTCCGCTAATCTTGCCTTTCCATGTAGCATTAGATGTAGCCCGTGAAACTGCACGTGGCGATAAACCAATTGGTACAACAGGTCGCGGTATCGGTCCTGCGTACGAAGATAAAGTAGCACGTCGTGGTTTACGTGTAGGTGATTTATTTAATCCTGAAGTTTTTGCTGCAAAACTAACTGAAGTTCTTGAATACCATAACTTCACTTTAGTTAACTACTACAAAGTAGATGCTGTAGATTTCCAAAAAACGTTTGATGATGCAATGGCTGTTGCAGATATTCTAAAAGCAATGGTTGTAGATGTAACTGAGCTTTTAGATGAAACACGTTTAGCTGGCGAAAACATTTTGTTTGAAGGTGCACAAGGTACGTTACTTGATATCGATCATGGTACTTACCCATATGTAACATCTTCAAATACTACAGCTGGTGGCGTAGCTACTGGTGCAGGTTTTGGTCCATTACACCTTGATTACGTTTTAGGTATTATTAAAGCGTACACTACTCGTGTTGGTTCAGGTCCTTTCCCTACAGAGCTTTACGACGGTCTTGAAAAACAAGACCCAGTAGGTAAGCACTTAGGCGATAAAGGTCATGAATTTGGCGCGACAACAGGTCGACTTCGTCGTACTGGTTGGTTAGATGCAGTGGCAATGCGCCGTGCAGTTCAAATCAACAGTATTTCAGGTTTTTGTTTAACTAAGCTTGATGTTTTAGATGGCTTAGAAACACTTAAAATCTGTACTGGATATAAGCTTGAAGATGGCACTGTTACTAACATAACGCCATTAGCAGCTGAAGGTTACGATAAAGTAACACCAGTATACGAAGAGATGCCAGGTTGGTCAGAGAACACAGTTGGTGTAACTAGTCTTGACGGTTTACCAAAAGCTGCGATTGATTACATCAAGCGTATCGAAGAAATTACGGGTGTTCCAATTGATATTATTTCTACAGGTCCAGATCGTGTAGAAACTATGGTACTTCGCAACCCGTTTGCGTAATTACTAATAGATTAAAAAAAGCTGCCTAGTGCAGCTTTTTTTGTGTCTAAAATTCACCTTGGAACGATCTTTGTATATCATTTAATAAGTTTATTTTTATAAGTGGTGAGCATGCGTTTATTTACTCATAATTGCGTATTAAGGCTTTCGTTAATTTCGTTATCTTTATTTATATCAACCAATAGCTTAGCTACAGAAAGCCCAGCTGCAGTACCGCTGTATACTGAATCTGAGCTAATTGCATTAATAAATAAAAATACGCATTTGGCGCGTGTAAAGGCAGATGATTGCCAGTTAGTGCAAGATATAGAGGCGCGAGCCAATAAAATGGCACTGCCGTCTTATCAGTTTTTATATGGCGATATGCTGGCTTATAACGTGTGTGTTGATCGAAATGTAGAGTTAGGTGTGTATTATATGCGAAAAGCTGCTCAGCAAGGCTTAGCGGCTGCATTAGAGCAACTAGGGCGTTACTACGACACTGGGCGTTTAGTTCAACAAGATAAAGCAATGGCAATTACTTATTTGCGTGAAGCTTCGTCGCAAGGTAATTTGAAAGCACAGCTGCGTTTAGTTAAATTATTTAATAATGGCTATGGCAGCCCGCGTGACTTTGAAGACGCGTATCGTTGGTTATTTAACTCCATGGTGGCAGATAAGGCGACTCATAAAAAAATTGAGCGAGCGTTAACTAAGTTAGCGCAAAAAATGCCAGATAGTGTAGTTGCCCGAGCTCGTCTTCCTATTTAATGGTTCTTAAAAAACAAAACCCTAACTTTTTAAGTTAGGGTTTTTGCGTTTCTACAGGCAGTAAAAGTATTTAAACTTCTTCTTTAGCCTTGGTTTGCGGATCTTTCAAAACCGACATTTTAGGCGGTTGCAATGCAACTATGCGTTCGCCTTCTTGTGGTGGCTTTTCCATGTTAATTGTAAAAGGTCTTAGCTTAATTGGTGTATCGTCATCGCTGTCTTTATCGCCTTTGAGAATAAATAATGGAATAGCTTCAGGGTTCATTTCCTGGTACTGCTCCCAACTAAATTCATCAGAGATACGAGTCGCACTCACCTTTCCGCCTTTTGCAATCATGCTGCTTAAACGTGCGTATGAGCCTTCATCACCAAACAGTATTTGTCGTGATAAAAACGTTGCGCTGTCTTTATTTGCTTTTGCATGTGACGTTGAAGAGCGAAGCGAAAATACATTTTTTTCATTAAGTAAATGAGAAAAATATTGAACTCCCAGCGCGTTATGATGACGATTTGGCGATAATGCTAATACACTACGAATGGTTGTTAGTGGTAAATAACGCTCGGCATGCTCTGATTGCGGGTTACCGTAATAACAGGCTAAGCCGTCCATACGTGCCATCCTACAGTTTTCCCATGCTGGGTCTGATAAATGCACTGGAATATTTTGATCTTTCAAACCACGACCAATTGCACGCGATACATGGTTAGCGCCTATAATTAATATGGTATTTGCAGATGGCTGACGTACACCTAAAAGTTTAGCAACAGGAATTGCTGTTAAGCTTTGTAGTACCACTGTAATGATAATTACTGTAAATATTAACGGTACCATTTTTTCGGCATCGGCAACGCCGGCTTCCATCATGCTTAAAGCAAATACAGAACCTACTGCAGCAGCAACAATACCTCGCGGAGCAATCCACGCGAGCACTAAGCGCGACTTCATTGGTAAGTCGGTACCAAAGGTTGATATTGCAATACACAGCGGGCGCGCAATAAATAACACAACAGCTAAAAATATAAATACGTCACCGTCGAGCATCATTAAATCCGAAAGCTTTAAGCGTGCAGCGAGTAAAATAAATAGTGTTGATATTAAAATCATTGATAAGTCTTCTTTAAACTCAAGGACTGAATCAATTTCTAAATCGTCTTGATTGGCAAGCCAAATACCAAATACAGTCACGGCTAATAAACCAGATTCATGACTTAAATGATTAGATACAGAAAAACTAATAAGTACTAACGCTAAAATACCAAACTTATGTAATTCAAATGGTAGCCACTCACGACGCATAAGTTGTGTTGTAATCCAACCAGCAGCAACACCTATACTTAAACCAACACCGAGTGTTTTAACTAAAGCGATAATTGTATGGCTTAGTATTTCACCTTGCCCAACAAGCATAACGGCTTCAAATACCAATACGGCAAACAATGCGCCAATAGGGTCAATTACAATCCCTTCCCAGCGAAGTATGCGGTCTATATCTTGCGTTGGTCGCATAGAATTTAGCAAAGGTGCAATTACGGTAGGTCCCGTAACAACAAGTACAGCACCAAGCACTGCGGCAACTCGCCAGTTGAGCTCTAGTAGCCAATAAGCACTTAGGCTAACAACAATACAGGTAGTAAGCATACCGATAGAGCAGAGGTTTCTAACAACTTTACCAATGCCTTTTAATTCTCGAAAATGTAATGTGAGTGAACCTTCGAATAGGATCACCGCAACACTTAAAGATACAATTGGAAACAGTAAGTCTCCTAAAAGTGCATCTGGGTCTAATACGCCACTAAATGGCCCTAATAACAGTCCCGTAAGCAATAAAAAAAGAATAGCAGGCACTTTAAACGCCCATGCTACCCATTGAGCAAGCACAGAGCAAAGTGCGATACCGGCTATATAAATTGCTGACATAGATTAAGAATTCCTTATTTATGACGATATTTTAAAGTATAACTTTTGTTAATTATTAGTACAGGGGTATACACGTGAAACTCAAATATTACTAATGAATTTTAGCTGCTTATAAAAGATTAGTGAGCTTTAATTATTGCTAAAGTACCGAAGAGTCTTATTAAAGCGCATAAAAGGAACTTAATATTTTGATTATAAAGGATAAAAATAGAGGTTTTAAACAATATTACCAATGCCGTTTAAATTTTAGCCTTGATCTTACACCCCAAAATGACGTATTATACTTCGTGTTCAAACAATTAGTTATCTAAGTATGTTTATTGTTATTAAATAATGGCTCGTTAATGTTAGCGTCATATTTAAACCTTATAATCATGCAGTAACAGTTAAATTTGAGTTTGAATACTCAAAATGTCATTTACCGAACTCTTTGGTATGGTTTTGCTAAACAAGTTTATTTAATTTTTTAAGTAAGCAAAGGTTTGAGTTGAACTATTACCTTTCAATATTTAATCCCCATCGTGGCGGTTAAATCTCGGTCCTTAAGTCTTCACCCTATCTGTCGGTGTATCAGACTTTAGAGGCTCTATGTATGTTGTTAATAGAAAAGCTTCACACAGCTTTTTACAGCGATGCATAAACAACACTTTTTAAATTTTCTGATTTAGTACCGCTCAATTTTATTGAGTTGTTGCTACTTTATACTCGAGCTTAAATCTACAACCATGGTTTTAGATATGGCCTTTTCGCGTGCGTAAAAAAGTGTTGCCTAAATGACAAGACAAATTCGAAGCTATGTTTTATACGTAGCTACCTAGTTTTAGCTTATCGAGTAAAGATGAGCGCAGATAAAATGGAAAGTTGAGCTCTTATGCAAAAGTTAAATTGGCGACGTATTGTACTTAAAGTAGGTAGTGCTTTAATTGCACCAGATCAAGATGGCTGTCGTTCACGCTATTTACTAACTATCGCACAGTTTATTGTTCGTTGTCGTGCCCGTGGTATTGAAGTTATTTTAGTTTCATCGGGTTCTGTAGCAGCAGGCGCACACTTATTCCCATCGGATAAACCACGTACTGTTGTTATGAAAAAAGCAATGGCGGCGGCAGGTCAAACTGAAATGATGGCAATGTGGGATCGCTTTTTTGATTTTCCTTCAGCGCAATTATTACTAACTCATGGTGATTTACGTGACCATGACCGCTATCAGAGTATTCGCGAAACCGTATTTACCTTACTAGAGCACGGTGTATTACCTATCATTAATGAAAATGATGCTGTAACGACCGATGATCTAAAAGTAGGTGACAACGATAATTTATCAGCGATGGTAGCAGCTGCGGCAGATGCAGATGCATTACTAATATTTTCAGATGTTGATGGGTTATACGATAAAAATCCAAATTTACATGATGATGCAGTGCTATTGCCTGAAATAAAATCAATTGATGAATCTATTTATGCTATGGCAGGATGTGCTACAAGTTCAGTAGGTACGGGCGGTATGAAAACCAAAATAGAAGCTGCAGAAAAAGCGACTTCACATGGTATCGCAACATATATTATAAATGGTTTTAAAGAAGAAACATTTACACAACTATTAGCTGGCGAAAACCCTGGTAGTATATTCTTACCATACGAAAAACCAATGCAAGATTCTGTTCATTGGATGACACACACAGCAAACGAGCAAGGCGAAGTTGTTGTTGATGGATCATTTGATGAATCATTAGAAGGTGAAACAGGCTGTATTCGCGGCGATGAAATAATGGAAGTACACGGCGAGTTTGCCGTTGGTGACACTATTTTAGTTCGTAGTGAAGATGGCACTCGGTTAGCGAAAGCGACCGCAAATTATAGTAGTTGTTTGTTGAACTTTATTGCAGACAACGAACAAAGTGAATTCAGTGAAAAAATGCAGGATTCAATTGGACCTGTAATATCTGAGAAATATATCGCATTATTGGAGAAGTCATGAGCTTAATTACAGACATTTCACGTCAGGCAGCTAAAGCTGCATTAACACTTGCTTTACTCGATACCGAGACAAAAGATCAAGTATTAACAGAGATAGCAGCAGCACTTAGAGCTCAAAAAGCATTTATAATTAAAGAAAACGAAAGTGATTTAAGCGCTGCTCGCGACAACGGTTTACCAGCAGCAATGATTGATCGTTTAACACTAAACGACGAGCGTATTGAGTCAATGGCGCAAGGCATTGAAGTTATAGTTAGCCTTGATGATCCAGTTGGTCAACTGCGTGATATCACAGAGCGTCCAAATGGTATTAAAATTCGTAAAATGCGCGTACCACTAGGCGTAGTTTGTATGATTTATGAAGCGCGTCCAAATGTAACCGCGGATGCCGGCGCATTATGTTTCAAATCAGGTAATAGTGTTATTTTACGTGGCGGTAAAGAAGCGCTTAAAAGTTCACAAGCAATCGCGAGCGTAATGCATAGCGTGCTTGAAAAACACAATTTACCTTTAGCGCTTATCTCGGTAATACCCGATCCAGACCGTGCACTATTAATGGAATTAATGCAGCAACGTGAGAGTATTGACTTAATAATACCGCGCGGCGGCGAAGGTTTAATTAATTTTGTAACTGAAAACAGTACCATTCCAGTGATCCAGCATTACAAAGGTGTTTGTCATTTGTATGTAGATAAGGACGCTGATTTAGAAGTGGCAATTAACTTATTACTTAATGGTAAAACACAGCGTACAGGCGTATGTAATGCGCTTGAAGGCTTAGTTGTTCACCAAGATGTTGCTGATGAGTTTTTAAATCTGTGTGCCGTGGTATTACGCCAAGAGAGTGTAAAAATAAATGCAGATAGCCAAGCAGCTAAGTATTTTGATAACGCAACAGTATTAGCTGATGATGAATTTGGTGAAGAATACCTAGATTTAGAAATCGCTATTCGTGTAGTACCAAGCTTTACAGCAGCGGTAGAGCATATTGCTCAATTTGGCTCAAACCACACTGAAGTAATTTGTACTAAAAACCAAACTGCAGCAGAATTATTTCAACGTAGCGTTGATGCGTCAGTAGTTATGGTTAATACATCTTCACGCTTCTCAGATGGCTCACAGTTAGGTTTAGGTGCCGAGATTGGTATCGCAACCTCTAAGCTTCATGCTTACGGACCAATGGGTCTTGAATCACTAACAACTGAAAAGTACTTAGTGAATGGTGAAGGCCAAGTACGCGAATAAGTTAATAGTATAAAATTAAACTAAAAAGCCGAGCTATGCTCGGCTTTCCTATTTTAATGGCTAATAGTTTAGCCATTGCTTATTACTTTAGTTTTTCGAGCCAATCATTTGCTGGCTCTGGTTTATGCAAATAGTAACCTTGCAATATAACCTCAGGATATTCTTGTAATAAATCAAAGTGCGATTGATTTTCTACCCCTTCAGCAACAACGTCTAATTCAAATAAACGACCTAAACTCACAATCATATCAACAATTAACTTATCGTTATTATCAGTTGGTGCTTCTAATACAAATGAGCGGTCAATTTTAAGTTCTTGTATCGGCAGTTGTTTCAGATAGGTTAAGCTTGAATAACCTGTACCAAAATCGTCTATAGATACTCTAACACCTAACTTTTTAAGAAGGTGAACAGCCTCAATTGCAGCCTCCATATGATTTAAAAGAGTACCTTCAATAATCTCAATTGTAAGCTGTTGAGGATTAATTCCGTGTTGTTTAATTTGTTGGCTGATAAATGTTAAAAAGCGTGCCTCATGAAAATGTCTGCCACTAATATTTATAGATAAATTTAAATGTGGATGGGTTTCCCCAAGTTTAGCCAGTATTTTAAGTGCATTGGAGCTGACCCAGCAATCTAGGTCGTAAATAATATCGGATTCTTCAGCAATAGATATAAACTCACCAGGGCTTATAAACCCTTTTTGAGGATGCTCCCAGCGTAGTAAAACTTCAGCACCTTTAAGTTCTTGATTGCGATCAAATTGCGACTGCAAATACAGAGACAACTCATTTTGTGCAATTGCTTTGCGTAAATCTTGCTCTATTTCAAAGCGACGTTTTGCTTGCTCACCAAATGAGGTATCGAAAAAGGTGATTCTATTTCCCCCTTTTTCTTTTGCCTTGTAACAGGCAGCTTCACAATTTCTAATTGTTTCTATAGCACTTTCCCATTGATCCTCACGCGGAAAAATATAAGTGCCAATACTTACCGTTAAGCTTACTTCTTGATCATTAACTATAAACGGGTGATTTATTGCTATAAGTAACTCTTGGGCTTTTCGCTCTGCAATTGTTTGGGCTCTAGCTCTGCCAATTCCTTTATCTACAATACACAGTGTTGCAAATTCATCGCTGCCTAAACGGGCAATAACATCTTTTTTATCAATATGAGTATGAATACGTTTAGTAAGATCTTTAAGTATATTATCTCCTGCAAGGAGCCCTAAACCATCATTTATTGAGTGAAAGCTATCAATATCGATAATATAAATATAAGCGTAGGTTTTATCCGTATTGCAGGTTTGAAGCTGTTGCTCTAATTGCTTTAAAAAGCCATTTCGATTAGGTAAACCTGTTAGCTCATCATGCCATGTTAAATAATCAATACGCTCTTGAGTTATTTTAACACTCGATATATCACTAAATACACCAATGTAGTGTACGTTAGTATCTTGCTCACCTTTAACCATTGTTAGTGTTAAAAGCTCTGGATATAGTTCGCCATTTTTTCGTCTTGTAACAAGTTCGCCACTCCAGTAACCGGCTTTGCTTGCATGACCCCACACTTGGTCAAAACTAATACTAGGATGATTGTTTTGCTTAATATCGTGTAATTGCATTTTTAAAGAGTCAGCTTCACAGTATCCTGTAATTCGACAAAAAGAAGGGTTAACGGCAATTATTTTACCATCGCTATCTGTTATTACTACACCGTCAGCTGTACCTGTTAAAGCCTGGTAAAACAACTGTTGCTTAGAGGAAAGTAGTTTTAATTCTTCTTCTCGTTGGGTCAATTCTTGTGATAGAGATTCTATTTCGAGAAGCTTGTCGTGTAAGTCAAAGTTTTTTTCAATGAGGCGGTCTAGCATCCCTTGAGCTGTTATATGCGTGCGAATACGCGCTCTTACCAGTGCTAATTTGTAAGGCTTATGGATGTAGTCAATAGCGCCCATTGCAAAGCCTTTTTCTTCAGCCCCTTCTTCAGTTAAAGCAGTTACAAATATTACCGGGATGCCTTTAGTGTTTTGTTTAGCTTTTAATTTGTTACATACTTCGTAGCCATCCATGCCTGGCATCATAATATCAAGCAAAATTAAATCGGGGCGTGTTGACTCTACAAATATTAAAGCTTGCTCACCACTGGTAGAAACACGTACATCGTAATCAGTTAAAAGCCCTTCAACTAATACGTGTAAATTACTAGGTTCGTCATCAACAATAAGAATTAAAGGCTTTTGCCTTTGCTCATCTTTTAATTTATTGCTATTAGCGATATACGTTGAATGCACTTTTAATCCTTCTTCTGTTCTATGCATATTAAATCTAGTTCAAATTGGCAATAATTGTCTAGTTTTTATTATTATTTCTATACTGATCAATGAGCTCTATAACTAAATGGTAATTAAAGCAATCAATTGCTTCTTTAAGTTTAAGTAAGGGATGATCCCTATCATATTGATTCATTTCTAATTGCCTAATCAAACTACTTGGTATTGGTCGAGATGTTAAAGCTAATGAGTAGATTTCATCAACAGCTGAAATATCCTCTTTTTGAGAGCCTAATTGTTTACTCTTATTCTGAAAGTTTTTCGTTACTAAAAATTGCTTAACTGCATAAAGTGTTAATGTTAGTTGTTCATTAAAGTTATCTAATTCAATTGTTTTTTCATTTACTAATTTTTTCTCTACTTTTATTGTACTTTGCTCTAATAGCTCAAGCCCTAATGTGCCAGCAATTCCTTTTAACGTATGTATTAGGATCGTAAGATTATTTATCTCATTATTCTTAATTAACTTTTCGGTTTTATTTGCAAAGCTACTGTAATCGTTAATAAATTTAGAGAATAACTTTTCTAATAGTTCATCATTGTTGTCTATGTTTTCTTTAGCTAAAGGCAAGTTAATTGTGCTTAAAGTGCGATTGCTTTGTAAGTGTTTTTCTATGTTTTTATGCAGTGTATCTAAAAGAATAGGTTTAGCTAAAAAGTCATCCATACCGGCTCTTAAGGCCGCTTTTTTATCGTTTGTATGTGCTGCTGCAGTAATTGCTATAATTGGTGTTGTGTAACCTCTGCTACGCAGGGTTCTTGTTGCTTCAAGCCCATCCATTATCGGCATTTGAATATCCATAAAAATAATATCAAAATCATTTTCATCAGCAAGCTTTAGTGATTCAGCCCCATCATTTGCAATAATGACATTCATATCTAACTTTGTTAAAAGTGCTGCCATTATTTCTTGATTTATTTTGTTATCGTCAACAATAAGTGCACTAAAACCCGAAAACTGAGGAAAAGATTGTATGCTTTCAGTTTTAGGTGCTTTTGGAGACAACTTTTCTAAAAGTTGTGTTTCTGTATGTATATTTCCAATAACAGTAATATCTATATTATTATTTTTAGGGAGTTGCTCGGGATGTTCTTCATCACTGATAAGCAATATCAGTAGCAGTTTATTTTCAGTGCTTTTATTTTGTGTTTCTAGTTGCTGTAAAATAAAATTATCTTTTAACTCTTTTTTCTCAAGCGACATAATAACAATACTAAAAGGGTTGTTAGGTTGAGATATTTTAGCAATCGCCCTTAGCGGTTCTTGCGTTGTTTCGGTTGTTATATTTGTGCTGCTTAATAAGTCCATTAATTTATTAATTTGCTCGCTACTGGGGCTAATTAATAAAGCATGTTTTTTAAGAGCTTGTTGCTCCGACAGTACAAAAGGTAGAGTAAAGAAAAATTCACTGCCTTGATTTAATGCACTTCTTACCTGTATATCTCCACCAAGTAACGTGGTTAATTGCTTGCTTATGGTTAAGCCCAGCCCAGTACCACCGTATTTTCTGGTTGTGCTTGAGTCACCTTGAGAAAATGATTGAAACACCCGTTTTGACTGCTCATCAGTCATCCCTATACCGGTATCTTTTATTGTAAAGCGTAAATTTATTGTTTTTTTATGCTGAGATGATGCTTCTACTATTAAAGATACTTCGCCGTGCTCTGTAAATTTTATAGCATTACCAATGCAGTTATTAATAATTTGGCTTAAATGTAATGGGTCGCCTATAAGTTCTAAACTTGTATCTACGTGTAAAGTAAAGTTAAGGGCTAGTCCTTTTTGTTTTGCACTGGTTGAAAAAAGGTTTTGTGCATTTGAAATAATAGTATGCAGCGTAAATGGAATAGTCTCTAGTTGTACCTTTTCTGATTCAAGTTTAGAAAAATCTAAAATATTATTTAAAATATGCAATAAGTTATAAGCACTTGAAAATGCTTTATCAACATAATGCTTTTGTCTTGAGGGTAGGGCGCTACTTTGTAAAAGTTGTAACATACCGAGTATGCCGTTCATTGGTGTGCGAAGCTCGTGACTCATATTTGCCACAAAGTCGCCTTTGGCTTTATTAGCTTCGTGGGTTTGCTCCATTGAGGAGGTAAGGTCTTTATTCATTTTTTCCATTTGAATATTAAGTGTTTGAGTTTCACTTAATAGTTCTTTGGTTTGTTTGTTTTTTAAATAAAGAGTATTTGCTGCCCTTATTACCGATGCGATTTCAGTTTGACCACTATTAGTGTTTGATAAGGTAATTTGTTTTTCATTATTCATATCTTTAAGTAACTGAGTTAACTGGTTAATTGGTTTAATAATTGATTTAAAAATAAGGTAACTTACTAATGCAATTATAATCATTATTAACCCCGCAAACATATTTGCTCGCTCAGTATTTGTAACTAGTTGAGACGTTAGTTTGTCTTCAGTTATTTGTAGTTCTTTTCGTTCGGTAACTTTAACTTGATTAGCTAAATAAAGTAGCTCATTTTCAATACCAGTCAGTACCACATTAATCGAAAAGGTATAGCCACGCGTTAATAGCACAAGTTGATTGAGGGCTTGTTTTAAATCGGCTGTATTATTTATAAGGGCTCCCTTTATTTGTGGCATATTAATAAGTCTTAAATGTAAATGCTGGAGGTTTTGCTTAACATTTTGTGCTTCATCAAAATTTGGTTTGTATAAATAACTTACAGATGCATGCTCTAAGTTACTAATCGTCAGTAATATATCTGTGTAGGCGCCTTTATCTTTAATGTTGGCGTTGGTTTCTAAATTTGTTATTTGTTTTTTTAAGTCAGTAATAGGTTGTTTAAACTGTGTTGCGTAAACTAACTCTCGCTTAGCTCTGTTAATAACAACTTGATCGAATGTTTCTTGGTAGTTGTTTAGGTATTCGCCTATACGAGTTAATGTTTTTTGGTATTCAGGTGTACGTTGAAGGGTATTTGTTTTTAATAAGTTTAGGTTTAAGTGTGCAGCTGATAAATAAAAGCTAAACTTTTCAATTGTATTTTCATTGGCGTGATCTACAAATGCAATTGCTTGGCTTTGCAAAGAAATAACATCGTTCTCTAAGCTAGCTACGCTTTCGTTTTGAATAAGCGCATTATGCTGTTTTTTTTGTAAGCTTAAGAGTGACTTTTGTGAATAATTAAAAAAGTAGCTCTGTAAAATTAATAAGCTTATCAGTAGGCATAAAGCTAAAATTATTTTTGATTTTATAGATCGTATTTTCATTAGCGGCTAATCAACTCATACCATTTTTGTAAACTATAGTCATATGTTGGCATAACGGTGTTCCATACTGCAATATTACTAAGGCGTTTTAGATAGCTTCCGCCATTGCGTTGCTCTCCCGCTTTTACTGCTATTTCGCCATTAGTGTTTAATAAATCAATATTGGTTGCTTTACCATCATACCAATAGTCCCATTCAGAAGACGATAGCAGAGCTTTTGAGCGCTGTGGGTTGCTAATGTAATACCCTTGGCGAGCTATAAAAGCACCAGGCCAACCTGAGAGCCACCAGTTCATATAATCGTAGGCAGCATCTTTTACGCTATCTTGCGTTTGTGATGATAAACACATGACACCGTGCCACCCTCTGTAGCCTTCTTTTGGTGCAGCAAAGCGTACATTTACGCCTTGGCTATTGAGTGCCCCAACGGCAGGCGAAAACATACTTTCAATATGCACGCGTTCACTTTTCATAAATTCGATTGATTCAGGTACTGAGTTCCAGTAACCATTAAAATGACCTTGGCGTTTAAAATCGAGTAAAATTTTAAAAAGTCTGTCTAGTTCTGAGCGAGTTATTGAGCCTATATTATTAAATTTAATAAGCCCCTTACTTTGAGCGGCAAGTGCTAGGTCAAATAAACCAATTGTAGGCTCGTTTACAATACCCACTTTACCTTTATTGGCATCATCTAATAACCAACTCCAGCTTTCTGTTTCGTAGGCTATACCGGGTTTTATAAATTTAGTGTTGTAGCCAAATGAATCAACATTGTGTACGTAAGGTAAAAAACTAATATGATCGCTTTCTTGTGCGCTTAAACTGCCATCTGCTTGCACATTTAATAATTTATAGGGGGCGTCGCCAGCACCAATATTGGCGTTTGCTGTAAGTTTTCCCGTTTTAGTGAGTGAGTTTATTTCGTTAAAGTGGGTTAGTCGTTTTTTTTCTATTGGCTGAATAGAGCCAGCACCCCAGAGCACATTTATACTATTAGACCATTGCTCATATAAATCGAATGAGCCGGGGTTCATTGATGCTTTTTGTAATACAGCTGCGCTGCCTGCTGGGGTAAATTGTATATCGATACCTAGGTCGCTCATTGCTTGCTTTCGAATAGCTTCTTGCAAGGTAACGTGTGTGCCAAGCACTCTTAAAGTTACTTTTTTACGAGCAAATACATAAGGTGCGTGTGTAATAGCGCCTGCGGTTAAGCCTATAACTGCTAGCTTTTTTAGCGTCGAGCGCTTAGGGGTATCCATTTTAAGCCTAAAGTATTAATACACGTAACATTATGTATAGCTAAGAACTTGTAAATGCTCAAGTTGAAGTTACTAATTATAAATAAATAATTTTGTGTATTAAGAGGCAGAATAAAAATTTACTAAGAATATATTTACAGGAAATAAAGAAAGAGATTTTGCTTTGTGAAGTGTAGGAAAGTGGTGGAGCTAAGCAGGATCGAACTGCTGACCTCCTGCGTGCAAGGCAGGCGCTCTCCCAGCTGAGCTATAGCCCCACATTCCTAATTTTATGTATTACATAAAAGCTTGACTGCTGAGTTTCAAGCGGGACGAACTTTAAGTTTTTTTGCATATTTGGTCAAGTATTTTTTTACTAATTTTCACTGTTTACGTCAATTTTTGATAGACTCAGCTTAATTTGAAACTAAAACGATAAAAAACAATGAAAAAATGTGTTCTAGCGCTCATGGTTTTACTTGCTGGTTGCTCTTCAATTGATGAGCCGCCTTTTGAAATAAATAATAAACAGTTTCATGAAAAACAAGATGAACAAGGAAATAAGCTTTTTGCTTATGTTGTTTCGGTAAAAGCAAAGAATCGCGAAAATTTTAATCTTGATCGCGGTCCTAACAATAGACCAAGCCGTGGTGAGGTTAAGCAGTATATTGAACAAGAGCATTTCGAAGAGTCGAGTGTTTTAAAGCTGCAGTTAGAAGACCAAGCGGTGGAGTTATTAAACCAAGAATTAAAAGAGCGTAAATATTGCGATAATAAGCATGAAGTAAATGATGTTATATGGCGAGATTTAAGTGTGCAATTAAGAGGGCGTTGTTTGTAATATGTATGCGGATAAAACTAAGTTAGCAGAGCTTTTAACGCACCTAAATATTAATTACGATGTAATAGAGCATCCGGCGTTACATACGAGCTTAGCGGCTGATGAATTTATGATTGAGCGTCCTGGTACTCGCCTAAAAAACTTATTTTTACGTGATAACCAGGGTAAACAGCACTTTTTAGTTATTACAGCACATGATAAGCAACTCGACTTAAAGTTATTATCAAAGCAGCAAGGGCTTTCACGGATCGGGTTTGCTTCAAGTGAGCGTTTAGCTAAGTATTTAAAGGTAGCGCCAGGGTGTGTTTCAATGCTTGCGTTATTAAATGATAAAAAGAGTGAAGTGAGTTTATGGGTTGACCAAGATATTTACAGCGGTGACTTATTTCATTGCCACCCGTTTGAAAACACCCAAACATGGTTGCTTAGTAAAGCTGACTTAAACACATTTTTTAATCACACAAATCATCAGCCACGCGTTGTATTTTTACCCTCAAAATAAGCCCACATAATTAATGACAAACCACATAAGCAAACGGCTAGTAAAGTAAACATAAATGCCGTTTGACCATGATGTTGGTATACCACACCTGGTAATAGCGAGCCAAGCGCTCCACCACTGTAATAAAAAGAGACATACCCGCCATTTGTAACACTTGGTGGTGCTTTACTTATTTTATTAACGAGCGGCGCTGCAGTCGAATGGATTACAAACATAGCACCACAAAATAAAGTAAATGCCGTTAGAAATAGCACTAGCTGGTGGCTCATTAATAAAATAATACTCACGCTATAAAAACTAAATACAGCAGTTAATAAATGCCAAGGGGAGGGGACTTTTTTAAGCATCCAAGGTGCTGCAACAGAGGCGAGAGCACCAATTAAATAACCACTGTAAACCAGACCTATGTCGCGAGTGTTTGTTATTAAAAACGTGTTTTGTAATATGAATGGTAAATAATTGAGTAGTGCAGCAAAGCAAAAGAACATACAAAAAACGGCGCCATAAACTTTAAGTACAGCTCCTTCTTTAAGTTGTTTAATGTAATCTAGCAAAGAAAGCCGCGACGTTGTTGTGGGGCTTGTAAAGTGAGAATGTTTAATTGTTAAAGCCAAAGCAACAAGCATAAAAGCAATAACGTAGTAAAAGCTTTGCCAGTACCATAAATCACTAAATAAGGCAGCTAGCACACGACCAAAGTAACCTCCAACAATACTGCTGCCTATATAAAGGGTCATATTCTTTTGAAGTGCATCAGCGCTATAACTCATGCCTATGTAAGTGGTCATTGCGGTTAAAGCTGCGGGGAGTGCTAAGCCTTGTAAAAATCGAACTAACAATAAAAGCTCGAAGCTTGGTACATAAATAAAAAGTAGACAGCTGATACCTAAAAACATCATTGCAATACGCAGTATCTGTAATGGATTTTTTTTTGCTAAAAGTAAACCATAAACAAGTGGTGCAATGGCTAAAGGGAGCATAGCAGCGGTCATTAAACTGCCGGCTACAGCCGGAGCTACATTAAACTCGCTTGCAAAAAGGCTAAGTAGGGGCTGAGGTGCGTAAAGTACAAAAAATATAAACACAGAGCAAACGAGTAGGTGAGGTAGTCGCATTGTATGGCTCTATGTATTTTTGGGTCAGTTATGCATATTGTATTAAAAATAGCTTATATTTCATAATTAAAACCATAGTGTGTGCGTTATATCATGGTTTGTTTTTACTAGTTTGATAGATTAATGTCGATAGCGCTGTTATTTAAACGCGTTGGTGATTAAAATAACCTTAATATTAGTTTTTAGTGGAACAAAGCCATGGGTTCATTACAAGACCAATTGCTTCAAGCAGGATTAACAACGTCACACAAAGCCAAAGTTGCAAAGTCAGAAAAACGTAAGCAGCAAAAAAAGCCAAAAAAAGGGGCTACTAGTAACCCTAGTGATTTGCAAAAGCATATTCAACAAACCAAACTTGAGCAGCAAAAAAAGGCTGAAGAGCTTAATAAAACACGTCAAGTTAGCTTAAAGCAGCGCGAACAAGAAGCGCGTGTTAAGCAAATACTAGAGCACCATAACCAAGATGCAATACGTGGTGAGCGCACATTTAATTTTACTTATGAAAACCGAGTGAAAAATATAGATGTAAACGAGAAAACGCAAAAAGCGTTATCGGGTGGTCGTCTAGCTATTTGTGTACTTGAAGGGTTGTTTTATGTATTAGATGATGAACCAGCACGAAAAGTAGCTGAAGTAGATGAAAAATATATTGTTTTTCATGTCGAGCCAGAAAATAAACCTAAAGATGAAGACGATCCGTACGCAGATTTTGAAGTGCCAGACGATATTGTTTGGTAGGAAATTTTAACTATTAAGTGTCGGCTCATTTTTGTTTATTAAGCTTAATACAAGTGAGCAGAAACGCGTTAGCAGTGTGTAGTTAAGTTGATCGTCTAGTGTCGTTTCGTACGTATACTTTTTATTTGATTGTTTATTACAATCAATGAACTGTTTTTTCTAACCGTCAAAAAGAAGAGTAAATACAATGAGCAAGATGAAAACATTATTATTAGGCACCGGTCTTAGTTTAGCCGCAAGCTTTTCGTTTAACGCAGCAGCTGCTGATGGCGCTGCGCTATATACAGCTAAAAGCTGTCAAACTTGTCATGGAGCTGAAGGTAAAGCGCCAATTATGGGTATGTACCCTAAGCTAAATGGTCAAAACAAAGACTACTTATTAGCGCAAATGAAAGATATTAAATCAGGTAAGCGTAATAACGGTATGACCATGGCAATGAAAGCAATGGTTTCAACAGTTACTGATGAAGAATTTGAAGCAATTGCAGATTACTTAGCTAACGTAAAATAATTTGCGTAGCCACACTAATTTAATGCGATTAGCATTAAATTAGTTTTATAAACAGCCACACAATTGTGTGGCTGTTTTGTTTGTTAATTGCTATAAAATTAATACTGCTTTAGACTTCTAAACATCTATTTTGTAGGTTGCTTGTTTGTGTTTTTAAAAGGCTTAATATGTTTGATTTACCAGTACTCGATTTAAAAGATAAAGTGTCAGCACAAGAATGGCAATTACGCGTTGATTTAGCCGCATGCTATAGATTGGTAGATCATTTTCGTTGGGGCGATTTAATTTATACGCATTTATCAGCACGCTTGCCTGGTACCGATCATTACTTAGTAAATGCTTTTGGTTTAACCTTTGATGAAGTTACCGCCTCAAATTTAGTGAAGGTAGATTTAAACGGTAATATTATCGACGATACGCCATTTAGTATTAACCCAGCTGGCTTTACTATTCACAGCGCTATTCACGAAGTACGCGAAGACGCGCATTGTGTTATACATCTTCATACTAAAGAAACAATTGCTGTTGCAACGCAAAAAAATGGTTTGTTACCGCTTAGCCAGTATTCAATGTTTTCACTGCCATCGCTTTCTTATCATGGCTACGAAGGGCTTGCGGTAAACGACGATGAGCGAAAAGTGCTGCAAGACGATTTAGGCAGCACTAACCACATGTTATTAGTAAACCACGGTGGCTTAACGGTAGGCCCTACCGTTGGTGATGCGTTTATGCGCTTTTATGATTTACAGCGCGCGTGTGAAATACAATTGGCATTGCAATCAAGCTCACAAGAGATTATTGAAGTACCGCAGCCTATAATCGATAATATTTATAATCAAGCAAATGTAGTGCACAGTGGCAGTACTGGCGGGCAACTTGCGTGGCCTGCTATGTTACGTAAAGCGTATCGACTTGACCCTAGTTTTGCAAAATAACCCATAGCGGTTAATAAGGAATTTTAATGAAAGTAAATCGCGTTGAAGTATTTGATATTCACTGTCCTGATAGACCTTCTTGGACGCCTGTATTTGTACGTATTCATACAGATGAAGGCATTAGTGGTGTTGGCGAAGCCGGTCTTGCTTACGATTTAGGCCATAGTGCTGCAGCGGCTATGATAAAGGAAATGGCCGATGCTTTTTTAATTGGTCACGACCCATTTCAAACAGAAAAGCTATGGTCACGTATGTTACGTGAAAGCTTTTGGGGCTTAGGCGGCGGACCTGTTGTGTATGCCGCAATGAGCGCAATAGACACCGCTCTTTGGGATATTAAAGGAAAAGCGCTTGGATTACCGGTCTATCAATTACTAGGCGGTAAAGTTAACGACAAGCTACGTACTTACGCTTCGCAATTACAGTTTGACTGGGATAGCGAATTTAAAGCGCTAGTACAGCCACAAGAGTATGCAGAAGCTGCTTTAAAGGCAATAGCTGAAGGTTACGATGCAGTAAAAGTAGACCCAATTCAGTATGATAAAGACGGCAATACTTATTACGACCGTACAAAAATAATCTCACGTACTGAAATGAAGTTATACCGTGCACGTATGCAAGCTATTCGCGAAGCGGTAGGCGACGAGGTTGATATTATTTTTGAATGCCATAGCTTACCTGGCGTTACAACGGCTATTCAGTTAGGTGAAATTGCAGAAGAGTTTGACTGTATGTACTTTGAAGAGCCAGTTAACTATTTAAACCATTCATTACACGCAAAAGTAGCTGATAAAGTATCAGTGCCTATTGCTGGTGGTGAGCGTTTGTATAATCGTTGGGGTGTACGTCCGTATTTAGAAGATCAAAGTATTGATGTACTACAACCGGATATTGGTTTGTGTGGTGGTTTTACCGAAACTAAAAAAGTATGTGACTACGCAGATATTTTTGATGTGCGTATTCAAGCTCACGTATGTGGTGGTCCGGTTGCAACAGCAGCATCACTACACTTAGAGACCGCTATTCCTAACTTTTTGATTCATGAGCATCATACTTATGCGATTAAAAAGTGGAACCGTGAATTGTGTTTACAAGACCCACAACCTAAAAATGGTTTCTTTGAAGTGTCAGAAGAACCAGGGCTTGGCATTGAGCTAAATGACGAGATTGTTATGCGCTCTCAACGCGTAGAAATTAAATAGTAATCTTTTAGTTAAAATTTGAGTTACATATTAAAGAGCCAGCAAGTGATTTTTACTTGCTGGCTTTTTTGTTGTTTGGGTACGCTCGTTATAGCTCATTAATTTTGCATTCTGCATTTTTAAGCTCGATCGTTGCTTTACTATCAAGGTGGCGTATATAGCACTGCTCACCTTTTATCATCAGTTCAAACCTATCGGGATTATTAAGACTTTGAGTGTCTATTGCGTTGTTATTATTTACGTTGCTAAGTGTGACTGTGCTGCTGGTAGTAAATACATTATCAGCTAGTTGAACCTGCTGCATGTGTATAAGAGTTTTGATTGCGTTGCTAACGGCCATTTTATTTGGACTAACAAGTAAGGCATGTTGAAGCTTAGGTGTAGGGTCTGCGCCTTGAGATATACAGCCATTGAGTAGAGCTGCTGAAAATACAACGATTAGTAAAAAGTACACCTTCATAAACTACTCGCATTATTAGCAAAAGATAATTTAATATAACGACTTTTACTCATACTTGATAGTAGTGTTTGGCATTCGCGTAGCCGAGGCTGTGCCATACTTTATCGCTTGAGCACAATGCTTTACGACAGTGCCATAAATTGCTGTAGCTTGTATTTATTTGGCACACAGGGAAGTTGCTAGCAAACATAATACGCTGCTCACCAAAGTGATTAAAAAGAAAATTAAAACATGTTATTTGCTGTTGGCTGGTGAGCAGTAGTAATTCAAAACCAGAAAATTTAATCGCAATATTGTTATGTTGAGCAAGTAACTCAACAGCTTGTTGCCAAGTATTTAAATTACTAGGCAGCCCTGCGTGATTAATTATAATTTGAAGTTGCGGTAACCGTTTTGCGTAGTCAGTAATTTGTTTGGTTATTTCGCTGTTTTCAATATCAAATTGCGCTTCAAAATGCAGTTGGGTATCTGATAACGTTGTTAGATTTTTAAAGCTATTAGCGCTTAATAAGCGTTTTGCATCAGCACCTTCGGTTATATCTCTAATGCCACATAAACTAGGATGAGCTAAAGCTTCTAACGAGTTTATAAACTGTTCAGCTGGTGAGTCAATTTGGTTGTAGCTAATGGCTTTAAATGGAATATCTTTTAAATGCGAGTCTAGCCAGTTTAGCTCGTTAATAGGGGATATGTTATCAAACCCTGCTTCTATATGAACAAGCCCTGCTAGTTCAAAGTCGATACTTTTAATAAGTTGCTGTGCACTTACTGGCTTTTTTATTTTATCTAAATTTGGCCAGGCTGGTGGATGAGTTCCTTGTAGCCATGAGTATTGACCCTCTACTAAGTTAAAAAAATGTACGTGTGGATCAATAATTTTTATGCTCATTGCACTGTACTCATTGGGCTGTGTAGCCACCGTCAATACTTTGCAGACTGCCGGTAATAAAGCTGGCGTCGTCGCTTACTAAAAAGCTCACAAGGGCCGCAACTTCATCAGCTTGACCTAATCTGTTAAGTGGTTGCAGGCTTGCTTCCTCAGCAACTATTTCAGCTTTGTTTGCGCCACTTTTTGCGCAGTATGCATCTATTGCGTTATGAAACAACGGGGTTTCTATTGTGCCAGGGCATACCGCATTTGCTCTAATATTAAAGCTCGCGTAATCAAGCGCCGTTGTTTTAGCCATTGAGGCAAGGGCATGCTTTGTTAGGTTATATGCAAAAGAGTTTTGCTTACCTATAATTGCCTGATCGGATGCGACTAATATAATAGTGCCGCCATTTTGCGCTTTCATGCTGGGCAATACGCTTTGTACTGCCGCATAAGCGCCTTTAACATTAAGCGCAAAAAGCGCATCGAGAGTTTGCTCATCGGTGCTTTCTATATTTGCGCTTAAATGTTTTCCAGCATTAGAAACAAGTACATCAATACGTTGGTTTTGTTCACAGATTGCATTGATACAGCTTTGTACCGCTGATACATCACTTACGTCACACTGATGAAATGTACCAGTTTCGCTTGGCTCTATATCAAGGTTATGTACTTTATAGCCATTACTTAGCAAGCGCTTTACTACAGCTAAACCAATACCTTTTGTACCACCTGTAACTATTGCAACTTTAGACATACTTACTTCCTTTATTGCTAACTAGTGAGAGTGACCACAGCCGCCTGCAGCGTGCACGTGTCCGTGAGAAACTTCTTCACTTGTTGCTTCACGTACTGATACAACTTCAACATCAAACGTTAGCGTTTTACCAGCAAATGGGTGGTTTAAATCGCAATCAGCATTAAAACGACCAACCTTAACAATAGTTACCTGATGACGACCTTGGTTAGAGCTAACCATTGCTGTCATACCTGGTTTCCATACTTTAACGTCGCCTTGTAAGTGCTTTAGTGGGATACGTTGAATCAAGTCATCAACACGTTCGCCGTACGATTCACTTGGCTCTAGGGTTACACTAAATTTTTCGCCAGCTTCTTTGCCTTCAAGTGCTTTTTCTAAACCAGGAAGCATACCGTCACTGCCATGAATGTAAGTAAGTGGCGCTTCGCTTGTACTTGTTTCTACTTGCTCACCGGCTTCGCTAAGGGTGTAATGAAATTCAACTGCTGAATTTTTACTAATTTGCATGCTTGTCTCTTTAAATTTGACTATGTTAGGGCGTAATTTTACGCGAAATATATTCGTTTATAAACTTAACGTGGTTGATTTAACGTTTTTTGTAGATCTAACAGTAAATCTTTTTCTATTGGTGCTACTTTTGGTTTTTCTGCTTGAGGGATAAACAATATTAATGAGGTGCCAGGCGTTAACACGCTTGATGCAGAAAGTTTATTCCACTTAGCTAAATCACTATGAGGTACATCGTAAAGTTGACCAATGCTCCAAAGAGTGTCTCCCTGCTTTACTTCATAATCAATCTCGAGAGTTGGAATAGCCACTTCTTGATACTCTAGATAGGGGCTTATTTTATAATCAACCGTTAATGATTTTGGGAGTGTTTTGGGTTGTCCTACTAATAACTTTTCACCAACGCTAATTTGGCTCGTTTGCTTATTGTTTAAATGCTGTAATGCGGTTACTGACATATCAAAATGTCTAGCAATACCATAAAGGGTATCGTCTTGTTTTACTATGTATTCGCCAGCAAAGTTAGATCTAAAAAACTGACTTTTTAGTAGCGTTTCTTGCCCAATAGGAAGTAGTAATGTATGCGGACCATTAGGAGAACTCTGATTTTTTAGATAGCCTTGATTGAGTGAGTGTAATTGTTTTGAACCAACACCGGAGAGTTTAGCGATTACCGAAAAATCAAATTGCTGTCCCACATTCATAGTCGTTGTAAGTGGTTTATAGGCTAATCGTGGACGGTTAATTCCTTTTTGCGGATGTTTTACTAAATAACTAAGGGCAAGTAATTTAGGTACATAGTCGGCAGTTTCTTTAGGTAAATCTAATGACCAATAATCGGTGCTTTTACCGCGTTTTTTATTTTTGTCTATTGCGCGCTTAACACGTCCTTCACCACTGTTATAAGCAGCAAGAGCATGCAGCCAGTTACCATCAAAACGCTCATGTAAATAACTTAAATAATTAAGCGCAGCATCGGTAGAGGCAAGTACATCTTGACGACCGTCATACCACTGATCCGACTTAACACCAAAGTGGTGTGCGGTTGCTCCAACTAATTGCCAAACACCAACGGCTTGCTGTGATGATGCAATTGTTGGTCTAAAATCACTTTCAACAAATGGCAATAGTGCAAGTTCCATAGGTAACTGCTTTTGCTCTATTTTTTTTACAATATGATACAGGTAGGGAGCAGCACGCTTACTAACAGTAGGTAAATAGTTGGGTTGTTTTAAATACCAGTTAATACGACTTTTTAAAGCACGATTTTGATACACCGTAAAATGTAAGTTATTAGCAATGTGCACCCATAAATCAGTTGTTCTCGGTGGGCGCTTTTTAATAACCGTTCTTTTAAGTGGTGGTGTTATTTTCTTACTAACGGTAGTTGGTTGCTCTGTCTGTGGTACTGGCTCATTTTGATACTCGTAGCTAGGCTCAAAATGAGTAAATATTTGTGGAGCTTCTCGTAACTCTGGTTCTGTGGTTTCGCAACCAAATAAAAAAACACCCAAAAAACATAAGATCAAACAGCGCATAGTGATCACTTTTATAAATTCCTTTTATTATTTTAACACAATCCGTTGTGTTGAGTTACTGCGTACTTTTAGCGCGAGCCAGCCCTGATTGTAAAAATAAATTACTTGATTTAGCGCTAAGAGATTCTTCTCTATAAGGCTTCATTACTTCCTCAGGAAAAGACAACATAAGTTGCTCTATAGTCTGCTCTTTATTGTTTTTAACGTGCTCAGTCATTGCTGTTAAAAACGATAAGGGTTGCTTGAGCTGAGATTTATTAAGTGTCCCGCCGTGACCAGGTATAATTAAAGTAAGTTTATCATCATTAATGTATTGCTTAAGAAGTGCTTGCCAACTTTCAAGCTCACCATGTCCAGGGTAGGGAAGCCAATCAACGCTATCACCACCAATTAAAATACTGCCATTATTAGTGCTAATAGTTAAATCACCATTGGTATGTGCTTTATGGGGTTCAAGTGTTATTTCAAATCCACCTAAATTAAGAGTTCTGCTTTTATTTATAGTTATTTGCGGTGTATTTAATTGGTATTCTTGCCAGCGAAAAAGTCGTTTTTTGGCTAAATCTAACTTTGCTCGCCACTGAGGTTGCTCTTCTTTTGGAATATTTGCCAAGCGTTGATAGCTCAGTTCAATACTTTTTTCGTAGCTATCGAGTTGGTCGTTAAATGCTTTTTGATACACACTAAAATTTTTGTCTACTTGCTGATGAACAATCAGTTTAGCGTCTGGATAAAAGTGCTGCATAACCGCCATACCAAGCAAATGATCGTCATGATAATGCGTAGCAACTAAATAGCATAAAGGCGTTTTAAGGCGTTTTTTTAAATCATTGACTAATTGCTCAACCGCAGCGAAGTTTCCGCTGGCATCAACAAGTAATGCACATTCATCGCCTTCAATAAGAACTTGATTTGAGTCGTAAAAGCGTAGTTTATTTTCTTGTTTTAAAAATTGTATGTTGGGATTTATTGTCTCCCAGCTAACCGCTGCATTTGCTTGTGTAGCTAAAGCAGATAATGAACACAAGAGAAGTAAGTGTTTACATGAGGTGATTATAGAAGAAAGTGATAACTGCATTTAGTATCTCGACGCTGGCGTTTAGTTACTTTAATAATAAACAAAAAGCGCAATTTGCGCTTTTTATTTTTTATGTTTGGGGTCACTTGCCAAATATTGACTGAGTTTGTCAACGAGTTGGTCTTGATGTTGCTGATCAACGGTTGCCAGCGTTTTTGCTTCTAGCAATTCGTGGCTTAAGTTAAGTGCAGCCATAAGCAGAGCTTTTTGATCGTTTCTAACGGATGAACGCTGTTTCATTTGTTCAACTAAGTCATTTAGATTTTTAGCTGCTGCTATTAACGCTTCTTCTTGTCCTTCAGGGCAAGCAAATTGCTGCTCTTTACCTAGCAACTCAACAGTGACCCGCTGGTTTTGCAGCTCAGACATTAGCTAGCCTGTTGTGCGCTTTGTAGCTTATCAAGAAGACCAGATAAAGTAGTGCTGGCATCTTTTTGTTTTTCTTCGTTTTCAAGAGCTTCTAGTTGTAGTAGCTCGTTTTCGTCTACTAACTTACTATTTTGCTCTTTTAAGCTAGAAACATCAGTTTGTAATTGATTATTACGATCAATTAGTGAATCGATCAGTTGTTCGAGTTGTTGAAGAGTGTTGTTATTCATAAATGCGCTCATATAACTGTAATTAATGTCATGCAAATGTAAAGCAAAGTGTGTTGATTTGCCAGCATTTACGGTGGTTTTAGCTGATTTTTCTTCTGCGTTAAGGGATAATTCATCATATGGGCTTTTTCATTCAGAAATGGTTCACTTAAACACTCTCATATAATGGTGTAAGTTGCCAAAGCACAGTGCTTATGGTTCACTTACGATATTAAATTGCGTATGGCGAAAATAAATAATGCTTAGTTATAGACACTCATTTCATGCGGGTAACCCTGCCGATGTACTTAAACATTTAGTGCTAGCACAGGTGCTAGGCTATCAAACAATTAAAGATAAACCGCTTGATTATATAGATACGCATTCGGGTGCGGGTTTTTTTGAATTAGCAGCCGCTGATGCGCAAAAAACACAAGAGTATCAAGATGGTATTGAAAAACTCTGGAAGCATAAAAGTGAGCACGCTGCGCTTAATGAATATATTGATCTAATTAAATCATTTAACGACACTGATGAACTTGCGTTTTATCCAGGTTCTCCAAAAATAGCAGAGCACTTTTTGCGCCGCCAAGATAAAGGTTGGTTTTTTGAGCTTCACCCTCGCGATCTGTTGTTACTTGAAGAAAACATGCAAGGTAAGCGCTCTATTCGTGTGCGTGGAGAAGATGGTTTTGCAGGTTTAGTTGGCTTGTTGCCACCAGCATCTCGCAGGGCATGTGTGTTAATCGACCCACCATACGAAATTAAAGATGACTACGAAACAGTTGTAAAAACCTTAGTTAAAGCTTACCAGCGTTTTTCTACAGGTACTTATATGATTTGGTATCCAGTTGTAGATAGAGAGCGCATTGAAAACATGGAGCAGGGTTTAATTGATTCAGGTATGCGCAACATTCAGTTATTTGAATTAGGTACTGAGGATGATACTGATGTGCACGGTATGACTGCATCAGGCATGATTGTGATAAACCCGCCGTGGAAATTAAAGCATACTATGGATGAAGTGTTACCAGAGCTTATGACTTTATTAAGTAAGCCAAGTGGCTTTTATCGCAGTGAGCAATTGGTAGACGAGTAATCCGTTAATATTTAAGTTACTGATATACGCCCAGCATACGCTGGGCTTTTTTTTATTAATTAAAAATATACAGCGCCAAAAGTAGCTAAACGCTTCCCGTCACTGTTATTTAGAGTGAGTGTTTCACCGGTGACTTGCCACTGGGCACTTTTGTTTAATGCTTTAGATAATGCAGCTTCTTGGTCCATAGCTTCGCTGCACATTTTTTTTGTACTTCCGAGTTGATTAAAAGCAATGGTTTGCTTATCTAATTGGTAGCTTGCAGTAAAGTTGTTACACCCTAAAAAGCCATGTACCTTGTTGTTTTTATCAAACTGAATAAATGGTTCTTTAGTAATAACGTTAACCAGCTCTGCATTTAACGTTTTAGCTTTCCAGTAAGTATTTACTAAATCAACATTTGGCTTATTAGTTGAGGCTTTTGATAATTCTATTTTATACGGGTTAGTAGATTTTGACTCAGTAAAGGGGTTGTAATGGGCAGCACTCGTATACAACACGCGATCTTTATTAATAATACGGGCACTTAAGCTATAACGATGTTTAGAGTTAATTTTACTTGCATCGTATATAAGGTCAACAGTGTAAGGTGGCGTCTTGGTTATATCGAGTATTTGTTGGCTAATAATATCAACTCTTACATCCATTTTTGATACATCAGAAAGCGTAACTATAAGTTGTGAGCCTGGGCGTAGCATTGAGCGATCGGAGTAACTAACTTGTGTGGTTAAGATTGTCGTTTTTTTTACTTGCTCCGTGCTTGATGATGGAGTTTGTTGGTCGCAACCAGCAAGTATAAAAGTACCACAGGCTAGCAAACTAAAACCAACAAATGATTTTATAGTTGTATGTGCAGGTTTGCGCTTTGGCATAATTATCCCTAATTAAAAGTATTACTTAAACAAATTAAAGTAATTGTATTAATAAGTGACTTAATCATTGCTTAATTGGTTGTTTAAAATAAAAAAGGACGCAAATGCGTCCTTAATAAAATTAATTACTCGGTCTTATTTTTTAACGTATTTAGTCAAAATTACAATACGTTGACCATCAACTCGCCCTTCGATGTGTTCAGGGTTACTTGTTAAGCCAATATTACGTACTGCGGTACCACGTTTAGCGGTAAGGCTGCTGCCTTTAACATCTAAGTCTTTAATAAGGGTAACTGTATCGCCAGCTTGAAGTACTACACCATTGCTATCAACGTGCTTTACGTCGTCATCTTCTGCAAGTGCTTTTTTAGCCCAAGCTAGCGTGTCTTCTTCAAGGTAAATCATGTCTAGAGCGTCTTGTGCCCAGCCATTATCCGGCGCTAAACGCGAAAGCATTCTGTAAGCTACAACTTGTACGGCAGGAGTTTGACTCCACATGCTGTCGTTTAAACAATGCCAATGTGTTGGTGTTAGCTCACTACTGTTTTCGATTTGATCTTTACATGTTTGGCATGTGTAAATACATTTGTCTGAGTGGGTTTCGGTTACAGGTGGTACTTCGTAAACTGAAAGGTTTTCGGTTGCTGCACATAATTCACATTGACTACTACTGCGTTCAATTAAGGCTTTTTCAATACTCATGGAGGTTCTTTCTCGTTCTGGTCGAGTTAACATTTGTTGCTATTATACCCCATCATAGTGGCTTTGTGCCATTAGTCCCTTAATTTTGTGTGGGTATATTTGCCATATATTTATCGGCAACTTGCTGAATGAAGCCGCTGCTATGGAGGTTTTTAATAGCTTTGTTAATTGCTGGCAATAAAACTTTATGTTTGCTCAATAAGCGTATTTTTAATAAGCCATGTGAATACTGCGGACCAAAAGCAATATCAACATTTAATTGTTTAGACCAATGTAAAGCGGGTAGTTTTCCAATAATTGCTACATCGACTCGTTTGCGAGCAAGTGCAATCATAAGTTCTTTTTCAGAAGGAAAATCTATGCGATTAAATAAATTATCGTTGTGATAGTAGTAACCTAAAACAGTGCCTACGTTTTTATTATATAAACTATTAGCGCTTTGCCAGTTATTAATGTTTTCAGACAGACTTACAACCATTTCTGTTGCATTAACTAATGGCTCAGAAAAAATATATTGAGGGTTGTTTCGCTCACTTTCGGGTAACCATTTAAGTGTAATTACATCAAAATCGATTACTTCATCTTGAAGGTATTTTGTAATTCGTTTTGTTGGTAGGTTTACGTGCGATGCTGATATATCTGCATCACTAAGTATTTTTTCGATAATTTCTGGCAGTACACCAGGCTCTACAGGGTTATTTGTATAATAAGGGTAGTAGTTCCCTGATGAAGTAATATTATATTTTAAAGCTGGGTTATTTAATTCAGCTAATATAGGAAAAGAGAATAATAACAAGCAGGCTATTAATAGCCCTTTTAAGTTAATCAAATGCTTTCCTTAATAGGTTTAAATTTAGTGAAACTATAACTTTAGTGTTAAGTATTATAGTTTTTTTGTAACGAATAGTATATTTATACTATGTATATTCTATGCAGCTTATATTAAAGTGTTAGGATTAATGGTGAACATTAAAGCGTCTTATAAAGGTTATATATATTGAAACCCTCAAAAAAATTGCCTGAACAACCGGTTATTACACAATATGTAGCTAGGCAGCCTATTTTTGATGCTGCTAAAGGCGTTTTTGCATATGAGTTGCTATATAGAGATTCATCAAATAATGCGTTTCCGGTTGGCATGAGCGACGAAAAGGCAACGAGTCGCTTATTTTTTAATACACTAATGTTAGTTGGAATTGAAAAATTAACCGCTAACCATCGAGCATTTATTAATTTATCAACTGATGCACTGCTAGATGACTTCCCTAAATTATTAAAACCAGAAACTGCGGTTATTGAAATCGTAGAGCGTGTAGTTAATATAACGGCTATTGCAAGGCGTGTGCAGGCATTAAAAAAAGAAGGTTATATTTTTGCATTAGATGATTACGATGGCGATATTAAGTGGGAGCCATTATTAGCGTTAGTTGATTATATAAAAATAGAAGTTGATGAAGCCATCATCAAAACAAATATGCGTGTTAAAAAACTCAAACGTAATTACCCTAAATGTAAGGTGATTGTTGAGCGTATAGAAACCCATGAGCAATTTTTGACGCTCAAAGGCGCCGGATGTGATTACTTTCAAGGGTTCTTTTTTTCACGCCCTGAGATGCTAACGTATAACAGCGTTGATCCCTCTAAAGTTACAGTATTTGATTTACTAAAATGCACTTCTAAAGACTCTTTATGTTTTGAAGAAATACACCAACGAGTAGCTCGAGATATAGGTATTACAGCACGTATTTTAAAACTGGCGAATGCACGCTCTGGTAATAGTAATTTAGTAATAACATCTATTTCTCAAGCTGTTGTTTATTTGGGTGAGGATACAATACGTCAGTTTGTACGAGTTTTAGCATTAAGTGATTTGGGAATTGATAAGCCAACAGAGCTTACTAAGTATGCTCTTATTCGTGCAAGATTAATGGAGCTAATTTTAAGCGAGCAAAATGTTGAGTTGGCGCAGCAAGGTTATTTGGTGGGCTTGTTTTCGATGCTTGATGCTATTTTAGATATAGAATTAAGCGTTATTGTAAAAGAGTTTGCACTTGATGTTGCTATAAATAATGCATTATTAGCTCACACTGGTGTGCTCGGTGATTGTTTGTTACTTGCTAAAGCAATACAAGAAAAAGACTGGGTAATTGCAAGTTATAAACTTAAACAGGTAAACCCGCAAATCTCTATTGAGAAAGTTTATAGCTTTGTTTTAGAATCGATGCTTTATAGTGATGATGTTATTGAAGTTGTGGCTGGTGATTAAGTATGCGTAATTGGTTATCTGTTTTAAGTATTATAATCGCGCTTGGTTTATTGTTTCCTGGTATTACAAAACCAGTATTAACAATAGAGGGCAACATAGATAAATCAAAACTAGCGCAAGCGGGTATTGAAATGCTGGCTGAAGAGGGCGATGGTCGAACTCGCAGTATGCTAATGATGTTCTCGAACATGCTAGGGCTTGATAAGCTAGAAGGCGAGATTAGCGCCTATAACAAAACACAAAGTATTTTAGGCACAGTTAAAGAGCTTGCTAGCAATAATAATTTATTTGTAGCCGCTTTAGTGGGGTTGTTTTCTATTGTTATTCCAAGCTTGAAGCTGCTATTACAATTGCTTTATTGTTGCCTACCTTTGAATAGGTTTAAGCAAAAGCTCGGTCTGGTTATTTGTGCATTAAGTAAGTGGAGCATGGTTGATGTATTTGTTATTGCATTAATAGTGACTTATCTAGCAGGTAACGCCCATGGTAAAAGTGGCGAGCTACTTGTTATGAATGCACAATTTGGTGAAGGGTTTTGGTATTTTAGCGCATATTGTATATTTGCAATTATCGCGAGTAACTTAATTAAAACACCTGCTAAACCGCAGTCTATATAATTAAAGTATTTGTGGTTGCCGTTAGGTTACCTTACAATCATTTTAAAGTTTATTAAAAGGCATAATGTTGCAACGTTTTTACTCTAGTTTACTCATGATAACTTTGCTACTCACTTTTGTGGGTCAGGCAGTTGCGTCTGTAGCTATGGTATGCGAAATGCCACATATGCTAACTAAAACAGCAATGCATGCCCAAATGCCAATGGCACAAAGTAGTGATGCAACAGCTGTTGCTAGCATGTCTGATAATATGATGCAGATGGATTGTTGCGACGACGAAAGTACGCCACAAAATGATTGTAAATGCCCTATGAGTGGCTGCGCTGCTAACTCAATGCTTAATGTTGATACTTTATTTAGCGTTACTTTACTTGAATCTGAAAAAGTAAATGTACGTGTATTTACTACACAAATTAATATACCTCGTTCACTCTACCGTCCTCCTATGTCTGCTTAATAGCAGGATAGGTGTATGTAAAAATTGCGGTAACCCCGTTTATTGGTAACTCCTAAACACCTTTTTTGCTTCCTAATTTAAGATTTTCTTTTATTTTTAGATGGAGCAGGTGATGAACCACGCTGTAAGTATTAAAGTCGTATTATGTAGTGTTGTGTTATTTAGCACCGCTGTTAATGCGCAAAACAATTCAAATAACCTAAATACCGAAATACTAAAGCAATCTAGTAATGAGCAAACGCTTAGCTTAACGCAAGCGCTTAATTATGCGCTAACGCATGAGCCATGGCTAAAAGCGAGTGGCTACCAAGAAGATGCCGCAATAGCGCAAAGCATTGCCGCAGGCACCTTACCCGATCCTGTTCTAACGGTTGGCTTACTCAACTTACCTACTAACGGTTATGCGTTTGATCAAGAAGGGATGACGCAGCTTAAAGTTGATTTGAGCCAAAAGTTTAGCCGAGGGAATAGTTTAGCGCTTAAACAAAAAGCATTAGCACAGTCTGCTCAACAATACCCTTGGCAGCGCGCCGATCGCTTAGCACAAGTAAAAGCAATTGTGATTGAGTCGTGGTTGAACGCGTATCGTGCTCAGCGAAGTATTGCTTTAATTGAGCAAGATAAAGGGCTATTTACTCAGCTTATTGAAATTACCGAAGCAAGCTACGCAAGCACCTTAGGTAAAACACGTCAGCAAGATATTATTCGTGCGCAATTAGAGCTCACCCGCCTTGAAGATAAGCTGGTTATGCTTGAGCAGCAGTTTGAAAGTGCTAAAGGTCGTTTAGCACAGTGGTTACCTATTAATATGCTTATGCAGCCTTTAGATACAGAATTTACTAAAACTGCGGGGCTGGTTGATTTTGCGAGCCTTGAATTTAATGAATTAATACAGTTGCTTATGGCGCATCCCGCAATTATTGCGATAGACAAAACCGTCACAGCAAAGCAAACCGAAGTTGCGCTCGCTAAGCAAAGCTACAAACCTCAAATGGGCGTTAATGTGGGTTATGGTTACCGAGATGATACTCCGATGGGTGAGTCGCGAGCTGATTTACTCTCGGTAGGGTTTAGTATTGATTTGCCATTGTTTACCGATAACAGACAAGATCAACAGGTTAAATCGGCTATTGCTAGTGCAGAAGCTACTAAAACACAAAAGCTGGTGGCGCTTCAAAAACTCAAAGGCATGTACTTTAAGGAGTTTAGCCAACTCGCTCGTTTGCAAAAACGCGGTGCGCTTTATCAAAATACGTTATTACCGCAAATGTCAGAGCAATCTCAAGCAACACTTAATGCTTATACACGCGATGACGGGGATTTTTCTGACGTGATGCGCGCGCGTATTAGTGAGCTAAACGCCAAAATTGACGCACTTAATATTCAAGTAGATCAACATATTATTACCGCCCGCCTTAATTATTATGCAAGTAGCTTAGACACCCAAGTAATGAGCGAGAAAACTGGAGAATTACACAATGAATACTAATTTAAAGTTACTTGTTGCCGCCTTAGTTGGCGCAGGCGCTTTTGGGTTAATTGGGGGCTTAGTAATGCAGCTTTTACCTAGTAACTCGCCAATGAATGAACAGCAAAATGCTGACAAACAACCCTTATACTGGGTTGCGCCTATGGATAGTAATTACAGGCGTGAAACGCCAGGGCTTTCGCCAATGGGAATGGATTTAATCCCTGTGTATGAAAACGCTAGCAACGATCAGGATGGGCCTGGTGCTGTAACTATTTCGCCTGCAGTCGTTAATAACTTTGGTGTAAGAACTGCCAAAGTAGAGCTTAAAACACTTCACAGCGATATAAATACTGTGGGTTATGTGCAATATAACCAAGACCAACTTATTCACATTCATCCGCGTGTAGAAGGCTGGATTGAAAGTTTATACGTTAAAGCACAAGGCGCAGAAGTTAAAGCCGGTGAGCCTTTATATACATTGTATTCACCACAATTGGTGAACGCACAGGAAGAGCTTTTATTGGCGGTTAATCGTAATAATACCGTGTTAATTCGCGCTGCAAAGGCGCGTTTAGAGTCGTTAAATGTGTCTGATGGATTTATCGAGCGCTTACAAAAAAATAAAAAGATAATGCAAAATATTACTTTTTACGCAAAGCAAAGTGGTGTGGTAGATGAGCTAACAGTTCGAGAAGGCTTTTACGTTAAACCGGGTACATCAATGATGAGTATTGCCCAGCTTGATGAAATTTGGGTAGAGGCTGAAGTGTTCGAGCGCCAATCAGAACAAGTGAGCGTTGGTTTACCTGTAACGATGACGCTTGATTACTTAAAAGGTCAAAAGTGGGAAGGTAAGGTTGATTACATTTACCCCGCGCTTGATGCTAAAAACCGGACTCTGCGTGTAAGGCTTAGGTTTAATAATGTAGATCATCGGTTAAAACCAAATATGTTTGCACAAGTGAGCATTCACGCTAAAGCGAGTAAGGCGCAATTTACAGTTCCTAAAGAAGCGGTAATTCGCACGCAGCATCAAAACCGTGTGGTTATTGCATTAGGTGAGGGTCGTTTTAAATCGGTAGAAGTAGACGTTGGGCAAATTAATAGTAATGAAGCGGTCATTTTGTCAGGTGTAATGACAGGTGACACGGTAGTGACCTCGGCACAATTTTTAATAGACTCTGAATCGAGTAAAAGCTCCGACTTTAAACGAATGGAAATGCCTGGCTCTGGTATCAGCTCTAGTATTAGCTCAGGTATGAGTTCGGATTCTGGTTCAGGCTCGAATATGAACATGGATATGCAGCCACAAAACGCCACGGTTAACGGTACTATTAACGCCATAGATACACAAAATCGCATTATTAATATTAGCCGAGAGGCCATTGAAAAATGGAATCGAGAACCCGCCACAATGGACTTTGTATTAGCGCCAGATATTGATATTAGTCAGTTTGAAAATGCCGAGTATATTAATTTTACTTTTAGCATTATTAACGATGAATTTGTAATTACTAGAGCGCAAAACGCAGAGCCGATTGATCATTCTACTATGCAACCTATGCAACCTATGCAACATAGTTCTCACTAGGAGCCATTATGATAACTGCCATTATTCGCTGGTCTGTTAGCAATCGCTTTTTTGTGTTGTTGCTTACATTAATTTTACTGGGTGGAGGATTGTTTGCGGTAAAAAATACTCCCGTAGATGCCTTGCCTGACTTATCTGATGTTCAGGTCATTATAAAAACCACTTACCCGGGGCAAGCGCCGCAAGTAGTGCAAGACCAAGTTACATTTCCGCTCACCACAGCAATGCTTTCTGTGCCAGGTGCGCAAACCGTAAGGGGTTTTTCGTTTTTTGGTGACTCGTACGTTTACGTTATTTTTGACGAAAAAACTGATTTGTATTGGGCGCGTAGCCGAGTACAAGAATACCTAAGCCAAGTAGCAAGCAGATTACCCGATAGCGCTACGCCAGAGCTCGGTCCTGATGCAACTGGTGTAGGTTGGATTTATTTATACGCACTAGTTGATAAAACAAATAAACACGATATTAGTCAGCTACGAAGCTTACAAGATTGGTTTTTAAAGTTTGAGCTACAAACTGTGCCCGGTGTATCTGAAGTGGCTGCTGTTGGCGGCATGGTTAAGCAATACCAAGTCAATGTAGAGCCCGATAAATTACGTGCATATGGTATTCCGCTTAGCCTTATTCAAACCGCTATTCAACAAGGCAACCAAGAGATGGGCGCCTCGGTGGTTGAAATGGCTGAAGCTGAATACATGGTAACAAGCACCGGCTACATTAAGAGTGTTGCCGACTTGGAAGCTATTCCGCTTGGCGTAAACGCTAATGGTACTGCGCTGCAATTGCGTGATGTAGCTGATATTCGAGTCGGACCGCAAATGCGCCGTGGTGTAGCAGAGCTAAATGGCGAAGGTGAAGTAACCGGCGGCATTGTTATTATGCGCTATGGCGAAAATGCACAAAAAACCATTGAACTCGTAAAAGCAAAGTTAGAATCGCTTAAAAAGGGATTACCAGAGGGCGTTGAAATAGTCCCTGTGTACGATCGTTCCAACTTAATAAATAACGCGGTAGATAATCTAACAAGTAAGCTAATTGAAGAGCTTATTGTAGTTGCCTTAGTGTGTGTGGTGTTTTTATTTCATGTGCGCTCATCACTTGTAGCGATTATTACGTTACCGCTTGGAATTTTAACGGCATTTATAATTATGTATTGGCAGGGGATTAACGCCAATATTATGTCTTTAGGGGGGATTGCAATAGCCATAGGCGCAATGACCGATGGCGCTATCGTCATGATTGAAAATATGCATAAGCATATGGAAAAAACGCCCCTTACCAACGAAAATCGCTGGGAAGTTGTGGCTAAATCGGCGAGTGAAGTAGGACCTGCATTATTTTTTAGTTTATTAATTATTACCGTCAGCTTTATGCCGGTATTTATTTTAGAAGCACAAGAAGGGCGTATGTTTGCGCCACTGGCTTACACTAAAACCTATGCTATGGCAGCGTCTGCTGGGCTTGCGATTACCTTAGTGCCGGTATTAATGGGCTACTTTATTAGAGGTAAAGTCATTTCGGAGCAAAAAAATCCAGTTAACCGATTACTTGTTGCAGCGTATCGCCCACTACTTAACTGGGTGCTTAAATTTCCAAAAATGACATTGGTACTCGCGGTGGTTGTTTCTGTTATTGGCTTTTACCCGGTAAACAAAATAGGCAGTGAATTTATTCCGCCACTCGATGAGGGCGATTTAATGTATATGCCCACAACGTATCCAGGTTTATCGGTAGGTAAAGCGCGCGAAATACTACAGCAAACCGACAAGTTAATTGCCACAGTACCCGAGGTTAAAACCGTATTTGGTAAAGTTGGGCGAGCAGAAACTGCAACAGATCCTGCGCCGCTTACAATGATAGAGACGTTTATTCAGCTAAAGCCAAAAGACGAATGGCGCGAGGGTATGACTCTTGAAAAACTTAAAAAAGAACTCGACGGTTTGGTTAAGTTTCCTGGGCTTACAAATGCGTGGGTAATGCCAATTAAAACACGTATTGATATGCTTGCAACGGGTATTAAAACCCCTGTGGGAATTAAAGTTGCGGGACCAAAGTTGAGTGAAATTCAAAAAATTGGTCAACAAATAGAAGTACTATTAAAAGATGTGCAAGGCACCGCATCGGTTTACTCAGAGCGAGTGGCAGGTGGACGTTATATAAAAGTAGATATCAACAGAGAAAAAGCCGCGCGTTATAGTTTAAACATTAGCGACGTACAACAAGTTGTATCTACTGCAATAGGTGGTACAAACGTAACACAAACGGTAGAAGGGCAAGAGCGCTATCCTGTTAATTTACGTTATCCACAAGCATACAGAGACTCGCCAGAAGAGCTAATGTTGTTACCAATTGTAACGCCTACTGGACAGCGTATAGCACTTGCTGATGTAGCTGATGTATTTATTGAAGATGGACCGCCAGGTATAAAAAGCGAAAATGCGCGCTTAAACGGTTGGAGCTTTATTGATATAGACGGCGTTGATATAGGTACTTACGTTGAGCACGCTCAGCAAGTGCTCGATAAAGACCTAATACTACCTGCTGGCTACTCAATTACGTGGGCTGGGCAGTACGAATATATGCAACGTGCTAAAGACAAACTGACTTATGTATTACCACTTACATTAGCAATAATTATTGTATTGCTTTACCTTAATTTTAGAAGCTTTGCTGAGGTCTCTATCATTATTGCTACATTGCCATTGGCGATGATTGGTGGCATATGGTTAATGTATTTAGAGGGCTTTAACTTTTCAGTTGCAGTAGGAGTAGGCTTTATTGCCTTAGCCGGTGTTGCGGTAGAAATAGGGGTCATTATGTTGGTGTATTTAAACCAAGCCTATCAAGAAAAGTGCCTCGAAGCAGAGCAAGCCGGAAAACCGCTTAGCTTAGTGCAATTACAGCAAGCCATTATTGAAGGTGCAGGACTTCGAGTACGCCCAGTTATGATGACTGTCGCGACCATTATTATCGGTTTATTACCTGTACTTTATGGCACAGGCACCGGAAGCGAAGTAATGAGTCGAATAGCAGCCCCTATGGTTGGCGGTATGGGCAGTGCAATTGTACTCACCTTACTTGTTATTCCTGCTGTTTACTTGTTGTGGCGCAAACAAGGACTTAAATAATAACAAAACGATAGAGCAATGCAGTTATTACCCGCGCATTGCTCTATAAAAATTACCTATAATTTGTAAGTTGTTCTATTAAATAGCGAGTTATTATTAACATTTAAATTAACCAACTGTTTTTAAATAGCTTTTTAATTGGCACGCTTTACGCAGTGTATTACCTATACAGTCAACTAAGTAAGGAATGCACATGCAAGTTAAAACAATTAAAGAGGTATACGATTGGACCGTTTTGTTTCATACGCAAATGGCGGCTAATTTCTATAGCGTAAAGGATTTGCTCGATGAACATAATGCAATGCTGGTGGACTATTACCTAAATTACGAAAAAAAACTCGCTGAAGATTTAGTCGGATTTAAAGCGATAACCGAAATAAATACGCTCGATACGTACAGTTATGAATACTTTGCTAAAAATCCTGAGCTAATTACCTTTGAAGATATTAGTAAAGATCAGCAATTCGATGAGCAAGTTATTCAAGGCTATTTAGCACAGCAGCATCAAAAAGTGATTGAGCTATATGAATACTTACTTGAACGCGCCGAAACCGAAAGTGGGCAAGAAAAGCTTCAACAAATACTAGAGCTTGAAAAGCAAGGTATAAAGCAAATGATGCAAAGTACTAATCGTCATATGGATATGTAGCTTTACAAAAGAGCAGGGTTACTGAGTCTATCTTGCTCTTATTAGCTTTAAGGTGATTATTTAAAATAGCTGATGTTTACATCGGCTTATTTTATGTCTGCGTTAAATAACCTGCAGAGCATTTTGATGAGACTAAAATAACATGCGTGTCAGTTGTATGACACGCACAAAGGGAGGTTAAACTTCTTCCGTATCTACAATTAAATCACTTGTAATTGATTCCAATGCTTCAATAACTTCGTCTTTATCCATACCATTTGGCAAAGTAACGGTAGCAACAGCGCTAAAAATAGGCACTCCCCAATTAGGTGCACTTTGTTGTCTTGAATTTAAGTGAGTAATATTAGCGCCTTTATGGCGTATTACACTTGCCAATTCTTGAACAATACCAGGACGGTCGTTACCTGTTATGACTAAATTAATTTTTTCAAGAGACGAAGACTCAACTTCTGTATTACCTGTTTCTATACGTACGTCTAATTTGGGTAATGTACTTAATGCAATTTGTAATGCTTGAAAATGCTCTTCTGCTACCTCAAGTTGTATAATGCCTGCAAAATGACCTAGTAAATGACTTAAGTTACTACTAAGCCAGTTACCATTATTTTTTAACACAACCGATGAAATAGTTTCCACTAAACCGGGACGATCTTTTCCTAATATGGTTATAACCAACTGCTTCATAAATAATTCTCTTTTTAAGCCCAAAGAAAGTAAATGCATAGGCATTAAGTATGTTGTCTAATTTAAATTGTGTTGTCGCAATTTTTTATAAGTATTTGATTTTAAATTAATAAAAATGGATATAGTTGTGTTGACTGTACGCAGTGTTAATAATCATTATTATTTACTAAGTACTCTTTTAGTATTGACCTCGATAAATACTTTGTCCAATTATTTTATAATTTAGTTCACTTATAAATTATCCATTTGAAGCTAATTTAGAGTTTTCCCTCGCTAGTTTTATTTAAAACCGTTTTAAAGTGCTTATTGTTACCGTTGTAACATTACTGTCATCTTGATGAAATATAATTTATACAACGTTAAGATATAAAGGTGTTTTGATGACTTCCAATCCGAATAAACCGACTTTTAATGCGGATCGAAGCCGTCTAATTAAAGATCGGGTTGCCAAGTTTGGCATAACCGCAGGCGGAGTAATGGTATTAATAGCGCTGCTATTAATCTTCTTTTACCTTCTTTATGTAGTACAACCAATTTTTGAATCAGCTAAAGTTGAAAAGCGCGATAGCTTAAATATTACGAATGCAGAACAAATAGTAGGTTTAGGTGTTGAAGAACAAACCGAGGTTGCTTATTTATTAAGTCAGCAAGGTAAAGTTGATTTTTATAATGTCGAAAAAGAGCATTTTGGCAAAAAGCTTAAAACACTTGATATAGCACTTCCAAGCGAAGTAAGCAGCTTTGCAACAAGCGCGCCGTTTCAAGGGCAATATGCATATGGTTTAGAAAACGGCACTGTAATGGTAGTCGTACCTAAATTTTTGGTTACATTTCCAAATAACGAACGCAAACTAACGCCACGAGTTGATTATCCGTTAGGTGAAATGGGGTTAGAAGTAGACGAGCAAGGTGCGGCAATAACGCGTTTTGCATTTAGTCATTATGAAGACAAAACAGCGGTTGTGGCGCTAACTGCCGATAAGCGTGTTTTATTTAGTAGCTTTATTGCTGAAGAAAATATGTTTAGTGGTGAAGTTGAGTGGGTTGTAGAGCGTACAGAGCTTGATGTTGAAGGTCGTGTAGATGAGCTTTTAATGTCACCAGACACCACTCGTGTGTTTGTTCGCTCGGCTAATCAAGTTTATGTATACGATACACGTGATCCAAGTGAGATAGAGCAAATTCAGTTACTTTCGGCTAACGAAGAAAATGCAAACATTGTATCGGCACAACTGCTAGCAGGCGCAAACTCACTTATGCTTGCTAACGACAACGGTGAGATTTCGCAGTGGTTTGAAGTAAACACCGATACGGGACGTGAATACCAAAAAATACGTTCGTTTGAAACAACTAAGCAAAGTAAGCTAAATATATTTACTGAATTTTACCGTCGTACTTTTTTTACTACCGGCAATAATGGTGAGCTAGGTGTGTATTACACAACGAGCGAAGCAAAATTATGGCAGGGTAAAGTAAGTGAAGGTGCAATTAAGCACTTTGCAATTGCACCGCGTTCAAATGCAGCGTTAATTTTAGCTGACAACAAGCTAACCGTATTAGAAATTCATAACGAGCATCCAGAAGTAACATGGTCAGCACTTTGGCAAGAAGTGTGGTACGAAGGTTACCCTGAGCCTGGTTATATTTGGCAATCAACATCAGCCAGTGATGACTTTGAATCTAAGTTTTCGTTAGTGCCTATATCTTTTGGTACTTTAAAGGCGGCTTTTTATGCCATGCTTTTTGCTGTACCTATTGCGCTTTCGGCAGCAATTTACACAGCATACTTTATGTCGAGCAAATTACGTAAAGTGGTTAAACCTACCGTTGAAATTATGGAAGCATTACCAACGGTTATTTTAGGTTTTTTAGCGGGTCTTTGGTTAGCACCATTAATAGAAGAACATTTACCTGCAATTGTTGGCTTACTCATACTATTACCTCTAGGTATGTTAGCGACAGGTTTAGCCTGGACTAAATTGCCAGCAAAAATTCGTCATAAAATTCCTGAAGGTTCTCATTCAATTATCCTTATTCCGGTTGTTTTATTTATTGGTTGGCTTTCGTTTGCTATGAGCGGAGTTGTTGAACTTTGGATGTTTGATGGCAATGTACGTCAATACTTAACGAACGAGCTAGGTATGACGTTCGATCAGCGTAACTCGCTGGTAGTTGGTATTGCGATGGGTTTTGCGGTTATTCCTACCATATTTTCGATTGCTGAAGATGCCGTATTTAGTGTGCCTAAGCACTTATCAAATGGTTCATTAGCATTAGGTGCAACGCAGTGGCAAACACTGGTACGCGTTATTTTATTAACGGCAAGCCCTGGTATTTTCTCTGCTGTAATGATGGGACTTGGTCGCGCAGTTGGCGAAACCATGATTGTATTAATGGCAACAGGTAATACACCTATTATGGATTGGAGCATCTTTCAGGGTATGCGTACGCTTGCAGCAAATATTGCGGTTGAAATGCCAGAATCGGAAGTAGGCAGTTCACACTATAGAATATTGTTCTTGGCAGCATTTGTACTATTCATATTCACCTTTATTTTCAACACAATCGCTGAATTTGTTCGTCAGCAATTGCGTGAAAAATACAGCTCAATGTAAGTGGAGAGACACGACATGGTAAAGCAGTGGTTTAGGTCTGGTTCTCCTTGGATTTGGATGACCGGTGGTGCAGTGAGCATCAGTTTAATTTCGGTTTTAGGTTTATTAGCAATGATAGCCTGGAAAGGATTAAGTTTTTTTTGGCCTTCAGAGGTTATGCAGTATGAGCTTGAAGGGTCAATTGCAAAACAAACCGTTATTGGTGAAGTATATGACCGTGAAATGGTGCCAAAAGAGCGTTTAGCAGCAACAGGCGTTGATGTTTCGGCATTCGATAAAGAAGAATTTGAGCGTTTACTAATTAAAACGGGTAACCGTGAATACGTAGATTTAGATTTTCGTTGGATATTAGAAACTGACATAAAAGAAAAGTCGACTCCAGCAGCGCTTGCAGTATTTGAGCGAAGTAAAAATGGTAACTTTTATGGCTATGTTGAAAGCGTAATTAAAGATGGTCAGATTGTTACTGGCGATAAGGTTACAACTTTACATGATCTTGTTGAGCGCGCAGTTGATTTAAATGATGAAGCACTTGATTTACAAAATGGCGACATTGGGCATATCAACTATGAACTTGAGCGCTTACGTTTAAAAGAGAAAAGCTATTTACTTGATAACGAATTAACAGATGAGCGCGTTGCTGAGCTTGCTCAATCGCGAGCAGATTTACGTGCGCAGTATGGTGTACTTGAAGAAGAGTTATTTGCTCTTCGTAAGCAAGCTAAACGTGACCATGTAACTGTAAAAGATATGCGCGGCGAAATTGTTACTATTCCAATGTATCAAGTACTCGATGTTTGGTTTCCGAACGATATGGGCTTTTTTGCAAAGTTAGGTCATTACTTTATACAGTTAGGTAAGTTTGTATCAGATGACCCACGTGAAGCTAATACCGAAGGTGGCGTATTTCCAGCAATATTTGGCACTGTGTTCATGGTTATGCTTATGGCTGTAATTGTGACGCCATTTGGTGTGGTTGCTGCTATTTACTTACATGAATATGCAGCTAAAAATGCAGTCACTAAAATGATACGCATTGCGGTAATTAATTTAGCCGGTGTGCCGTCTATTGTATATGGTGTATTTGGTTTAGGATTTTTTGTATATATGCTTGGTGGTAGCTTAGACCAATTATTTTATCCAGAATCGTCGCCAACCCCTGTGTTTGGTACACCTGGTGTTATGTGGTCGGCATTAACGCTTGCTATATTAACGTTGCCTGTTGTTATTGTATCGACTGAAGAAGGTCTATCTCGAATTCCAAGTACAGTACGTGATGGTTCATTAGCGCTAGGCGCTACAAAAGTTGAAACGTTATGGCGTATTGTTATTCCAATGGCAAGTCCTGCAATTATGACTGGTTTAATACTGGCTGTTGCACGTGCTGCAGGTGAAGTTGCCCCATTGATGTTGGTAGGTGTTGTAAAAATGGCACCAACGTTACCGCTTGATGGCAACTTCCCGTACTTTCACTTAGATAGAAAGTTCATGCATTTAGGATTTCATATTTACGATGTTGGCTTCCAAAGCCCTAATGTTGAAGCGGCGCGTCCGCTAGTATATGCAACGGCATTTTTATTAGTGACGGTGATTATTACTCTCAACATAACTGCTATTGGTATACGTAATCACTTACGTGAAAAATACAGATCGCTTGAACACTAATTAGTAAAGAATTTATAGGTAACAAACATGATTACAGTGGCTCCAAAAGTAAACCAAGCTAATAAAAGCTTGAAGTTAGACTTAGATAACTTAACTGATGACCAAAAAGCGTTAGAGATTAAAAACCTCGATCTTTACTACGGTGACAAGCAGGCGCTTAATAAAGTAAATATGAATATTCCTAAAGGTCAGGTAACGGCGTTTATCGGTCCATCGGGTTGTGGTAAATCAACGCTTTTACGTTGTATCAACCGCATGAACGATTTAGTGGATATTTGCCGAATTGAAGGTGAAATTATACTTCATGGTCAAAATATTTATGATAAAAGCGTAGATGTAGCAGCGCTTCGCCGTAACGTAGGCATGGTATTTCAGCGTCCAAATCCATTCCCAAAATCAATCTATGAGAATGTGGTATATGGTCTACGCTTACAAGGTATAAAAGAGAAACGTAAACTTGATGAAGTGGTAGAGCAATCACTTCGTGGTGCCGCTTTGTGGGACGAAGTAAAAGATAGGTTACACGATAGTGCCTTTGGTCTATCGGGTGGTCAACAGCAGCGTTTGGTTATTGCTCGCTCAATTGCAATTGAGCCAGAAGTGCTTTTATTAGATGAACCTACATCGGCACTTGATCCAATTTCTACTTTAGTAATTGAAGAGCTTATAAACGATTTAAAAAACAAATTTACCGTTGTTATTGTTACGCACAACATGCAACAAGCAGCGCGTGTGTCTGATCAAACTGCCTTTATGTATATGGGTGAGCTTATTGAATATTCAGATACAAATACTTTATTCACAACGCCAAACAAGAAAAAGACTGAAGATTATATTACCGGTCGTTACGGCTAGTTAGTACGTTATAGCGTGTTGTAAAAGTTTAAGAGAGAAAGTAATTATGGAACATAATATTAATAAGCACATTTCTGGTCGTTTTAACCAAGAACTAGAAAATGTACGTAATCATGTATTAAGCATGGGTGGTTTAGTAGAACAGCAACTAAACAGCGCACTTGATGCAGTTAGTAGTAATGATGCGGAACTTGCGCAAAAAGTACGTGAAAACGATTACAAAGTAAATGCAATGGAAGTGAGTATTGACGAAGAATGTACGCGCATTATTGCTCGTCGCCAACCTGCAGCTAGCGATTTACGCTTGGTTGTTGCAATTGCCAAGACGATAGCCGATTTAGAGCGAATTGGTGATGAAGCAAAACGAATTGCAAAAGTTGCACTAGACTCATTTACTAAAGATCAACAAGACTTATTAGTAAATATTGAGAATATGGGACGCCAAGTTTTAAAAATGCTTCACGATGTTCTTGATGCATTTGCTCGTATGGATGTGCAACGTGCATTTCAAGTTCATAAAGAAGATGCCAAGGTAGATAGAGAGTATGAAGCCATTACACGTCAAATAATGACCTATATGATGGAAGATCCACGCTCAATCCCGAAAATTATGGACTTAGTTTGGTCTGTTCGTTCATTAGAACGTATAGGCGATCGCTGCCAGAATATTGCTGAATACATTATATATTTTGTAAATGGCAAAGATATTCGCCATACATCTCAAGAAGATATAGAAAAATCATTGTAGATTTCATTATTTCGTTCTTTTGTATTAAAGCGACCTTGTGTCGTTTTATGCATTGTAAGCGCAAGTAGAACAATAAAAAGCGTTCACAAACGTTGTGAATGCTGTAAAATTCATGCCGCAAAGCATATCAATTTGATTAAAGGATCAGTTATGCCTACAAACGCGTTTTTAGGAGTGTTTGCAAAATCTCCTATCAAACCAATGGAAGAACACATCAAGAAGGTTCATCAAGCAAGTAAAGCTTTGATACCTTTTTTTAATCACGTATTTAAAGAAGAATGGGTACAGGCTGAAGAGCTTCGTATCACTATTCGTAATTTAGAGCGTGAAGCCGATGATATGAAAAGAGATATACGTTTACAATTACCGCGTGGTTTATTCATGCCGGTAGAGCGTACAGATCTGCTCGAATTAGTAACCCAACAAGATAAAATTGCTAACAAAGCAAAAGACATTGCTGGTCGTGTGATTGGTCGAGAAATGACCATTCCAAAAGTAATGCAAGCAGACTTTTTAACTTACTTAAATCGTTGTGTTGATGCGACAAAACAAGCATCAAAAGCAATTAATGAGTTAGAAGAGTTGTTAGAAACGGGTTTTAAAGGTCGAGAAGTGACCTTAGTAGAAAAAATGTTAGTTGAATTGGATGCCATAGAACAAGACACGGATGAAATGCAGATAAAAATACGCCGCCAACTACGTGCTGTAGAAGGTGAGTTAAACCCAATAGATGTTATGTTCTTATACAAAATAATTGAATGGGTTGGCGAGCTTGCAGATATTGCAGAGCGCGTAGGATCACGTCTTGAGCTGATGTTAGCTCGTTAATTTACACTCAGTTCAATCACGAAAGATTAAGGTTTTACAATGGATATCATTGCATCTTACGGCACGGTATTAATTTTAATTGCCGCAGCAGTCGGCTTTTTTATGGCTTATGGTATTGGCGCGAATGACGTAGCTAACGCCATGGGTACATCAGTAGGTTCTAAAGCGTTAACGATAAAACAAGCTATTTTTATAGCGATGATTTTTGAATTTGCAGGCGCTTACTTAGCTGGTGGAGAAGTAACATCGACAATTCGTAAAGGAATTATCGACGCAACACCATTTTTAGATATTCCAGAACTGATGGTTTTGGGTATGATCTCGTCTTTATTCGCAGCAGGCGCTTGGCTATTAATGGCTTCATTTTTAGGCTGGCCGGTTTCGACTACTCATTCAATTATTGGTGCAATCATCGGTTTCGCTCTTGTTGCAGTGGGCACTGAAGCGATTCAATGGGATAAAGTTGGTGGTATTGTTGGTAGTTGGATTATAACCCCAGCTATATCTGGCTTTATTGCATACTTAATATTTATGAGTGCACAAAAACTTATTTTTAATACTGATGCACCGCTAAAAAATGCTAAACGCTATGTACCACTTTATATGGGTTTAGCTGGCTTTATTATGGCTTTGGTTACAATTAAAAAAGGTTTAAAGCACGTTGGTGTAGACCTAGGCGCAGTTGAAGGGTATGCCTTAGCAATTGCTGTAGCAGTTGTTGTTGGTATAATTGGTAAGATTGCTATCTCTCGCTTAAACATTGATCCTAAAGCAGACAAACAAATGCAGTTCAACAATGTTGAAAAAGTATTTGCTGTATTAATGGTATTAACTGCATGTTGTATGGCTTTTGCACATGGCTCTAACGATGTTGCAAATGCAATTGGTCCACTAGCTGCTGTAGTAAACATTGTTGAAAACAACGGTGAAATTGCTAAGAAAGCTGCTATTGCTTGGTGGATTCTACCTCTAGGTGGTTTTGGTATTGTTGCTGGTCTTGCTATTTTAGGTAAAAAAGTAATTAAAACGATTGGTGAAGGTATTACACATTTAACACCTAGCCGTGGTTTTGCTGCTGAACTAGCTGCTGCTTCAACAGTTGTTATTGCATCTGGTACCGGTATGCCAATTTCTACTACTCAAACCTTAGTTGGCGCGGTATTAGGTGTAGGTATGGCACGTGGAATTGGTGCTCTTAATATGGGCGTTATTAGAAACATTGTAGTTTCTTGGGTAATTACATTGCCAGTTGGTGCTGCCCTTGCTATTGTTATTTTCTACGTACTAAGAACCGCTTTTGGGGTTTAACAAAAAAGTACTCAAAGACTTTTAGCTTGAAAAGATCTCAATGCCCTAGGTGTTGGGGTCTTTTTATTTGTGGAAAGAAAAAATGACTAATCTTCCAAGTATTAAACAACTACAGTATTTATTGGCTGTACATCAGCATCAACACTTTGGTCGCGCAGCAAGTGCATGCTTTATAGGGCAATCTACCTTAAGCAGTGCTATCCAAAACCTCGAAGAAACTTTGGGTTGTCAGCTTATTGAACGCGAAAATCGCAGCCTTATGTTTACCAGTATTGGTGAGGAAGTAGTAGAGCGCTCTCGTAAAATAATTAACGATACAATTAGTTTAAAAGAGCTTACTAAAAGCTTTTTAACACCACTAAGTGGCAAACTCACCGTTGGTGTAATACCCACTATAGCGAGCTTTATAGCCGCTCCTTTGTATCATTTTTGCAAAGAAACCTTTTGTGATTTAGAACTTATATTAATAGAAGATACAAGCGATAAACTGCTCGATAAGCTTGAGCATGGTCATATCGATTTAGCACTATTAGCTTTGCCTTACGAAACTGATAAATTTCATACGCAAGTTCTCGCAAAAGATCAGTTTAGTTTGGTGCATCATAAAAATTATACCGCTGCAAAAGACGTAGTAGACTTTAACCTCTTACCAGAGGCTAGCGTATTCTTATTAGAGCGTGAGCACTGTATGACAGGCCATGCGCTTAGTGCGTGTCATTTAAATCGTGCTAGTTGTATTAATCCATTTGAAGCGGCAAGCTTACACACATTACTTAGCATGGTTGAGTATCAGCTAGGGGTAACTTTTTTACCTCAGATGGCAATTAATGCCGGAATTTTAGAAAATAAGAATATGGTGGCAACACCATCACAAAGTGATGCATACCGAGATATTGGTATTTTGTGGCGTAAAACGACAGGGCGAATTCGTGATTTTAAATTGTTTAGCCAACAGCTTGAGTTATTTTTAAAGCATCAATGTAGCTTAGATTTTACCAAAGCAGAGTAATATTAATTAAAGGTAGTTATTAAAATATTACTTGCTGTAATAATGATTACTTACTTTATAGAATTAGTATAATTTAAAAAGTAGAGCAGCCTATAAAGGCTGCTTTTGTTCATGGGAATGGCTTTCAAAAGGTTCTAGTTCAGGTAAAAATAATAAGTAAATCCAAACTACTAAGTTAAAATAAGGTATGCATCCCAATATGGTAAATACTTTAACAGGGTAGCCTTTAATACATGCGTAACGGTAACATTGGTAAGCAATGGTAAAGTGAATAATCAGTAATAAAATAACTAATTGCATCATACCTTTCTCCTTAAAATCCAAAGTAGCAGTAAGCCCATCATCATCATAGTTATGTACTGACAAGTGGTAATGTCATGTTTTTAAAGTGCAATACATTAAAGTGCGTGACATTCGTTGAGCGATAAGGAAAGTATAGGCAAGAAAGGTAATAATGGTAGTAATAAAATGCTTTAAATTGTTTAATAATGTTTATTGTTAGCTAGGTTGTTGTTGGTAAAAAGCTTTATTATTTAAAACTTTTTCAAGCTCCGCTTTTACTTTTTCAACAGGGATTGGGCGCGCTATAAAATAGCCTTGCCCGTAATCTACACCAATCTCTTTTAGTGCGAAAAATATTTCTTTATTTTCAACATATTCAGCTACAGAGCGTTTATCGAGTGAGCGACTTATATCGTTAATGGCTTTAACTAATGCTAGGTCTATAGGATCATTTAGCATGTCACGTACAAACGAACCATCAATTTTTACATGCTGTGCAGGTAATTGCTTTAGATAATTAAAAGTACTAAAGCCTGTTCCAAAGTCATCAATCGAAAAGTGACAGCCTAAGCTATTAAGCTTTTCGATCATTTTGCGTGTTGCCTTTAAGTTATTAATGCTTGCTGATTCGGTTATTTCAAAAATAATACGGCTAGGTGATACTTGGTACTTTGCTAAATTCGATTCTATAAGAGGCAGTAATCGTTCATCTAAAAATGATTGAGCGGATAGGTTAATTGCCACCTGGTTGAGTTCTGGGTGTTTTGATACACATTCAATAGCGTTACGAATAACGCACTGATCCATTAAAAATGTATCATTTAACATCTCTAATGAGGGAATAAATTGGTCAGGGTATATCAGCTTATCATTAAGCTTTAAGCGCAGAAGGGCTTCAAAATAAGCAACTCTACTTTCTTTGAAATCCCATATTGGTTGATAATGAAGTTCTATATTATCTTGTTTTAGCGCTTGGCGAATCTCATGACCCCACTCTAAACCTGTTTGCAGCGTGTTATTTTGTGCATCTTCTTTGCAATAGCAGTGAACTAAATTACGACCTAAGTTTTTAGCAATATATAGTGCGATATCAGCTTGTTTTAAACATTCATTAGGGTCGCAATTTTTTGATGTTATTTGAGCTAAACCAATAGAACAACTTATTGTATAAACTTGATCGTCTGATTTAAAAGCATGTTTTTCGATTGCGCTACATACGCCCTCAGCAACTAAGTGGGCCTCGAGCAAGTTCATGTTGGTTAAGATTACAGCAAATTCATCACCACCAATTCGGCAAACAAGATGTTCATCGCCAATATTTTCTTTAAACAACCTTGCCGCTTCTTTTAAAACAATATCACCTTGGTGATGACCTTGACTGTCATTTATTATTTTAAAATGATCAAGATCGATATAAATTAAAGCATGTTCGATATTTGAGTGTGTATGTTTAGGTTGGCATATACGATTAAGTTGTTGGTCAAAGTAATAGCGATTGTGTAAACCGGTAAGAGTGTCGTGCAATGCTAAATGACGCAGTTGTAGTTCAGCTTGCTTTCGTTCATGAATATTATCGATAGTCGCTGTAATAGTGGCATTATTATGGCTGTTTTTAATAAGCTGTAGCCTGCATTCAACCCAAATTTTACTGCCGTTTTTATGGCTTATCTTAACTTCAATCTGTTGTTTTTGTTCACCACCATGCAGAATATCATTTATTGTACTTTGTAACTTTTGTCGACACTCGTCAGTACAAAAATCAGTTAATGATCTCTGTAAAGACGTTTTAACGCCAAACCCGCTTAGTGTTTCCCATGCTGGGTTTATAAAGCGAATATGACCTTGCTGATCAAGCTCAAGCACAACGGTATTTAAATGTAATAAAATACGTTGGTGGGCAGAGAACAACTCTTTATATTTCATTTCGCTTAAGCTCAGTTGCTCTACTTTATGAGCAAACTCAGCGTAGCTAACCATAAAATCTTCGCGGCGAGCAGCGTGATCACATACTTTATTTAAAAAAGAAGAGTCGTAAGGTGCGCGAATAAAATCAGTAACGCCAGATAGTAAAAGTCGCTCGGCATAGTCGGCATCAGCATTATCTATAATTGTCACAATGGCTTGTTTAGAGTTGTGTTGCAGAATGTTTTCTACTAACACGCTAGCTCTATCGGCTCTGTCTGCAGTGGCATCTAAAAGTACTATTGCAAATTGTTGCTGGTTATAAGCATTAAGAGCTGATTTGCATGATGTTACATGTGTAATTGCAAAATTTAGTTTGAGTTCTTCACTAATGCTATCGGCTTTGCTTTGAAGTGGCTCTAATAATAATAGGTTTAATCTACTGCTTTTTTCTAAATGAGTTGACAGTACATTAGCTAAAACCTGTGGCAACATGTCTTGATGTTCAAAAGGTAATACCGCATCAATACCATAACTACGTGCCGTTGTTTCAGCTATTCGCTCGCAATAGATAGGGGGAATAAGTAATATTGGCGTATTTTTAGGGGTTTTTAATAAGCCTGAACGAATCATTCGTGAAAAGCGCCAACCATCAATTTTGCCAACATTTAGCCCAGTAATAATAATATCGACAGGTTGTTGTTTTAAGATTTTTAAAGCTTGTTGGCTGTCTTGCGCTTCAATAAAATTAAATACATTTAAATTATTTAAAGTGGTACGAATAGTACGACGTTCAGCACTACTTGCATTTAATATTAGCAACTTAAGCTGATTTTCCACGTGCTGGGTACTCCTACCAAAACTTAAAATTATTTAACGAAGTTAGAGTAATGATATTTTTTGATAAGAACAAGGTAATTCAGCGTAAGTACATATTTAAAATACTTTTTTTAAATTAATAGAAGTTAGACCGATTTCTTGAGCTTAATACACGATAGTTATACACTTGGCGCGATTTTAAATGATGTGGATAACCGATTATGCGCGTGGCTGATTTTAGCTTTGACTTACCTGATGAATTAATAGCTCGTTTTCCTAAAGCGGATCGAACGAGTAGTCGCTTATTTAGTCTCGATGGACCAAGTGGAGTGGTTGAGCACAAAGTATTTAGCGACATACTTGAATTAGTAAATGAAAATGACTTATTGGTGTTTAATAACACCAGAGTAATACCTGCACGCATGTTTGGTCAAAAAGCGTCTGGCGGCAAAGTTGAAGTGTTAGTAGAGCGAGTGCTTGATGAGCATCGTGTACTTGCGCATGTGCGCGCAAGCAAATCATTGAAACCAGGCAACGAAGTCATTCTTGAAGGTAAAGCAAAAGCAGTTATGGTTGCGCGTCACGATACATTATTTGAGCTTGAGTTTGATCATAGTCAAAATGTTCTCGACATACTGAACGATATTGGTCATATGCCATTACCGCCGTACATAGACCGTCCAGACAATGAAGCAGACCGTGAGCGCTATCAAACAGTTTATGGTGAAAAACCAGGTGCTGTAGCAGCCCCTACTGCTGGCTTGCATTTTGATGATAAGTTAATGGCAGCGCTTAAAAGTAAAGGCGTTCAAATGGCTTTTGTTACTCTGCACGTTGGTGCTGGTACGTTTCAGCCTGTACGAGTTGACAGTGTTGATGAACATATTATGCACTCAGAGTATATAGAAGTACCTGATGAAGTTGTTGATGCAGTGGCGCAAACTAAAGCTCGAGGCGGTCGAGTTATTGCTATAGGTACAACGTCGGTTCGTTCATTAGAGTCTGCAGCAAAAGTACATGGCGGTAAATTAGATACTTACTTTGGTGATACAGATATATTTATCTACCCGGGTTATCAGTTTAACGTTGTTGATGCCATGATAACTAATTTTCACTTACCAGAATCAACACTTATTATGCTTGTTAGTGCATTTAGCGGGCAAGACAACATAATGAATGCATACAACACCGCGATTGAAAAACAATATCGCTTTTTTAGTTATGGTGATGCAATGTTTTTAACTCGTAAGTAATTAAGCTCAACCAAAATGATTAAAAACCCCAGCAACGTTGTTGGGGTTTGTGTTTAGGATAGTTAATCGAGATCGAATTCACCGCAGCTAATAGTATTAACTTAGCAAAAAGGGTAGAATCGAGCGGTTAAATTATAGCTTGTTGGACTGTTTTTCTGACATTGAGGATGATATGAAATTTGAATTAGACCGTACTGACGGAAAAGCGCGCCGCGGCCGCTTGATTTTTGACCGTGGTGTTATAGAAACACCCGCATTTATGCCTGTAGGTACTTACGGTACTGTTAAAGGTATGACACCGGATGAAGTAAAAGCAACCGGTGCACAAATATGTTTAGGTAATACTTTTCATTTAATGCTTCGCCCAGGTACTGAAATCATCAAGCAACACGGTGATTTACATGACTTTATGAATTGGGATTTCCCAATTCTAACTGATTCAGGTGGCTTTCAGGTTTTCAGCCTTGGTGCAATGCGTAAAATTACCGAAGAAGGTGTGTTATTTAGCTCACCGGTAAACGGTGAAAAAATTATGATGTCGCCAGAAAAATCAATGGAAGTACAACGTGATTTAGGCTCAGACATCGTTATGATTTTTGACGAATGTACACCATACCCTGCTACCGAAAAAGAAGCGAAAGACTCTATGGAGCTATCTCTTCGTTGGGCTAAGCGCTCTAAAGAAGGTCATGGCGATAACCCATCTGCTTTGTTTGGTATAATTCAAGGTGGTATGTACCCAGAGTTACGTGCACAATCGCAAGCCGGTCTTGAAGACATTGGTTTTGATGGCTATGCATTAGGTGGCTTATCGGTAGGCGAGCCTAAAAACGAAATGATGAATATTCTTGATCATTGCGCGTTTAAAATGCCAGAAGACAAACCTCGTTATTTAATGGGTGTTGGTAAGCCAGAGGATTTAGTTGAATCGGTTCGCCGTGGTATAGATATGTTTGACTGTGTTATGCCAACGCGTAACGCTCGTAACGGTCACTTATTTATTACTACCGGTGTTGTTAAAATTCGTAACGCTGTGCATAAAACAGATACTGGTCCACTTGACCCTGAGTGTGATTGCCATACGTGTGGAAACTATTCACGCGCGTATTTACATCACCTTGATAAGTGTAACGAAATTTTAGGTGCACGACTAAATACAATTCATAACTTACGTTACTATCAACGTGTTATGGAAGGTTTACGTAACGCGATTAGCGAAGGTAAATTAGAAGAATTCGTAAAAGATTTTTATGCTCGCCGAGGCCAAGATGTGCCAGAGCTTGCTAATATCACAAATTAAAACTTAAAAATTAAAGAGGAAGTATCATGAGTTTATTTATTTCAAACGCACACGCAAGTGCTGGAGCTGTTGGCGCTGGCGGCGGAACTATGCAAATGCTAATAATGTTAGCTATTTTTGGTTTAGTTTTTTACTTTTTGATTTATCGCCCACAAGCTAATCGTGTTAAAGAGCATAAAAGCTTAATGAATGCGATGGCTAAAGGTGATGAAGTACTTACTCAAGGTGGTTTAGTGGGTAAAATTATAAAGATATCTGAAGATAAAGACTTCATCGTTATCTCACTAAATGAGCAAGCAGAAGTAACAGTACAAAAGTCATCTGTATCTGCGGTATTGCCAAAAGGCACAATGAAGTCGCTATAAAAATAATAAGGACGTTTCCGTGTTAAACAAGTTTCCACTTTGGAAATATTTACTTGTTTTAGCTGTGGTAGCCATTGGCCTTTTATATGCCTCTCCAAACTTGTATGGTCGCGATCCGGCTATACAAGTTTCAGGTGCTAAAGGCGCTGATGTCGATCTCAGTGTTGTAGACAAAGTAAATTCAATCCTCAAACAACATAACGTAACCGCTAAATCAACAGTACTTGAAGATGGACAAATTTTAGTTCGTTTAAAAAATGTTGAAGAGCAGCTAAAAGCGCATGATGTGCTGCGCGACTCACTTAGCGACGACTACATTTCTGCTATAAATATGGCTCCAGCTCAACCAGCGTGGTTAAAAGCGGTTGGTGGAGAACCAATGAAGCTCGGTCTTGATTTAAGTGGTGGTGTACATTTCACTATGGAAATCGACATGGCTACGGCGGTTGATAACCAACTTGAGCAAATGGAACAAGATTTTCGTAGTGATTTACGCGAAGAAAAACTACGTTACCGTAGTGTTCGACGTGTAGCCGGTTCTGAGCGTATGCGTGTAGAAATGCGTACCGAGGAAGATAAAAACGCAGCTGAAAGTGTTTTAGAAACTCGCTACCCACTAAACGTTTACATTGATGACAGCAGTAACGATAAAGCATTTTTTGCGACGATGAGTGAGCAAAAACTCAAAGGAATTCGTGACTACGCTATCAAGCAAAATGAAACGATTATTCGTAATCGTATCAACCAAATTGGTGTTGCTGAACCAAACGTACAGCGTCAAGGTTCTGAGCGTATTATTGTTCAACTTCCAGGTATTCAAGACACTGCTCGCGCTAAAGAAATATTAGGCGCTACGGCAACACTTGAATTTCGTGAAGTAGACGAAAATGCCGATGCAAGTGCTGCTGCCCAAGGTCGAATTCCTGCAGGCACTGAAATGATTATGAGCCGCGACGGTTATCCTGTGGTTCTTAAAAAACGTATTATTTTAGAAGGCAGCCATATAACTGGCGCGCAATCTGGCGCTGATGAATACCAACGCCCACAAGTAAGTATTACGTTAGATAGCAAAGGTGGGGCAAAAATGAATGCCTTTACCAAACGTGCTATTGGTAAGCGCATGGCAACGGTATTTATTGAGTACAAGCCATCAGGTAAAAAAGATTCAGACGGTAAAGCACTTCCACCGATTAAGGTTGAAGAAGTCATTAACGTAGCAACTATTCAAGCTCGTCTTGATCGCTCGTTCCGTATTACTGGTATTGATAATCCTGCTGAAGCGCATAACTTAAGTTTATTACTACGTGCTGGAGCACTTGTAGCGCCAATTCAAATTGTTGAAGAGCGCACAGTAGGTCCAAGCTTAGGCCAAGAAAACATTGAAGCGGGTATGACTGCGGTTGCACTTGGTTTTGCGTTTGTACTTGTGTTTATGCTTGTGTACTACAAAGGCTTTGGTATGGTTGCAAACCTTGCGCTTGCGGCTAACTTAGTGCTGATTGTAGGTGTTATGTCTTTAATTCCAGGCGCTACACTTACTCTGCCTGGTATCGCAGGTATTGTATTGACGGTTGGTATGGCTGTAGATGCTAACGTACTTATTTTTGAACGTATACGTGAAGAGCTAGCCGATGGTCGTAGCCCTCAACAGGCGATTCATTTTGGTTACGATAGCGCATTTAGCACCATATTTGATGCCAACATCACTACTCTGATCGCTGCCGTTATACTGTTTGCAGTGGGCACAGGTCCAATAGCAGGCTTTGCGGTTACACTTGCGATTGGTATTTTAACTTCAATGTTTACGGCCATTGTTGGTACCCGTGCGGTAATCAACTTATTTGTTGGTGGTAAACGTGTTGATAAACTTTCGATTTAAGGAGCAGACATGCAAATTTTAAGTTTGGGTAGTAGAACCCTTCGTTTCATGTCTCTTCGCAAAGTGGCTATGGGCTTTTCGACGTTATTAATTTTAGCGTCGTTTGCATCAATTTTTGTTAAGGGTTTAAACTTTGGTTTAGATTTTACAGGCGGTACTGCTGTAGAAGTTGGTTTTTCACAACCAGCAGACCTTAAAAAAGTACGTGATGCACTAGCTGATAACGGCTTTGCAGATGCATCGGTGCAACTATTTGGTTCAAGCCAAGAGATTTTAGTTCGCTTAGCACCACGTGGTAACGATGTAAAAGCCGAAGTAATTGGTAACCAAGTAATTGATGCCCTAAAAAAAGCTGATGACAGCGTAGTAATGCGCCGTATTGAGTTTGTAGGTCCAAGTGTAGGTGAAGACTTAAAAGAGCAGGGTGGCCTAGCCATGTTAACTGCGCTTATTTGTATTTTAATCTACGTTGCATTTCGCTTTGAATGGCGTTTTGCTGTTGGTGCGGTAGGTGCACTATTACACGATGTTATTATTACTGTCGGTTTATTTTCGATACTAGGTTTGGAGTTTGACTTAACTATATTAGCGGCAATTCTTGCGGTAATTGGTTACTCACTTAACGATACAATAGTTGTATCAGACCGTATACGTGAAAACTTCCGTAAGGTACGTATCGACGATACAGTAGAGATTATAGATATTTCACTTACTCAAACACTTAATCGTACTCTTGTAACATCAATCACCACTATTTTAGTATTGATTGCCTTGTTTGCTTGGGGCGGACAAACTATTCATGGCTTTGCAACTGCATTGCTGTTTGGTGTATTTATTGGTACTTATTCTTCTATTTATGTTGCGAGCTCTGTTGCTATTGCGATGGGTGTAAGTAAAGAAGATTTAATACCAGAAGTAATTGAAAAAGAAGGCGCAGACCAAGACGCTATGCCGTAATGGTTTTGTAACTACTTTAAAAAACCGCTCATTGAGCGGTTTTTTATTGTCTGTAATATATTTATGTTCACGATTTTTTAGCTTTACTGTGCAAGTATGAATAAACAGTGCTAACTTTGTAGAGCACACCATGAGTGTAACTCTGTACTATGTACTATGTATTTAAAATAAGTATTAATAGCGCGGTTATTAATAAGTACAGTTACATAATATCTTCATCGTTATCTTATATTTAGGCGCTGGAAGCTATTTAGCTTAAATAACGCGATAATTTAAACTATCAATAATAACTGTTAAAACTACCGATAATAACTAAGGTGATAATTATGTTGCCATTAAAGTATTTGATTAACGTAGTAAGTTTGTTTGTATGCAGCGCTTTAGCGAGTGAGGTAAATATAGTAAATATAGCGCAGGAGCAGCGTGTGCAATATGCTCGTGACGATTACCTTAACGAGCTATTAGAAAAAGCATTGGTGAGCGCACAATACCCTGCAGAGATTAACCCCGTTTTAATTCATCCCCATCAACAACGCACTTTAATAGCGCTAGATACAAAAAATTTAGATTTATACTGGAGTATGAGCAGCCCCGAGAGAGAGTCTCTAGCTATTGCGATTAAAATCCCATTATTTAAAGGCTACATAGGTAAAAGGGCGTTATTAACAAGTAAAAACAGCGTTACTAGATTTAAAGGTATTACTAGTTTAGAGCAGTTAGGTAAGCTTTCTGCGGTGCAAGGTCATGATTGGCCAGATACAAAAATAATGGCGTTTAATGGCTTACATATAAGGCCGCTTGCAAATTATCAAGCTATGTTTGCCTTAACAAGTGCAGGGCGTATTGATTACTTTCCACGTTCATTTATCGAGGTTAATTCAGAGCTTCTAGCTAATAAACAAAGCAACCTAGTGATAATACCTAACTTATATATAAGTTACCCAACAGGATTCTATTATTTTGTATCAAATAGTAAGCCAGAGCTTGCAGTGGCAATTGAAAAAGGGCTTAAAATAATGCAAAAAAATGGTGAGTTTGATACGTTGTTTGATGAATACTTTGCAAAGGATTTAAATACATTACCTTACGCAAAAGGTAAAACAGTAGAACTTAAGCTAGATAACCCTTATTTTTAAGCACAAAAAAAGGAGCCTAAGCTCCTTTTTCGTCATGCTATTTATTAGCGAAGTAACGACTCAGTTAGTACTGGACGAATTTCACGAATAATTGCTTGAGTAAGTTTTGGTGAACCACAGATAATATTACCGCTGTGGTTATAGTTATTACCACCAGCAAAATCTACAACCATACCGCCAGCTTCTTTAACCATAAGTTCGCCCGCTGCAGAATTCCAAGGTTTTAAACCAATTTCAAAAAAGCCATCAACACGACCAGCAGCAACATATGCCATATCCAATGCAGAACAACCTGCACGGCGAATATCAGCTGTGTGTGCAAACAATGCTTTGAATGCTTCTGTGTATGCATCCATGTGGTGTTTATTTTTGAAAGGGAAACCAGTTGCAAGTACAGTGCCCGCAAGAACCGTAGTTTTGCTTACACGTAGACGTTTGCTATTAAGTTGAGTGCCTTGACCGCGAGATGCAGTGAAAAGCTCACCACGAATTGGATCATAAATAACGGCTTGGTCTAAACGACCTTTAACTTTAAGTGCGATAGAGACCGCGTAATGAGGGATACCTTTGATGAAGTTAGTTGTTCCATCGATAGGATCTACAATCCATTGGTAATCATCATCCTTGCCTTTATGCTCACCTAGTTCTTCACCAACAATTGAGTGAGTAGGGTAAGACTGTAAAATTGTGTCGCGAATTACGGCTTCGGCTTCTTTATCAATGTTAGTTACTAAATCGTTAGCGCCTTTTTGTTGCACTTCAACTTTTGATAAATCTTCACTTGCGCGAAGTAAAATTTTGCCTGCGTTGCGCGCAGCGCGAACCGCAATGTTTAACATTGGATGCATGGTATTACCTTTGGGTTGTAAAAGAACGTTTATATATTTCAGCCGGCGTATTTTAGCGACTTTTGACATAAAGTAAACAATAAACCCCAAATACTTATGTTTGTTTTTTATACAATATTGAAAATTTATATATTTTAAAAAAATAATAATGAGCAATTAATAAGTCATTATGTTCCTTTGTGTATTAATCAAATCGAATTAATTTTAAATAATGCTTTACCTAAAGTTAGCTTGAGGTTTTATCGTGTTCCTAACTTAATTGATAGGACAACATTATGTATTTAGAGCACGTAAACTTAGTCGCGAATGATATAAATAGTATGCTTAAATTTTACCAAGCAGCATTTCCGTATTGGTTTATAAGAAGCGAGGGAACTGGTACTTGGTATGGTAAACCAAGGCGTTGGGTACACTTTGGAGATGCGACGCAATACATTGCAATAAGCGATCACGGGGAGGGTGAAAATAGAGATTTATCAGGGCATCAAGTTGGCTTTGCGCACTTTGCCTACGTGACAAATAATTTAGATGCTACAGTACAGCGTTTACAAAAAGCCGATTTTAAAGTAGCTAAAAAAGGAAGTGAAAACCCATTTAGAAAAAACGTTTATTTTATTGACCCAGCGGGCTTCGAAATTGAATTTGTTGAATACTTAAGTGATATTCCAAGTGAGAGGAATAACGACTTATAACGCATATTAGTCGTGCATATTAAGACCGCAGCATGCGGTGCCTAATAAAGTAAATACGTGATTTATATTGTAGATATAATTTTTAACGCTAACTATTGATGCGTAGAACCACCACCAAGTTGTGCTTTTAGCTCATTAGCAAAGCTTATAAATTTTTCTTTTATAGTACGTTTTATTTTTACTTCAACCGATCCCATTACCGCTTTTCCTTCAATATGAATTGTTGGACCTTGGCGCTTGTTTAGTGAGACCGACTTATTTTCAAGGCTACTTAAAATGCAAAACATTTTAGAGACTACATTTACGTGCTCAGGTACGTAAATTTCATCACTGCCAAAAATACAGTTAACATGAATAGTTACGTTTTGATGAGCAAAAATGGCATCAGTAAAATCAAGTACAACTGATCCCATAAAGTTACTCAAATATATATTTTTTGGCACGACCCACTGACCGCTGCGCTCGTTAGAGCCTAAAATGCTGCGCAGCGTAAAGTCATCATCACTCGTTTGCTGCGCTTTATAGTTTGGTGAAAACTGGGATTGCTTTTCAGCTTTATATTGTTGATCAGTATTAAGTGTTAAATCTTTAACTAGCATTAGTAGGGCTTCATTGTTGGCTGCATCCATCGCATTATCTAAACGTCGTTCAAATGCACTAACAGAAATAACCCCATGGCTATAATTATAAATTAATTGATCAATCACCTGTTCGCGTACTTGTTCTATTGGGCGATCTTCTACTTTTACTGACATGAGGACATTCCTTATTATATTTACTGTTGTTTATATATAAGCAAGCCACGTACCAAATATAAAGGTGCAATTAATCAATTACTTACATTTATTTTGTTAAAAACGTATTTGTTATATTAACGATAGATTAACCAAAACAGCAATTATCTAGCTATTTTCACTACTTAAGAAAGTTTTACCGATAAGCCTGTAAATAATTACTCACTCCTATCATAGCGTTTATAGTGATTTTAACTTAAGTTGTTGATATATAATTATAATTAAAGTTGGCTTGAAGTTCGCATTAGTTAAAGTGTCTTTAATCAAAAGGAAAAAGATTATGAAAACATTTAACAAATCTATTATCGCAGCTTTAGTTCTTGGTACTACGGCTATGAGTGCCCAAGCAAACAGCTGGGAAAACGAAAGTAAAGATGCTTGGATTGATGGTAAGGCAGAAACAGTGCTTCTTATGAACACTAATCTAAACAACTTTGACATTAACACTGATGTAAAAAATGGTAAGGTAGTGCTTACTGGTAAAGTAAATAGCGAACTAGATAAAGAGCTCGCAGAAGAGCTCGTGCTTAGCTTAGATGGCGTAACTGATGTTGAAAACAGCTTAACAGTTGTTAAAAGCGCAAACGCAAAAAACGCTGACAAAAGCATGATGCACGACGATGATGATAACGACTTAACTGACGCTAAAATCACGACCGTTATTACAACTCGCTTCCTATTTGACTCAGAAGTTGGTGGTACAGATATCGACGTAGACACCGACAATGGTGTTGTTACCCTAAATGGTTCTGTTAAGTCAGAAGCCGAAAAGCAGCTAGCAGTTAAAATTGCTAAAAATGCCGAAGATGTTCAAGACGTAGTTGATAAACTTACTATTGTTGCTGAATAATATCGCATTAAAAAAGCCCAGCACCGCTGGGTTTTTTGCTTTTTAATACTTAATTTACTGGAGTTTCATTATGGATATCATTCGTATCATCTTGTCTGTTTTACTGCCGCCACTGGGTGTATTTTTACAAGTGGGTTTAGGTTTACACTTTTGGCTAAATATTTTATTAACACTGCTTGGTTATTTCCCAGGATTAATACACGCAATTTATATTATTGCGAAAAAGTAATCCCACGCGGCTTGTTGTGTAGTCAATTAATTAAAGTGAGCTTTACCTAGCTGTACTTTAATTAATTGACTCACATAGAACACTATATTTTTAACCTTTAGTATTACTACTTAAATACAATATTTATAATGAGTGAGTAACAAGCGATAAAAGCATTACCCACACACACAAAAATGCAAGCATACCCAAGCTGTATTTAATTGATGCCCTAAGAATATCGCCTTCACGACCCGTAAGCCCCACTGCACCTGCTGCAATTGCAATAGATTGTGGCGAAATGACTTTAGCGACAGCTCCTCCCGCAGTATTTGCAGCGACTAATAATGTTGGATCGACACCTATTTTAGTTGCGGTAATCGATTGAAGCTGGGCAAATAAAGTATTGTTGTTAACAACAGAGCCGGTAATAAACACGCCAAACCAGCCAATAATCGGAGATAAAAGCGGAAACGCGATCCCAACAGCGGCCAGAGCGTTACCAATAGAGGCTGTTCCTCCCGAAAGGTTAGCAATATTCGCTAACGCAAGAATCAAAGCAATAAGCACAATTGATTGCCAAAGATCGCAGACAGTCTTACTGAATGTTTTTAGTACATCAGTTAGGTGTAATTGCTTAGTCGTAACAAAAATGATGATGATAGCAACAAGAATAGCAGTGCCAGTGGCGTTAATTGGTGTAAAAGCCCATGTTGCAGTACTTGCTTGGGTAGCACCACTTGAGACAATAACACCGGTAATTCCTGGTAGTGAAAATTTTAAAACGAGGGAGGACAATACACCTCCCTCCAAAAAAAGCGCTTTGAAAGCAGGAATGCTCCATACAAAAATTGCTGCGGTTAGAATATAAAATGGGCTCCATGCTACGAGTATTTTTTTAAAACTCTCTTTTACAGGAGTTGGCGCTGGGCTGTTATTCTCGCGATAAATGTGTGAAGGTTTCCAAAAGCGACCTACAATAACAATCATTACCATAGCAAGGAGACCAGGAAGAATATCGGCAAGTTCAGGTCCAAGAAATATTAATAGAGAAGCTTGTGATACATTATATGTAACGCTCACGGCTAAGGTTATTGGCAGGGTTTCACGAAATCCACGCCATCCATCAAGAATCATCACCAAAATGAAAGGGGTTGCAAAAGAAACGAGTTGAAGTACTAATACCAAATCGAATGATAAATCAGCTAGGTTAACGCCCCCAACTTTTGCAGCAACGATAACAGGAATACCTATTGCGCCGTATGCGCCGGCAGCAACATTTGCCACTAAAGAAAGCATTGCTGCTTTAACGGGCTTAAACCCGAGTTGCACCAATAACGCAGCACAGATTGCAATTGGAACGCCAAACCCCGCAGCTCCTTCAAGAAATGCACCAAAACCAAAGCTAACAAGAAGTACTTGTATACGCTGATCAGCAGAAATACCTGCAATACTGTTTCGCACGGTATCAAAACGGCCACTTGCTACGGTCAAACGATAAAGTAGCACTGCCAACACTATTATGTAAGCAATAGGCCAAATTGCAGTAAGCACGCCTAAAAACCCAGCACCAGCAATACTTGCCACAGGCATACCAAAAGGCCACATAGCGATAATTACCTGTAAAATAAGTGCAATAATACCTGCTGTTATGCCCTTCATTTTGAAAGCCACTAGGCATAATAAAAAGACAAGGATAGGGAGTACGGCAATCAAAGCGGATAACCATAGCCCATTTAACGGATTAGTATCTTGATACCACATCATACTTAAAAACTCTTATAGTAGAATTAATTATACTTTGTTTAAAATATACTCTTATTCAGTATGTAAGTATCAAGATTTAGTAATAACTATGATATGGATCTTATTTTTTATGAATGTAATGTAGCGTTTTACTTAAAATAATAAAATTTCGACTTAAACGTTTATTTTTGACTACAATGAACGCCTATCTTTTATTTAGTCATCGCGTATAAAAATGCTCTAAGAGGTTTAATTGAATAGTCGTCTTATATTATCTGGCATCGTGTCATTTGTTTTTTATTTTGGTTGGGCTTATTGGGCAAATAGCGCAGATGATATTGCTCAGTCAGTTACGCTACAAGCTGCTCTGGTACAAGGCTCATACAGTGGTTTTGTGACCCTGTTTTTTACTTTTATTTTAGAGAAAGTCGTAAATAAGTATAAAACGAGTTATGTATCTTTAGCTTTTGTAAGCCCTATTATTTGTATGTTCCATTCTAAAACACCTCAAAATATAGCCATACGACAAAGTTTTAATAACGCGATTAATTTATCTGCTTCGTATTTAAACAATAAGAGGGTGGCAGGAACTTTATTTGCCCCAATCATTCCAATTTTTGTGCAGTCAATCTTGGTTATTACGGTTAATGTTATAAACCAAACACCTAATTTGGCACTTACTGTAGCCCCAAGTATTTTTTTTACAGCCCTGTACGCTTACACATATATGTTTGCTTTACTTAAAAAGTAACCACCAGAACACTAACTTTTATTTAAGTTAGGACTTTTTGAATAATCATTAAAGTAAAAAATATCTATATTTAATACATATACCCGCTAAAAAGATTACTATTTAAGCAGTTAGCTTATTGATTGTTAAAATAAAGGTTTTTGGTAGTGACAAGCACCTAAAAAGTTTTTATACTGCAGTCCGCTTTAGTCGCTCTGTGATTGAACGCTTCAAAAATTAACTGTTTTACAGTTATATAAAAGTTGGCCCCTTAGCTCAGTTGGTTAGAGCACACGACTCATAATCGTTAGGTCCCCAGTTCGAGTCTGGGAGGGGCCACCACTTTTACAAACTTCCCAAGTAAATATCAACCAAATACTTTATCTAGATTTAACAATTACTATTAATTTAAAATAGATAGCATGCTTTTTAAATTTAACTAAATTAGTTCAATATCAGATTTTGATTACATTTTTCTGCGACATATCATTTTATCTTTATCTTTAAAACTAATTGGTATTGATGAAAAGAGTGTAACTACAGGAAAGGTAGGTTTGCATATGACAATTTTGAAGAGCTTATTTGAAATTAAATTCTAGCTGGTAATGAACTTGTCACTAAAAATACTTACGAATATTGCTTTATAAAATTAAAGCGAGAAAAATTTAATAATGGGCAAACATAAAACCATTTATATCTTTAATCGCACCTCTTTGAAAGCTTCTATTTTATCAAATATTACTAAAAAACCCCTCTGGGATTTTTTAGTAATTAGAGTCAGTTTTTTGCTTAAGGACTAAAAGAGTTAATTAGTTTTTACGATATATCTCATGCTTAATGTCGTAAATATTAACGCTTAAGCTGTCTGAATCTCGGCAATAAGTTTTTAAACAATCGAGTAAGCTTTCACTCAGCATTTGTTTTTCTTCAATCGATCTTCCCTCTAAAATATGTACCGCAATATGTATAAATCCTGATTTTCCTGCACCAAGTTGATACTGCTGATAAACAATAGCGCGTGTTTTTATGGTTTCTAAATCAAATAAGTTGCTTTGGAACGCGGTGGTATGAATTTTCTCTACGAGTACCTGTGGTAATACAGGAAGATCTTCTGAGTGTTCAATAATAATATGCGGCATTTCGGCTTTCCTATTATAAGTTATTACTTGCGGTGCGAGCCTTATTATACCAAATACACTGATGCTCGCTAACCCCTGAACGGCTGAAAACCTTTACTCTAAAGTAATTTAGCCGTATTTATTTTTGATGTTAATATAAGTACATACATGTGAACCCAAACTTATTAACAGGTACTAAATTGTATTAACTTAAATAATGGGCTCAACATTTCACTTTTTAATAAGCTATTAAGGATGAGTATGAAATTACCACAAAAATTTAAACGTTTGGCTGTGCTTGCAAGTGCCGTTATTACGTTAAGTGCTTGCTCTGATGATGTAGCATCGGTAAGTTTAGGATTGTTTACTACCAAAGATGTAGTTGTTAATTCGCAGCAAGATCCAATCATCAAAGGCGTTACTTGCCACATTAGCCACATTGAGGCTGATTTAGATTTTTCAGATCCATCTGATATGTCTATTGCGTGTCGACAAACTGGGCCAATTACAGCAGAACAGTTACAAGAAATTGACCGAAGTAAGTCGGGCGAGGTGGTATTTAAATCGTCTAAAAGTATTTTATTTAAATCATTAAAAGTGCGCCGCATTTACGATGCCGAAAACCGTACATTATTGTACTTATCGTATTCAACTAAAGAGTCTAGTGGCAGCCACCATCATGCGTTATCTACTGTACCGCTGTATAACACTCAAGCGTGGGAATGGGCGCTTACACAAAAAAACTAAACTAGCACTAAAACTTATAAGAGCACCTTATGTTAGCTTTATTTAAATCGGCACCATTATTGGAAGATCAAGAACAGCAATGGCTTATTGATACGTTTATTTGGGCGGTAGAGAATTTTGATGCTGAGTACTTTACTAAGCAAACAAAAATAGTATTGCCGACAGCAGCGTTTTTTCCTGATTCGGTATCGAGTATTGAAGAAATGGCGACGAACGTTTTTACCCGCGTTACTAATTATGCAGGTATGAGCGCGTGGCCTATTCAGCTAGTTGCACCTCAGCAATTACAGCCTCAGGTTTTTCCGCACTTTGAATTTAGCAATGAAATACGTGGAGAAGGAAGCCACTTAATTGTGCCGCCTAGCCATACTATTAATATTTCTTTTAATCCTAATCAGATTAATCAGCCACAGGATTTAGTGGCAAGTTATGCAGGCACGCTTGCCACCATACTTATTCATCACGTTGGTGTGTTACCGCCAGGTGGTAAAGAGTATTTACCACAAGCTGCCGATGCGCTTGCCTGTTTTTTAGGGTTTGGTGTGATGATGAGCAACACGGTGTATCAGTTTAAGGGCGGTTGTGGTTCTTGTTACAACCCATACGCTAACCGTGAAGCTAAACTAAGTGAAACACACACCGTGTTTATGCATGCACTTATTAGTTACTTTAAAAACGATAAAGACTCTAAAAAGCATTTAAAACCGCATTTACGCAGCCAATTTAAAAAAGCACAAAAAGAAATTAAAGCACTGATAAGTAACTCGGCTAACCCGCTGTTACTAGCTTATTCGCCAAACTAGCAAGGACATGCGTGGAATACTTAGATGAATTTTTACTGATTGTTATTGCTCATTTTTTTGCAGTAGCAAGCCCTGGACCTGACTTTGCCGTAGTGCTTAAGCAAAGCGTGCAACAAGGTAGGCGTAACGCATTGTGGACAAGCGCAGGTGTTGGTGCTGCTATTTTACTACATGTTGCATATTGTGTTTTAGGTGTTGCGCTTATTTTAACGCAATCACCTAATTTATTTATGGCGCTTAAATATCTTGCAGGTGCTTATTTAGCTTACTTAGGCGTACAAGCACTTAGAGCAGCAAAACCTCCTACAAGTATTAAAGACAATAATGAAGGCAATATTGAAGGCAATATTGAAAACGATATTAAAAACAAAACCGTTCAAGAGGAACCCGTTTGGCTTGCTTTTAGGCGTGGCTTTTTAACAAATGCATTAAACCCAAAGGCAACGTTATTTTTTATGTCGTTATTTACACTCGTGATTAGCCCAACAACACCCACTAGTGTACAGGTAGGTTACGGCGTATACATGGCACTGGCTACTTGGGCGTGGTTTTCAATGCTGTCAATAATGCTTTCTAGAAATAGCGTAAGGGGTTTTTTCCAGCGACGTGGTTATTGGTTTGACCGTGGAATTGGCGTTATTTTAATTGCCCTTGCAGTACGTGTTGTTATTTAACTTATTTAAAAAGTACAGGAGATAAAATGCCGTTATATAATTTTTCGTTTGGTTCTAATATGTCATCTAACCGTTTGTTAGCGCGCTTACCTAATGTAAAGCGTGTAGGAACAGCGGTACTTAAAGGTTACGAGCTAACTTTTGATATGCTATTTAAAGATGGCTCAGGCAAATGCAGTATTTGCCCAAGCGATAAAGTGTGCGCGCTGGTTTACGGCGTTATTTATGAGCTTAATGAAGATGAAAAAGTTATTTTAGATAGTATTGAGGGCGTAGGTTACGACTGCGTAGATATAGCCCCAACGCTTTTAACGGGTGAGACTGTAACTGCACATTGTTATATAGCTAATACCCACGACAGCGATGTACTCCCATACGATTGGTACATAAAACACGTTCATCGCGGATCACTTGAAGCGGGCGTACCAAAAGAATACAGTGATGCGATATTAAATCGCGCACAAAAAAGCGATACCAATCAAGAGCGCGCAGCAATTGAATTTGCAGTTCATCAACAATAATAAAATAGGATTGATATGAAATTAACCAAACTTGCCGCAATTGCACTACTAGCTGGCACTACGTTTAGTAGCTGGGCACAGATAGATACAAATAAAATAGATGAAGTTATTAAAGCCTCAATGGCGCGTTTTGACGTACCCGGTATGGCAGTCGCCATTGTTGAAAACGATAAAGTAATATTTGCTAAAGGCTTTGGTGTAACTAATCTCGATACCAACAAAAAAGTAAACAAAGACACCTTGTTTGGTATTGCTTCAAACACGAAAGCGTTTACAACAGCAGCACTTGCCAAGTTGGTTGATGAAGGGAAATTAAGCTGGGATGATCGCGTAATTGATCATTTACCAGAGTTTAGATTATACGACTCATACGTAACACGCGAAATGCGTATTCGTGACTTATTAAGCCATCGCAGTGGGCTAGGGCTTGGGCAAGGCGATTTAATGATTTGGCCAAGTACCGACAAGTCAGTTGATGAAATTTTAGCGGGATTACAGTATTTAAAACCAGCGAGCAGTTTTCGTAGTAAATACGCTTATAACAACCTGATGTTTGTTACCGCTGGTGAAGTAGTTGCACGTGTGTCGGGTATGAGCTGGAACGATTATATCGAAAAAAATATATTACAACCGCTACACATGGACAACTCACGGGCAGGATTTTCACGTATTCCAAAAAGTAATAAAAATTGGGCTACAGGTCATATTCCTATGGATGGTACGCTTCATCCATTTTTTGTGAACTACCTAGAAGATTTTAGAGGCGCAGGTGCAATTGCTTCAAGTGTAAGCGATATGAGCCAATGGCTTCGTACGCAATTAGCAGGCGGTAAAATGCCAAGTGGCGAGCAGTTGTTTAGCGAAAAACAACAAGCGCAAATGTGGCACCCACATATTACGTCTATGGCGTCTAAAAGCGCGTTTGAGTCGTATCATCAACAGTTTAGAGGTTATGGATTAGGTTGGAGCATTGAAGACTACCACGGCTTTAAAAAGCTAGGTCACGGCGGTGGTATTTTAGGAATGGTATCGCAAGTTACTTTATTGCCTGAGAAAAAACTCGGTATTGTTATTTTATCTAATCAACAAGCTTTTGGTGCACTTTCGGCAGTAACCCACGAAGTACTTGAAGATGCACTTGAGCTTGAAGATAAAGACTGGGTAGAGGATTTAGCTAAAAGCCATTTTGAAGGCAAACAACACGCGTATGCTCATGCAAAACCAGAAGCACCCGCTGACTACCAACCACAATTACCAAATATTAACTATACCGGTACATTACGTGATGATTGGTATGGCGATGTAATTATTGAACAACTTGATAGTAAATTGCATATTGATTTTACGCATACCAAGCGCTTAAAAGGCACACTTGAGCACTACACTGGTAATACATTTATTGTTAAGTGGGATGAAAAGTTACTTGAAGCGGATGCATTTATTCGTTTTGAAATGAGCTCACAAAACCGTGTAAACAGCGCTAAAATGCGTGCAGTATCAACACAAGTTACCGACTTTAGCTTTGATTTTAGAAACCTACATTTAAAAGCAAAATAGCTAATAACATTAGTATTTAAAGTATCGATATTTAAAGTACCGATATTTAAAGTATCGATATAAACCAAAGTCGCAAAGCCACCCGTCGGTGGCTTTGTTATATTAAGCATTCAATTTACTTTGGTTAGGAGCACTTTATGCGTACAGCAGTTATTTCACATCCTCATTGCCGTAAGCATAAAATGATAGACGACCATCCTGAGTGCCCAGAGCGCTTAGATGCAATTACCGACAGATTATTAGCCAGCGGTGTAGATGTTGGTTTAACACACCTTCAAGCACCTAAAGCCGAGCGTGAGCATTATTTACTTGCTCACGATGAGGCTTTAGTTAAACACGTAGAAACTACACTACCAACCGAAGGACTCGCTAATTTAGACGGCGATACTTGGCTGTGCCCCGATTCGTTTAAAGCGATTGAACGCGCAGTGGGGGCAGGGTTGTTAGCTGTTGATGAAATACTTGCCGATAAACTCGATGCTGCTTTTTGCTCAGTACGCCCGCCAGGGCATCATGCGAATAAAGATTCATCATCTGGATTTTGTGTGTTTAATAATTTAGCTATTGCCGTTAAGTACGCACAAAGCAAAGGGGTTAAACGCATTGCGATTGCGGACTTTGATGTACACCACGGTAATGGCACACAAGACATTTTCATTGATGATGAAAACGTACTGCTTTGCTCGTTATTTCAGTATCCGTTTTACCCAAATACAGCGGTTAAAAATAATAGCCATGTCGTTAATTCTCCTTTGCCAATTGCCAGTAATGGCGACGACCTAAAAGACGTGTTTACTCAGCAATGGTTACCAAAATTAAAAGCGTTTAAGCCTGAGTTACTTTTTATAAGTGCAGGGTTTGATGCACACCTAGAAGACGATATGGCAAGCTTAAAATTTGTAGAGGATGACTATATTTGGCTTACCGAGCAACTATGTGGTGTTGCTAAAGAGGGCGGCTGCAAAGGGGTTATTTCGTATTTAGAAGGTGGCTATGCGCTATCAGCTTTGGGTAGAAGTGCTGTAGCGCATATAAAAGTGCTTACCGAGGTTTAATTGTGCTGCGCTTTATAGCTCAAGTAAGTTAAATGCTTGCTCAACGCTTAGGGTTGTTATTTTACTTAAACAACAATGCCCTTCATTTAATAAGTAACTTGTTACGAGTACTGCAAGTTGCTCTGCGCTTAACGGCTCTCGCGGTGCATTTTTTAAAGTGCAGTACTCACCACGTTTATTAAGTATAACTACATCAGTTAAGTCGCTTGGTGTAACACTGTGTAAGTGTTCTTCGCGCTCTTGTGGTGTGTGAGCTATTTCAAGTTCGTTATAAACAATAACGAGCTGTGGAAATTGATTAAGCATTTAATATAACTCCTTAGGCGCTTTAGCCTACCGTTATTTCGTAAGACGTAAATTTACGAATATTAATAACGCCTTTTTCAAAGATTAAGTACTGACCTTTAATACCTTGTAAAACACCACTTACAACAGGGTCTTTATCAAAGTTAAATGAGCTGATTTTTGTTGGGTATTCGGTTACTGGGAAATCTAAATCAATCACATCTTCATCAAGTTGTTCTATTGCTGTTGCGCCAAATAACTCACTTAGCTCGTTTAGCTTTTCACTAATTTGTGGGATCAGTTCGGCTGCAGCTGCTTTTAAGTCAATTGCTTCGTTTTGACCTTTTAACATATTGCGCCAATTAGTTTTGTCGGCAATAAACTCAGCCAATGCAACTTCCACTAAACCTGATTGCAGGCGAGTTTGCACTTTAAAAATAGGCAATGCTTGAGTCGCCCCCTGATCAACCCAACGAGTCGGTATTTGTGTATGGCGAGTAATACCCACTTTTAACCCTGAAGTATTAGCGAGGTACACATAATGTGGGATCATGCAGTTTTCTTCGCCCCACTGTGGCTCTCGGCACGTGCCTTGGTCGTAGTGACAGGTTTCTGGTTTCATAATACACATATCGCAACTAGCGAGCTTGCGCATGCATACAAAACAGTGACCTTGAGAATAACTTTTTTTGGTTTTTTTACCGCAGTTAGAACATAAAATGGTGCCGCTAAAGGTAAGCGTAAGCTCTTTACCTATAAATGCATTTAAGTCTACTAGGTGTTCACCTACAGGTAAGTGATATTGTACTGGTTCGGTTAAGCTCGATTTTAATTTACGCAGTGTGCCTTGCATCTTTACTTGGCCCCTAAAGATGTTAAAAAGAGGAGTCTAACATTTTTAAGCTATATTGGCTTTTTAAGAAGTGTAAATAGTCGGTGTAAGGCAGTGCTTTTGCGTATAAGTAACCTTGTGTTCTATCGGCATTCATATCTTTAAGTAACAGATGTATTTCTAGCGTTTCAACACCTTCAATTGTGATTGATAAATTAAGCTTATGCGCCATATCAATCGCTGTTTGTACAATAACTTGATGGGTATGATTATTAATTAAATCAAATACAAATGACTTATCTATTTTTAGCTCACTAAAGTGATAATTAACTAAATAACTAAGTGACGCGTAACCTGTTCCAAAGTCATCAAGAACAACTTTAATTCCAAGAGCAGTTAAGTTATCAACTAATTTAATAAGTGCTTCTTGGCTTTCTACAAAGGCTGACTCGGTAAGTTCAAATTTAAGTAAGTGTGCAGGGACTTGGTATTTAATTAAAATGTTTTCTACTTTTTCGGCTAAGTTATTAATAGTTAAATTTTTAGCACTCAAGTTTACGCTGATAGTATGATCAACGTAGCCACTTTTTGTAAATTCAACAATATCCTTACAAGCCTGTTCAATAACCCACAGGGTGAGTTCATTAATAATACCGGTGTGCTCAGCAAGGGTAATTAGTTCTTCAATAGGTAAATTGCTAAAAGTAGGGTTGGGCCAGCGTAACAATGCCTCAGCACCACTTACTTTGTTATCGAGTAAATTTATTTGAGGTTGGTAATAAAGCGCTAGTTGATTCATTTGTATTGCTTTTTGCAACTTGGCAGCTAGAGTCACATCCATCATTAAATTATTATCGCTTGAGGATGAACCTATTTGATTAGTGTTGCTCTTGGCATCTTTAAGCGCTAAGTAACCACGCTTTAACCAATACTCAAAGTCGTTACTTTTACCCGCAGAGCTAATGCCTATGCTGTAATTAAGCTGCAGGTTCAATCCTTTAATTTCATATTGCTTGGGCAAACTACTAATAATTTTTGTAAGCAGGCTTTCTAGTATTTCTTGGCTTTGTGTTTTAGTTGAGATAAAGGCAAATACGCCGCTGCTTAAGTCGGCTAAGCGTCGTCTAGTATTTAAATCAGTTTCGAGATTTGCAAATTCGCGTTCGTGACTTAATTCAAGTTCGAGCTCTTTTGCTATATATTTTGTAAGTGCGTAGCCTTGAGAGGGCGTAATTATAGTATTGAGCGAGTTAAAGTGACGTATTTTAATAAAACACAATGTTGTTGAACGGCTTTGGGCTTGCAGTGCCATAAATGCTTGCTTTAGCTTTGAGCTATTAAGTAATTTAGTTTGCTGTGTATGCGTAGCAAGGTAAAGCGCATATTCGCGTTGATAGCGTACTCTGTCTGCAAGTGCCATCGCCATTAATATAACCTCACACAATATAGCGGCTAAAAAGGCATTGCGCGTGGCAAAGCTATAAGGCAGAAAACCAGTCAATTCCATTGCTTGAATTGCTGCACCAAATATTAAAGGTATCCACGAGAAAACATAAAATTTAGCCCATCTAAAACCACTTCGTAATTTGTTATATATTAAAATAATACACGAAATATAAAGCAGTCCCATTACAAAAAAGAAGATAGGAGCGGCTACATTTTCGGGAATCAATAAGCTAATTACTGCCAATATAAACATAATAGACAGTAGTATAATGCTCATTTTATAACGCCAGCATTTGTCTTTATGGTAGCGCAAAAACATTGTACAAAACGCAAGGGTAAAAAAGGAGACAGCATGGTTACCAAAGACCACTTTTTCATTAAAATATAACTGCCACTCTAAAGGCCATAAATAAAAACCAAAGCCAAGGACTGATCCCATTAGGAGTATTGCGCTGATAATATAACCAATATAAATTAAATAAACGCGGTCTTTAATACCAAAATAGAGCACTAAATTGTAAAGCGCAGCCATAAGCATTACGCCAACAAATATTCCCCAAAGGCCTGCTTGCGAGCGTACTAAATCGATAAATTCTTTATTCCGATATAGGTTTACAGGGGTTTTACTAATACCAACAGTATCTACTTTAATTACCAAGCGTTGGGATGATTTACTATCAAGCGAAAAGCGAATATGTGGCACACTGTATTGAAACAACGTAGGCAAGTCTTCTTTATCGCCAAGCTTGAACGTATCAATTACTTTATTTTCTTTTGTTAAGAGATAAGCTGTTAGGTGATCGACCATGGGGTTGTCAAAGTGGGCGACTATGCTTTCTTTTTTTAAGCTTTTGTTTTCTAAATCAATAAACAACCAATAATTTTGCTGTGTAAAGCTCCATGATATTTTAGACAAGGAGTCATGTGTAAGCAGTTCTGGTTGGCGGAGAATATCATCTAATGTGAGTGTTTTACTTTCATCAAGATAGTAAGCATATTGAAGATATACTGGGGCTGTTTTATCGATTGTATATTTTGTGGGCACGATAAGGTTTGATGCCAATGTACTAATGATAAAAAATATGAATATTAGTATGGCAACAGCAATTGCATGATAACGTAAAGTTCTTAGTTCCAACGTTTGCGCACTTATAAAGCCCTTTTAAATAGTGTAGCACTATAAAAGCGCAGGTAAACTGCGCTTTTATAGTTAAATTAATTAATAAAACCAATAAGTTTCTATCAGTATATTAATTTATTGCTCGCGAGCAATGGCTCGATAAGCAATATCTGTACGGTATTCCATGCCATCCCAGCTTATTTGTTTAACAAGCTCATAGGCACGTTGTTGTGCTTCGGTGACTGTATTACCAAGCGCTGTTGCGCATAATACACGTCCGCCAGCAGTTACTACGTCTTCGCCACTTTGTTTAGTACCCGCATGAAAAACTTTTTCACCAGCAGGGTAGTCAACTTGTAAGCCCGATATAGCATCACCCTTAGGGTAATCGCCAGGATAGCCCTTAGCTGCGAGTACAACACCTACAGCTGCGCGAGAATCAAACTTAATCGTTGTTTTATCAAGTTCAACACGGTTAGCTGCTTCAATCAATTCAACTAAGTCTGATTGTAAGCGTAGCATCATTGGTTGAGTTTCAGGGTCGCCAAATCGGCAGTTGTATTCAATTACTTTAGGGGTACCTGTTTCGTCAATCATCAAACCTGCGTATAAAAATCCTGTGTACGGATGGCCTTCGCTTGCCATACCTTCTACCGTTGGGTAGATCACTTCATTCATAATTCGCTGGTGGATTTCATCAGTAACAACTGGCGCTGGTGAATATGCACCCATGCCGCCAGTATTAGGACCTGCATCGCCATTATATGCACGTTTATGATCTTGGCTTGTTGCAAAAGGTAATACGTTTTTGCCATCAACCATTACAATGAAAGACGCTTCTTCACCCTCTAAAAATTCTTCAATAACAACACGGCTTCCCGCATCGCCAAAAGCATTACCCGCAAGCATATCGCGAATAGCATCTTCGGCATCGGCTTCCGTCATTGCTACAATTACGCCTTTACCCGCAGCCAAACCATCTGCTTTTACAACAATTGGCGCGCCTTTTTCTTTTAAATAAGCAAGGGCTGGGTCAATTTGTTCAAACGTTTGATAATCGCCTGATGGAATATTGTGGCGTGCTAAAAAATCTTTAGTAAACGATTTTGAACCTTCAAGCTGGGCTGCGCCTGCCGTTGGGCCAAAAATAGCCATGTTATGTTCACGAAACTTATCAACAACACCCAGTACTAACGGTATTTCTGGACCTACAATAGTAAGCTCTACATTGTTTTGCTGTGCAAAACTAAGTAAACCATCTAAGTCGTCAACGTTTATTGCTACGTTTTCAAGTTTTGGTTCAAGTGCAGTACCTGCATTACCAGGGGCTACAAATACAGTATTTACTTTGGTGTTTTGAGCGGCTTTAAACGCAAGTGCGTGTTCGCGGCCGCCGCTGCCAATGACTAAAACATTCATGGCGAAAATTCCTATTTAAAGCGGTTTCTTAAATTTCAGCGTCATTCGGTCACTTTCACCAATGGCTTTATATTTGTCGGCATCTTGTTCGCCTAAACGTAAGCTTGGTGGTAGTGTCCATACACCTTTAGGGTGATCGGCTGTATCTTTTGGATTTGCATTTATTTCACTGCTTGCTACTAACTCAAACCCAGCTTGCTCAGCAAGGTCTACTACGTATCTCTGCTTCATATAACCTGATGTTTTTTGATCTTCATCAGCACGTTCTTCAGCTAAACGGTGTTCAACTAAACCTAATGTACCACCTGGTTTAAGGGCTTTATAAAAAGCTTGGAATGCACTTAATGCACCGCTTTTATCTTTGCCCATGTACCAGTTATGTACATTACGGAAAGTTAAAACCATATCGGCACTGTCAGCTGGCGCAATATCTAAATGTGTTACAGGTGCAAACTCAGTAATTTTAACGCTACTAAAGCGCTCATCTTCAGCTACTTTTTGTTTAAAGCCCGCAAGAGAGCGTTGGTAGTAGTCAACTGATGAATCAGCAGGAAAGTGCGCGGCATAATAAGTGCCTTGCTCTTTTAGTGCTGGCGCTAAAATTTCACTATACCAACCGCCGCCTGGCGCAATTTCAACAACTGTCATGGTTGGTTTAAAGCCAAAAAATGCAAGTGTTTGAGCCGGATGACGATATTCGTCACGAGCACTGCTTTTAGCACTACGTTCACTTGATTGAAGAGCATGCTCAAGGCTTGATTCGTGGTTATGGCTCAAAGCCATAGTCGATGTCATCGTTAGTGTGGCTACAAGTAGCGATTTTAGCGCAAATTTCATCGTTTGTTCCTTCACATTATAATTTTAAATAGGTTATTGAATAGTCAGAATACGTGAATTTATAGCAAACAAAAAGGGCTAAACTAACGTTTAACCCTTTGTGTGATTAGTGGCGGAAATGGCGCATACCAGTAAGTACCATTGCCATGCCAGCTTCATCAGCGGCTGCAATCACTTCTTCATCACGCATTGAGCCACCAGGCTGAATTACCGCAGTAATACCAGCGGCGGCTGCTGCGTCAATTCCATCACGAAATGGAAAGAATGCGTCAGATGCCATAACTGAACCTTTAACTTCAAGGTTTTCGTCTGCTGCTTTAATGCCTGCAATTTTAGCTGAGTATACGCGGCTCATTTGGCCTGCGCCTACACCAATGGTCATACCGTCACGGGCATAAACAATTGCGTTTGATTTAACAAACTTAGCTACTTTCCAGCAAAACAGTAAATCTTTAAGTTCTTGCTCTGTAGGTTGGCGCTTAGAAACAACTTTTAAATCGCCTTGCGTAACCATGCCTAAATCGCGGTCTTGAACTAAAATGCCGCCGTTAACGCGTTTAATATCTTGGCCAGCGGCTTTACCTGTCCACTGTCCACATTCTAATAAACGAACGTTCTTTTTAGCTTCAACAATTTTTGCAGCTTCGCTCGAAATACTTGGTGCGATAATTACTTCAACAAACTGACGGTCAACAATTGCTTGTGCAGTTGCGGCATCTAGCTCTCGGTTAAAGGCAATAATGCCACCAAATGCTGATGTAGGGTCTGTTTTAAAAGCGCGCTCGTATGCCTCAAGAATATTGCCCCCAATTGAAACACCACACGGGTTAGCGTGCTTTACAATTACGCACGCTGGTACGTCAAATTCTTTAACACACTCAAGTGCTGCGTCGGTATCTGCAATGTTATTAAACGAAAGTGCTTTACCTTGCAGTTGAGTTGCTGTGGCAACTGATGCTTCAGCAATGTCACTTTCAACATAAAAAGCAGCATCTTGATGAGAATTCTCACCGTAACGCATATCTTGCTTTTTAGTGAACTGCATATTAATAGTACGTGGGAATTTAGTTTCTACTGCAGCTTCTTCGGTGTAATCAGGAACCATTTTACCGAAGTAATTAGCAATCATGCCATCGTATGCGGCAGTGTGCTCGTAAGCAGCAATCGCTAAGTCAAAACGTGTTTTGTACGTTGTTGAGCCATTGTTGTTTTGCATTTCACTAATAACACGGTCGTAGTCGCTCGCGTTTACCACGATTGTTACATCTTTATGGTTTTTAGCGGCTGCACGAACCATTGTTGGTCCGCCAATATCAATGTTTTCGATAGCATCTTCAAGGCTGCAGTTTTCTTGAGCGACAGTATTCGCAAAGGGGTATAAGTTAACTACAACTATGTCGATAGCAGAAATGTTGTTATCTGCCATTACGTTTTCATCTTGTCCGCGACGGGCTAATATACCGCCGTGAATTTTTGGATGAAGTGTTTTTACACGACCATCCATGATTTCTGGATGACCTGTGTGATCAGACACTTCAGTCACTTTAATGCCATTATCAGCAAGAAGTTTACATGTGCCGCCTGTTGATAATATATCAACACCTTGCGCTTCTAGTGCGCGGGCAAATTCAACAATACCGGTTTTATCAGACACACTTAATAGTGCGCGACGAATGGGACGATGAGTATCCATTGTAGTTTGATTTCCTCAGTTAATGAGCTAGCTTAGAAGCGGGCATTTTAACTGATTACTACTCAAAAAACGACTTATAAAGGCTCAATAAGCGTGAGCATTTTGCAATTTAGTTAATAAACTGTAGGCATAAAAAAAGCACCCTAAGGTGCTTTTTTAATAATGGCTGCAATAAATTGCAGCCAGCATATTAATTCATGCCGTATTTTTTAAGCTTTTTACGTAAAGTACCACGGTTGATACCTAGTAAAATAGCTGCACGTGTTTGGTTACCACGTGTGTATGTCATTACTTCTTCAAGTAATGGCGCTTCTAGCTCAGAAAGAACAAGGTCGTAAACATCTTGCACATCTTGACCGTTAAGCTGTTTTAAATAGTGGTGAACAGCTTTTTTTACTGCATCACGCAATGGCTGCGGTTTCTCGTGTGACTGAACATGAGGGTTAGTGATAAATGGAGAAGTCACGTTTTGTTCGAACATCATTTAGTCTCTTTCTTTCTTAATTAGCTGCTAGTGTTTTAAAGTATTGCTCTAATGCGTCAACTTGTGCCTGTGGATTATCGAGCGCATTAAATACTCGCCTAAACTGACCATCACTGTCATGCGTTTGCAAATACCAAGATACATGTTTACGAGCAATTCGCGCTCCCATTGGCTCACCGTAAAACATATGAAGATTAGTTAAATGCTCCATTAAAATACTGCGCACCTCGCAAATAGCAGGTGGCTGTAAATGTTCCCCAGTTCGCAAATAGTGGTCTATCTCCCTAAATATCCAAGGGCGACCTTGGGCGGCTCGACCAATCATAATGGCATCTGCACCCGTATAGTCTAATACCTGTTTTGCTTTTTCTGGTGATGTAATATCACCATTAGCAACAACAGGAATCGACACTGAACGTTTTATATCCCTAATCGTAGCGTACTCAGCTTCACCTTTATACATACATGCGCGTGTACGCCCATGTACAGCAAGTGATGCAATGCCATAACGTTCAGCTATTCTCGCAATCTCTACACCATTACGGTTATCCGGATCCCATCCTGTACGGATTTTAAGTGTCACAGGTATATCAACGGCATTTACTACCGCATCAATAATCTCTTCCACAAGTTCAGGAAACTGTAATAAGGCAGAGCCTGCGAGTTTCTTGTTCACTTTTTTTGCTGGGCACCCCATATTGATATCTATGATTTGTGCACCGTTAGCAACATTGAATTGTGCGGCCTGCGCCATAAGCTCAGGATCTGCTCCTGCAATTTGCACCGCGCGTATACCCGATTCACCGCTGTGATCCATACGATTCATCGACTTTTCGGTCTTCCAAACCTTTGGATTTGACGATAGCATTTCAGACACAGCTAGCCCCGCACCTAAGCGGCGACAAAGTTGTCTAAATGGTCTGTCTGTAATGCCTGCCATTGGCGCGACAATTACATTATTCTCAAGTTGGTATTTACCGATACGCACTATATTCAATAGGCCTCTTTTCAAGGGGCGCTAAGTTTACGGTTTTTTTCACAAAAATCAAAGGCTATAAATTGAACAAAAGTGACTTTTTTTTGCTCTTTCCGTATTGACATTTGATAACCTCATGAGGAATCGCTTAATTTGTTTGAAAATTGAGCATGTTTTGTTTTTGCAACAAAATCAGTTTATTTTTTATTATGTAAAAAAATAGTAAAGCCTGTTAAATACAGGCTTTACATAAGAGTTTTGAGTTAATACTCTAAATTTGTATTGGAGGAGAGTTATGCTTTTTTAGTGCCACTTACACGTGTCCAATCACCCTCAACAGCAATATCATCTAGCGTAATAAAAGGCGCGTAAATATCAGCAACTGATTGAGCTTGTTCTTCTAAGATTCCAGACATAGCAATTTTGCCACCGGGCTTAAGTAAGCCTAAAATAACGCTATGTAATTCACGAAGTGGTTGCGCTAAAATATTAGCTACTACAATATCAGCACTAAACTCTGGTTGGTTTTCAGGAAGGTATACTTCTAGCTTATCAGCAACACCATTTCGGTTAGCATTATCTAAGCTTGCTTCTAGCGCTTGTGGGTCAATATCTATCCCAATCATACGCTCTGCACCTAACTTTATAGCTGCAATCCCTAAAATGCCTGAGCCACAACCAAAATCAACTACCGTTTTACCGTGCAAATCTTGTTGTTCTAACCACTTAAGACACAGTGCAGTTGTAGCATGTGTTCCAGTACCAAATGCAAGACCAGGGTCAAGTAATACATTTACCGCATCAGGGTCAGGAATATCACGCCAGCTAGGGCAAATCCACAGCTTTTCACCAAATTGAATAGGATGAAAGTTATCCATCCATTCGCGTTCCCAATCTTTGTCTTCTAATTGCTCAATTTTATACACTAATTCGTTTGTAAGTGACTCGTCAGCTTGTATTAGCGCAACGACGCTATCCATATCATGATTTGCATCAAATAAGCCTATAACAGTCGTATCAGCCCAAAACTGCACAGTGCCTATTTTAGGTTCGTAAATGGGAGTATCTTTGCCATCGATAAAGGTAACCGAAGCGCTGCCAGCTTCAACGAGTAAATCACTAATTAAATCGGCATTTTCAGCATTAGCATTAATACGAATTTGGATCCAAGCCATTATTATTTCCTTCAAATAGAAAAAAGGCCGCTATAGCGGCCTTTTTAGTTTATATAGTAGCGCTAAATTATTTAGCGTCTAAAAAGCTTTTCAGTAAATCTGAACGAGAAGGGTGGCGTAATTTACGCAGCGCTTTCGCTTCTATTTGACGAATACGCTCACGTGTTACGTCAAACTGTTTACCTACTTCTTCTAAGGTGTGGTCGGTATTCATATCAATACCAAAACGCATACGCAGTACTTTAGCTTCACGGGCTGTTAAGCCTGCAAGTACATCGTTAGTTGCGCCACGAAGAGACTCCATTGTTGCCGAATCGATTGGCGAATCAATAGTTGTATCTTCAATAAAGTCACCTAAGTGAGAATCTTCATCATCACCAATTGGTGTTTCCATTGAAATTGGCTCTTTAGCAATCTTAAGTACCTTACGGATTTTATCCTCAGGCATCATCATGCGTTCAGCTAATTCTTCTGGATTTGGCTCACGACCCATTTCTTGTAACATTTGACGAGAGATACGGTTAAGTTTATTAATCGTTTCAATCATATGTACCGGGATACGGATAGTTCTTGCTTGGTCAGCAATAGAGCGAGTGATTGCTTGGCGTATCCACCACGTAGCATAAGTAGAAAACTTATAACCACGGCGATATTCAAACTTATCAACCGCTTTCATCAGGCCAATGTTACCTTCTTGAATTAAATCCAAGAATTGTAAGCCACGGTTTGTGTATTTCTTCGCAATTGAGATTACAAGACGTAAGTTAGCTTCAACCATCTCTTTTTTCGCACGGCGCGCTTTCGCTTCACCAATGCTCATTCGACGGTTAATGTCTTTAATACGCTCAATGCTTAAACCTGTTGTTTGCTCAATAACAGATAATTTATTAACGCTGCGAATAATCTCTGGCTTAACTTCTTCAAGTTTAGCTGAGTATTTTTCGTTACCTGAAATTTCTAAATCGACCCACGAAGCATCAGTTTCGTTGTTAGCAAAATGCTTAACGAACGTTTTCTTCGGTAATTTAGCAATTTGAACAGCTTGCTTCATGATAAGGCGTTCTTGAATACGAACACGGTCCATCATTTCACGCATGTTATTAACCATGCGATCAAACTGTTTAGGTATTAATTTAAACGTTCTGAAAAGCTCACCAATTTCAAAAATGGCGGCTTGAGATTCAGGATGCGAACGACCTTTAGCTTCAAATGTATCACGTGCTTTATTATATAAATCACGTAAATTTTCGAAATGAATACGAGCTTCTTCAGGATCTGGTCCTGTGTCAATTTCTTCTTCATCTTCATCGTCGCTATCAGCATCGTCTTTATCGTCTTTATCATCATCAAGCTGTTTAGCACTTAATTCTGAACCAATATTAGTTGCTGAAATTGGCGCTGTATCTTCGTTAGGATCGATAAAACCAACGATAATGTCGCTTAAACGCATTTCTTCAGCTTCAAACTTGTCCCACTGCTCAAGTAGGTAAGTGATAGCTTCAGGATACTCGGCAACAGAAATCTGTACTTGGTTAATACCTTCTTCGATACGCTTAGCGATAACAATCTCGCCTTCACGGGTCAGAAGTTCAACAGTACCCATTTCACGCATATACATGCGTACCGGGTCCGTTGTACGGCCGATTTCTTTTTCTACAGTCGCAAGGGCTGCAGCGGCAGCTTCAGCTGCGTCTTCGTCTGTCGTTGTTTCTTGCATCATTAATTCATCAGCATCAGGCGCGTTTTCGCTAACCTTAATACCCATGTCATTAATCATGCTTATGATATCTTCTACTTGATCTGAGTCTATAATGTCTTGTGGAAGGTGATCATTTACTTCTGCAAAAGTTAAGTAGCCTTGCTCTTTACCTTTCTGAATCAGAAGTTTTAATTGTGACTGAGGAGTTGGATCCATAGAGATTGTTTCTTCCACTCTGATAAGTTGATACAACAGGCGCCATCATGTAGCTTGCATTAAAGCTAACTAGTATAATGTGACGCAGTGAATAGCGTAGTATAACAGCACAAATCAAATTTGACTAGCTGTTAGTCGCTTTTAACGCTGTCATTAACAAATGACATTCAAGTCTTTCATCGCTATTTAGACCTTGTGTCTTGTCTCTTATTAATAAGGTCTCTAGTCGATAATTTAAACACTGATCTTCAATAAATTTGAAAGTATTTTTAAAAACAGTCTCTAAATGGTCTTCATTTATCTGATGTTGCCACGTCGCAAGCTTAATTAATGGCTCGTAATCTTCCGTTCCTCTGAAAAATTCAAGTAGTTGCGCAGTAGTAACGTCGTCTTTTTCTAACGCTTGTTCTTGTAAGCGTAATAATAATCCAATACCGGCAATATTCATTTGCGCTAAATCAGGTAAATAAGGAATGCTTTTAGCCATTTTTGGGTGTTGAATTAAAATACCAATAGCTTGACGCATAGGTGTTATTTTAAATTTACGCTCAATTGAATGTTGTTGCTTAGGTGTTTTTAAACGATTATTAAGTTGCTCACGTGTTCGACCAATTAACCGACCAAGTTGTTCAAGAATATTTTCTTGATAAAATTCACTTGGTATTTTTTCTATTAACGGTAATGCAGCACTAAGTAGTTTAGCTTTACCAGAATCAAGGGTTAAATCAATTTCTTGGCTGAGTTTTTTAAAGAGTACTTTGGTAAAATCATCTGCTTCGCTTAAGCGTTGTTCAAATTGTTCTCTACCTTCTTTTTGTACTAAAGAATCTGGGTCTTCGCCATCAGGTAAAAAGACAAAATTTAACGCCTTACCATCACTTAAGTAAGGTAATGCATTTTCGAGCGCTCTCCATGCTGCATCTTTGCCTGCACGGTCACCATCGTAACAACAAATAACTTTATCTGTTGTTCTAAAAAGTGTGTGCATATGCTCGCTAGTTGTTGCTGTACCAAGTGCGGCTACGGCATATTCAATACCTTGCTCAGCAAGCGCTACAACATCCATATAACCTTCAACAATAAGTACATGATCAAGTTTTTTATGAGCTTGTTTAGCCTCATACAAACCATATAATTCAAAGCCTTTATGAAAAATACGGGTTTCTGGTGAGTTAAGGTACTTAGGACCTTGATCGGCTTGCATTACACGACCACCAAAAGCAACCACACGTCCGCGTTTATCTCGGATAGGGAACATTAAACGGTCGCGGAAAAAATCAAATTGTCTGCCAGGTGTTTTTTCTGAGGCAAGTTTTAGCTCAACCAATTGCTCTTTTTGCTCTTTGTTACGACCAAGTTGTAGGCATAAACCATCCCATTCACTTGGAGCATAACCAATCATGAATTTTTTAACTATTTCACCACTTAAACCACGACCTTTTACGTATTCAATAACGGCGGCAGAATTACTATGGTGTTTTAATTGGTGTTGATAAAAGCGCGCAGTATGAAGCATTAAATCGTAGTCAGAACGTTTTTGCGCTGCAGTACGTTCAGGTCCAGAGCTTGTACCTTGTTCGCGAGGAACATCTAAATTAAGTATGCTCGCAAGCTCTTCAATAGCATCAACAAATTCAAGTTTTTCGTATTCCATTATAAATGAAATAGCGTTGCCATTAGCACCACAACCAAAACAGTGATAAAACTGCTTATCTTGAGATACAGTAAATGAAGGCGATTTTTCGTTATGAAAAGGGCAGCAAGCTTGATAATCCTTACCTGCTTTTTTTAGACCTACTTTTGAGTCTATTAGGTCGACAATATCGGTTCTGGCAAGTAAGTCGTCTATAAAATTACGTGGGATCTTTCCAGCCATTAGTAAAATAAAGTCCTGAGATGATGAGATGAATAACGAAAGCGAAATTTACTTTTCATACAAACTTAGCGCAAAAAAAAGTGTGTTTTAACTTACCAAAATGACAGCTAAATAAATAGGGTAGGTATAAATAATTTCGTTTTTAACTTCGGATATAAATGTACTTTAAATAAATTTTAAACGAAGAAACCGAGCGCTAGGCTCGGTTTGCTTCAATCATACTTTAATGTATGTGGGTGTATTAGGCTGTTAATCGTTGCTTAATTAAACCAGAGATTTTGCCCATATCGGCGCGACCTTCAGCTTTGCTTTTGATTATACCCATTACTTTACCCATGTCTTGCATACCTGCTGCGTTAGTATCAGCAATAGCCGCATCAATGAGAGCAATGATTTCTTCTTCACTCAATGCTTGAGGTAAGAAAGTTTCAAGTGCTGTAATCTCACTAGCTTCAATATCAGCTAAATCATCACGCCCAGCATCTTTGTACTGAGTGTAAGAGTCACGACGTTGTTTAACAAGCTTCACTATAACGGAGGTAATACCTGCGTCGTCTAGTTCTATGCGCTCGTCAATTTCACGTTGCTTGATTGCAGCAAGTACCATGCGAATAGGGTTAAGACGTAATTTGTCTTTGGCTCTCATCGCATCTTTTTGCGCATCTTTTAGCGTTATTAAAAGGCTCATTTATACAAGACCTAATATATTAGTATAATTTAACGCGACGTGCGTTATCACGAGAAAGTTTTTTCATGTGACGTTTAACTGCAGCAGCTTTTTTACGTTTACGTTCAGCTGTTGGTTTTTCATAGTGCTCGCGACGACGAACTTCTGAAAGGATTCCTGCTTTTTCACATGAACGCTTGAAGCGACGAAGTGCTACGTCAAACGGTTCGTTCTCTCTTACTTTAATTACTGGCATTAAAAATTCACCTACCTAAATTATGAGCGTTGCTCAAGTTGATCAAACATTGATCAAGTGGTTCAAAAATGGTGCGGTATTGTAATCCGAAGCAACACCACATGTAAAGGACAATATTAACAGAAACGCATCATCTAAAATAGTATTAATTTGTTTGACGCTTATACAGTCTGCAAAATACTTGACCTGCTTTTTTTTCTTTAATTAACAACCAGTTGCTTGGTGGGGTGAAAGTGTTTAATTCAGATTCAACTTCGACATAAATTAACGCTTGGGCGTTAAGCCATTGGTTGTTTTCTAGTAAATCACAACTTATTTGTGCTAAATCTTTACGAAAAGGAGGATCAACAAAAACAAGATTAAATGGTTCGTTTAAGTTTTTTTGTTCTAAAAAAGACAATGTATTGATGTGCTTTACTTGTGCATTTTGTAGTTTTAGGGTGCTAATGTTTTGCTCAAGTTGTTTAGCTGCACAATGGTCTAGTTCAACAAATAGTGCGCTTTTAGCAAAGCGAGAAAGCGCTTCAAATCCTAAACCACCAGAACCTGCAAAGCAGTCGAGTACATTTGTATCTCGAGTATCTTGCATTAGCCAGTTAAATACCGTTTCTTTTATGCGATCGGTCGTAGGTCGCAAACCTTGTACGTCTTTTACTGGGAGCTTACGGCCACGAAATTGGCCGCTGATTACTCTAATAAAGCCATCGCTGGATTTACTAATTGCTTTATTTTGCGCTGTTTTTTTTCTCATTTAGCTCACTAAAAAATGGTATCTGAGATTTAGCTCAGATAATATTGTACATAGATTATGTATAGCTTCATTTTTCATCCGCATTAAAAGTGTTACTATTTAGCATTCACGTTTTGAACGGTTGTTTGGCCGGCAACTATATTGCTAGGCATTGCCAAGCTATTTTCAAATTTTAGTTTATCAGATTTTTATAAGTGGTTATTAGCAAGTATGGCAAAAAAAAATAAATTCCTGTCTTGGTTCGGTTTTGGTAAGTCAGATGAAAAACAAGCAGAACAAGTAAATGAGGCTGAAAACCAACAAGCGTTAGCTGAGCAACAAGAAGCTGAACGTTTAGAGCAAGAGCGCATTGAAGCTAAGCAAGCACAAGCTATGCGCCTCGAAGAAGAACGCATTGCGGCTGAAAAAGCTGAGGTTGAACGTTTAGAACAAGTAAAACTTGCTGATGAAAAACGCGAAGCAGAGCAAGCTGAGAAGTTAGCGATTGAGAAAGCAAATGCAGAGTTATTAGCAAAAGAACAAGCTGATACTCAAGCGCAGCAATTAGAACAACAAACACGTTTGGCAGAACAAGAAGCGCAAATGCGTCTTGAGCAAGAACGTATTGCGGCTGAAAAAGCAGAAGCTGCACGTTTAGAACAAGAACGCATTGCGGCAGAGCAAGCAGAAGCTAACCGTTTAGAACAAGTAAAACTTGCTGATGAAAAACGCGAAGCAGAGCAAGCTGAGAAGTTAGCGATTGAGAAAGCAAATGCAGAGTTATTAGCAAAAGAGCAAGCTGATGCTCAAGCGCAGCAATTAGAACAGCAAACACGTTTAGCAGAACAAGAGGCGCAAATGCGTCTTGAGCAAGAACGTATAGCCGCTGAAAAAGCTGAAGCTAACCGTTTAGAACAAGTAAGATTTGCTGATGAAAAACGCGAAGCAGAGCAAGCTGAGAAGTTAGCGATTGAGAAAGCAAATGCAGAGTTATTAGCAAAAGAACAAGCTGATGCTCAAGTGCAGCAATTAGAACAGCAAACACGTTTAGCAGAACAAGAAGCGCAAATGCGTCTTGAGCAAGAACGTATTGCGGCTGAAAAAGCTGAAGCTAACCGTTTAGAACAAGTAAGATTTGCTGATGAAAAACGCGAAGCAGAGCAGGCTGAAAAGTTAGCGATTGAGATAGCAAATGCAGAGTTATTAGCAAAAGAACAAGCTGATGCTCAAGTGCAGCAATTAGAACAGCAAGCACGTTTGGCAGAACAAGAAGCGCAAATGCGTCTTGAGCAAGAACGTATTGCGGCTGAAAAAGCAGAAGCTGCACGTTTAGAACAAGAACGCATTGCGGCAGAGCAAGCAGAAGCTGAACGTTTAGAGCAAGAACGTATTGCAGCTGAGAAAGCAGAAGCTGAACGTTTAGAGCAAGAACGTATTGCAGCAGAGAAAGCAGAAGCTGAACGTTTAGAGCAAGAACGTATTGCAGCAGAGCAAGCAGAAGCTGAACGTTTAGAGCAAGAACGTATTGCAGCAGAGCAAGCAGAAGCTGCACGTTTAGAGCAAGAACGTATTGCGGCAGAGCAAGCAGAAGCTGAACGTTTAGAACAAGAACGTATTGCAGCAGAGCAAGCAGAAGCTGAACGTTTAGAGCAAGAACGTATTGCGGCAGAACAAGCAGAAGTTGCACGTTTAGAACAAGAGCGTATCGAAGCAGAAAAATTAGCTAACGATGAATCTAAAAAGGAGAAGCCTAAAAAAGAAGGCTTTTTCTCTCGTCTTAAAAAAGGCTTATTAAAAACACGTATTAATATAGGCTCAGGTTTTGCTTCTGTATTTAGTGGTAAAAAGATTGATGACGATTTATTTGAAGAGCTTGAAACTCAGTTATTAACCGCTGATTTAGGCGTTGATACAACCATGAAGTTGATTGACAGATTAACTGATGGAGCTAACCGCAAGCAGTTAAAAGATGGCGATGCACTTTACGAGCTTATGAAGCAAGAAATGGCAACTATGCTTAAAACTGCAGAGCAACCTTTGGTAATACCTGCTGATAAAAAGCCATTTGTTATATTAATGGTTGGTGTAAATGGAGTTGGTAAAACAACGACTATTGGTAAGCTTGCAAAGCAGTTTCAAAGTGAAGGTAAATCTGTGATGCTTGCTGCTGGCGATACATTTAGAGCCGCAGCAGTTGAGCAATTGCAAGTATGGGGTGAGCGCAATAGTATTCCTGTTATTGCACAGCACACTGGTGCTGATAGTGCGTCTGTTATTTTTGATGCATTTCAAGCTGCTAAAGCGCGCAAGGTTGATGTGTTAATCGCCGATACAGCTGGTCGCTTGCAAAATAAAGACAATTTGATGCAAGAGCTTGAAAAAATAGCACGAGTAATGAAAAAAATTGACCCAGATGCACCTCACGAAGTTATGTTAACGATCGATGCAGGCACGGGGCAAAATGCAATTAGCCAAGTAAACTTGTTTAACCAATGTGTTGGTTTGACGGGAATTACGCTTTCAAAACTTGATGGAACTGCAAAAGGTGGTGTTATTTTTGCGGTAGCTGATAAGTTTAATATTCCAATTCGTTACATTGGTGTTGGTGAAAGTATTGATGATTTACGCGCCTTTAAAAGCGATGACTTTATTGATGCATTATTTAGCCAAGATGAGGACGACGTTTAATTTACCAAAAGGGAGCTTGCTCCCTTTTTAATTGCGAGGAATACCAATTTTATTAATGTGTTAATGGAGTTGGCATAATAAAAAATGATAAATTTTCAGCAAGTAAGTAAAACCTATCCAGGAGGGCATCGTGCCCTTGAAAAAGTTAATTTTCATATTAAACCTGGAGAACTAGCATTTTTAACCGGCCACAGTGGCGCAGGTAAAAGTACGCTATTGAAGCTAATTAGCTTAATGGAACGCCCATCTGCGGGAAGTGTTTTTATCAACGGTGTTGATTTAAATAAGGTTAACTCGCGTCAAATTCCTTATGCTCGTCGTGACATAGGTATTATTTTTCAAAATCATCGCTTATTAGAGCGCTACACTGTATTTGATAATGTTGCCTTACCTTTGATCATTGAAGGTACTCACCATAATCAAATCGCAAAGCGTGTACATGGAGCGCTCGATAAAGTAGGTTTAATTGATAAGATTAAATGTCATCCATCTATGCTTTCAGGGGGAGAGCAGCAACGCGTAGGTATTGCTCGCGCTATTGTAAACTCACCGCCAATTTTATTAGCCGATGAGCCTACAGGTAACCTAGACCCTGAGCTTTCAATGGAAATCCTAAAGCTGTTTGAGGACTTTAATAAGCACGGTACAACAGTATTGATTGCCACCCATGATTTAGGTTTAGTTGCACGAATGAAGTATAGAAGCCTAACGTTAAAAGATGGTCGAATGCTCCAAGATCCGCTAGCTGAGGGGGCTTTATGAGTTTACTTTTTAAAGGTCGAACAAATAAAAACCAAAAGCAAAAAAAATCTGTATTAGCGGGCGGCTACTTTTTTATTATTAATATTTTTCGCCAAGGTGTACATAGCTTAGGTGAAATGTGGCGTACGCCATTAGCTTCGTTAATGACAATTGCTGTGTTGGGCTTAAGTTTAACGTTACCGGCGACGCTTTATTTGGTCGTTAAAAACGTTCAGCAAGTAAGTAGTGGGTTTGAAGAAGCGAGCGAAATTTCGTTGTTTGTAAAAGAAAGTATGAGCGAGCAAGAAACGCAAACGCTAGTAAAACGCTTGGCGCTATACCCAGAAGTGGAAGGCGTTGCATTTATTTCAAAGCAAGAAGCATTAACAGAATTTAAAGATGTATCGGGTTTTGGGCAAGCGCTAGAGTATTTAGATAGCAATCCGCTTCCAGATGTTGTGTTGGTAACACCAACCAAGCGTCATCGTCAACCTAACGCAGCTAAAGCGCTTTTAACTAAATTAGAAGGTGAACGTGAGGTAGACTTTGGTAAGCTCGATATAGCTTGGTTAGAGCGCTTAAATGCATTACTTAGTTTATTAAAAGAAAGTGTAATTACTATAACGTTACTATTACTTACTTCCGTCACGCTAATTATTGGTAATACTATTCGTTTATCAATTATGGATAAAAAAGAAGAGATCCAAGTGATGAAATTAGTTGGTGCAACTAATACATTTATTCATGCGCCATTTTTATGGACGGGTATTTGGTATGGCGTTATAGGTGGTTTATTTGCTTTTATTTGCATAGCTTTAATGATGTGGTGGCTGTCGAGCGCTGTTAGCAGTGTGGCAGGGGTTTACCAAACCAGCTTTTCGCTAATTGGTTTAACATTAAAAGAGTTCGGTTTTTTAGTTTTACTTGCTACAAGTTTAGGCTTTGTCGGCTCGTATTTATCTGTAAATCGGTATATTAAAGAAATAGAACCCGATAAAGTATAAGTGAACCAACCCAAGTTGATACGCGTATAGTATCAACTTGGGTTGTACCTCGCGTTATTAAAACTGTCATATTTATGTACTATCCTCCCGTAAAGTAATGAGTTGTAAATAAGGTGATACGCTGAGGTTAACCTCCTGCAACCCCTTAATTCATCACTTATTCAGTCGCTTATAGTAGACTAAATACATACTAAAAAACTGCTTGATTTATACTTCAAAAAAGTTTTAAATTGGGGTTAGCACTCTTAGAGAAAGAGTGCTAAGATAGTTTCAAATGTTTATCACCGAGGTGAAAAATGAGTAAAGATTTATACGCAATGGCACTTACAGTCGGACAACAAAGCGCAAGCATGGACGGTTACCTTCAAGCGGTAAGCACTATCCCTATGCTTAAAGTTGAACAAGAGCAAGAACTTGCTAAAAGGCTTCAAGACGAAGGCGATCTTAGTGCTGCCAAGCAACTCATTATGTCGCATTTACGCTTTGTAGCACATATTGCTAAAAGCTACTCGGGATACGGTTTACCACAAGCAGACTTAATCCAAGAAGGCAATATAGGTCTGATGAAAGCGGTTAAACGTTTCGACCCAGCAGTGGGTGTTCGTTTAGTATCGTTTGCAGTGCATTGGATTAAAGCAGAGATTCATGAGTTTGTGCTTAAAAACTGGCGCATAGTTAAAGTTGCGACCACTAAAGCGCAACGTAAATTGTTTTTTAATCTTCGTAAAAATAAAAAACGTTTAGGTTGGTTTAACCAATCAGAGGTTAGCACTGTAGCTAGCGAGCTAGGTGTAAGTGAAAAAGAAGTTCGTGAAATGGAGTCGCGTATGAGCGGCCAAGACATGGGCTTTGACTTAACTGGTGACGATGATGATAACGCGCCAACAAGCACTTACTCACCAGTACAGTATTTAACAGATGGCGCAGCCGATTTAGCTGACGACGTTGAGCAACAACAATGGAAAGAGCAAGCACATACTCGTTTGTTTAGTGCACTTAAAACACTAGACGAACGTTCGCAAGATATTGTTAGTGCTCGTTGGTTGTCAGATGACAAGGCAACACTTCAAGAGCTTGCGCAAAAGTACAGTGTATCTGCTGAACGTGTTCGCCAATTAGAAAAAACAGCGATGAAAAAGCTACAAAGCGCTATGAGTTAATACTGCTCAAGCTACAAAATTTAAAAAGCCCTGCATGAAAATGCGGGGCTTTTTTGCTTTTAAGCCTTATAAAAACAAAAAATAGCAGATGCTAAGTAGTAATAAATATCATAAGTTTAAATGCCAATATTTAAGTATTCAATTAACACCGCTTTAAGTGCTTTTTGTTTTGAGTTAAGCGTTATGACTTATCTAGCATTTCCCGCCTTTCCCTCAGATTGCGCTAACTGAATATACTTTCGCTCAACCAACTGCGACACAGGTACTAATTCAAAACCTTGTTCTGTTAGTTTAGGCAATGCATGGCGTAGAAATTCAATAGTTTCAGGGTAGGGATGGGCAATCGCAATGGCAAAACTGTGATCGGTGGCTTGTTTTTTTAGCTCGTTAAGTCTTAACTGTAATTGCTCTGTTGTAGTTATATTATCTAAAAAAACCTGGCGACTAATATTGGCAACACCTAAAAAATTAGCAGCATTTTGAGCTTGGCTCAAACCTGTTGTTCTACTATCTAAAAAATATAAATGGCGCTTTTTCAGTACTTCCATTGTCCATTTCATTGCTTGGCTTTGCTGTGTAAGTGCAGAGCCCATATGGTTATTAACTCCCTTTACTTGAGGCAAACTAGCGAGAGCTGTACCAAGTGTTTGTTGAAGCTGTTTTTTATTCATATTTAATGTGAGCCCACCCGGACCTAGCTCTTTGCCATTTAATGCCTGCATAGGTATGTGCAATAATAATTCTTTATTTGATTGACTGGCGAGTGTTGCAAAAATTTGTGAATAAGGGGTATGAGGCAAAATTGAATACGTCAATTGCCCAGGTAAGGAGAGAAACTCTAAATCTCGTTGGTGATAGCCTATATCATCAATCACTATCGCTATTTGTTTAGCTTTAACAGCAGTAGATGCAAAGCAAACAACGAATAAAAACGACATTATTATTCTTATATTTATGTTTTTCACCGGTATAGTTTTCACGTTTATAATTATTATTATCTTTTTAATGTCAGTACATAGCCCTAAATAAAGCTCGTTTATTGCATACTGAGTAATTGTTTTGCTTTAACTAATTGTAGATCGGCTAAATTATCAAAGTGTAATTGCTGAGTACCATTAGCCTGTTCATTTTTTATTATAACGGCTTTATTGCTTTGTGAAAGAGTTGTTTGATTAATCGCCACGTCGGGCGTTATACCTATGCCATCTATTGATGCTCCCGATGGTGTAAAGTACTTAGCGGTAGTGAGTTTTATTGCTGTATTTCCGTCAGCTAATGGAATGAGTGTTTGTACTGATCCTTTGCCAAACGATTGGCTTCCTACAATTTTAGCGCGTTTATTATCTTTTAAAGCCGCAGCTAAAATTTCGGCGGCAGAGGCTGAATTTTCGTTGATAAGCACCACGATTGGTGCTCCTTTTAAAATATCTCCACGCTTAGCGTAAAAAGCTTGATTAGCGTCATAAAAGCGTCCTTTGGTTGTAACAATAGTGCCGCTTTGTAAGAACAAATCAGATACTGCTACTGCACTTTGCAATGTCCCTCCTGGATTATCGCGCAAATCAATAACAAGCCCTTTAAGTGAGTGACCATAGTTACTTTGCATTGCAGCAACCTGCATAGCCACTTCATGCAATGTATGATTAGAAAAAGCATTAATTGCCAAATAACCGGTACCGGAGTCTAAAAGTTGGCTTGTAGCGCTTTCTAGGTTTATTTCAGCTCGAGTCACATTAAAAGAAATATTATTTTTATTTCGTTGCACAGTTAGGTTTATATTTGCAAATTCACTATCTCTTATTAAAGCTGCTACTTGATCAATTGTAAGACTTTCAATAGTTTGCTTGTTTACACTTATAATAATATCGTTAGGTAAAACGCCTGTATTTTTAGCGGGTGAGTTATTAACAACATCTACGATAGTCATTTTCCCTTCAATATTTTTAACTTCAATTCCTAAACCGGTATAGCGTCCATTCGTATTATCAAATAACGCGGTGAGTTCTTGCTCATCTAAATACTTAGAGTAGGGATCGAGTTTTGCGTATAAAAGCTCAAATTGTTGGTTGTCATATTCTATATGCCCACTGTTTTTGAGTGCTAAATCTTCTACATAATAAGCTTGAATATTAAATAAAATCTCATTGATTTTTTTATTTTTTAATTCTTTTACTGAACTTGCAAATACGTTGTTCGACAGTACCAAGAGGGTTATTAAGATAAGCAAACACAGGCTTAGTGCTAAGCCTGTGTTTGTATTTTTTAAAGTGTATGGGGTAGTGGTTTTATTATTCATTAGCTGCTCCAGTGCGGCGCAGCGGTTAATTTAATTAAATTCGTCTGCACCATTTTACAGGATTTACTGCACGTCCCTTATGGCGTATTTCAAAGTATAGACCAGAACTGGCTTGTCCGCCGCTTTGCCCAACTAAAGCAAGGGTTTCGCCTTCACGTACCATATCGCCCACATCTTTTAGAAGTGTTTGAGCATGACCGTATAGACTCATAAAACCTTCACCATGATCTACAACTATTACCCAACCGTAACCTTTTAACCAATCAGCAAATACAACTTGTCCATTTTGCACACTGTTAATATTTGCACCTTCTTTTGCGCCGATTAATACGCCTTTCCAATCAATGCCACCATGTTTGCGCTGACCAAACGTATGCTCTAATTTACCTTTACTTGGCCAGTTTAGTTTGCCTTTACTTTTATTTAGCCCGAGTAATTCTATTTTTTGTGTTTTTTCTTTTTCGAGTTCTTCGATGGTGGTAATTAAGGTTTGTTGGTTTTCTTTTAAATAGTTAATCGAACTTTTGGTGCCGTTAATCTGTGCTTTTAAGTTTTTAAAATTAGTTTGTCGTTCTTTTTGCGCACTAACTAACGCTGTTTGTCGTCTTTTTTGTTCATCATGTAAGGCGACTAATTTTTGCTCTGTTTTAGCAAGTTCAATTTGGTTTTGTACTATTTGCTGCTGAAGTTCTTTTAACTCTTCAATTTGTTCTATTCGCGCTTTATTTAAATAATTGTAGTAGCTAAGTGTTCGTTCAAATTTAGCCGTGTCTTCTTGGTTCAACATCATTTTAGAGTAGTCATCGCCACCAGCCATATACGCACTTTTTATTTGCGCGGCTAAAATGCGTTGAAATTCAGTATGCTTTTCATCAAGTTGTTCAGCTTTTTGCTGCTGCTGTTTTTGTTGTTGTTGGGTTTCTTTAACTGATTGCTCTGCCATGTTTAAGGCTTTGGCGTTTTTAGCTATATCGAGTTCGTGACTTTTGAGGCTTTTTTGTAATTTAGCTATTTTTTTACGTTGTGCATCATATTCTGCTCGGCTTTGCTCAAGTGCATTTTGAACTTCTGATAAGTCTTTTTTAGTACGATCTTCGTTAGCGACTGCAGGAGCAGCCGCTAATGAAGTGAGTATTAATCCGCACTTAATTAACCGGTTAATACGTCTATTCATGTGTTATTTCAACGTCATGATAGGTTTGCCTGTCATTTCACTTGGTTGTTCCATACCCATTAAGTGAAGCATAGTTGGTGCAACATCACTTAATGCTTTACCTGTTGATGCTGTTGCATCGCGACCTACATAAATAAATGGAACTGGTTCGCTAGTATGTGCAGTGTGCGCTTGACCTGTTTTAAGGTTTGCCATTTGCTCTGCGTTACCATGATCGGCTGTTATTAATGCCTCACCACCAAACTCTGCAAGCGCATCAACAACTCGACCAATGCAACTATCTACAGCTTCACATGCTTTAACTGCTGCTTCAAATACACCAGAATGACCAACCATATCGCCATTAGGATAGTTACAAATAATGGCGTCGTATTTACCGCTTTTAATTGCTGCTATTAGTTTATCGGTTAGCATTTCTGAGTTCATTTCAGGTTGTAAGTCATATGTTGCTACTTGAGGTGAAGGAATTAGCTCGCGAGTTTCGCCTTTAAATTCATCTTCTCGTCCACCACTAAAGAAAAACGTAACATGTGCGTACTTTTCGGTTTCGGAAATACGTAACTGTGTTTTGCCATGTTTTTCAAACCACTCGCCAAGTACATTAACTAAAGGCGTAGGTCCAAATGCTACTGGCGCATCAATATCGGCAGCATATTCTGTCATCATTACAAATGCGCTCAGCTTAGGCGTACTTTTTTTAGTAAATCCATCAAAGCTTGGTTCAACAAAAGCACGTGTGATTTCTCGGGCTCTGTCGGCTCTAAAGTTAGCAAATATAAGTGTGTCGCCATCATTTATAGCGGCTGATTTAGCGCCTTTAGGTGCAATAGTTGTTGCGGCTATAAACTCGTCGTTTTCGTCGCGCTCATAAGCGGCTTCAAGAGCTGTTACGCCATTGTCATAATTAAAGTCGCCTTCGGCTAATGCAATTACGTTGTAGGCTTTTTCTACGCGGTTCCAACGATTATCTCTGTCCATTGCATAATAACGACCAACTAATGAGGCTAATCGACCACATTTGAGTTTTGCAAATAACGCTTCAATGCGCTCAATTGATTCTTTAGCGCTGCGAGGAGGTGTATCGCGGCCGTCTAAAAAGCCATGAAAGTACACTTCTTTTGCACCACGTTTTGCAGCAAGTTCAATGCTTGCCACAATATGATCTTCGTGACTGTGCACACCGCCGGGGCTCAGTAGTCCCATAATATGTACAGCTTTACCTGCTTTAACGGCTTTATCTATATTTTCTACAAGTGCTGGCGTTGAATCAAATTCGCCATCGTTAATTGCTTTAGTAATGCGAGTAAAATCTTGATAAACAACACGTCCTGCGCCTAAATTTACATGGCCAACTTCTGAGTTGCCCATTTGACCATCAGGAAGACCAACATCAAAACCTGAGGCTGAAATTAATGTATGAGGGCGTGTAGCCCATAAATCGTCTAATACCGGCGTGTTTGCTGCAAGAATAGCGTTACTTTGCTCATCTTCGCGGTATCCCCAACCGTCTAAAATCATTAATACCAGTGGTTTTTTATGTTCTGTCATAGTAGCTCCTAAATAATTGGCACCTGTCTCGCTTTAGCATACCGTGTTTTGTAGCTAGGATCAGCAATCAAAACAGCATATTAAAATTTTTCATTGTGCGATATAAAGTAAAGTCGTTAATGCACGCTGTATAACTTATATATGGGGCGTTTTATGTACTTTTAAACAGCCCCTAAACTCGCATTTTAAGTTGGTTTGGGTATACTTGCGTGGTTCAAGTCTAAAATATCTAAAACATAGCGTTTTAGGATGTAATTTATAGTGGAAGTCGAATGGATCAATATATTGAATTTATCACCAATCACCCAATTTTAAGCCTTGCTTGGGTTGGTATTGTATTTCTTATCGTTAGTGGCTGGATAAAAAGTAAGCTTTCAGCCGTTCGCCAAATAAACCCTCAGCAACTTACGTTACTTATTAACCGCGATGATGGTCAGGTAATAGATATACGTGCACAAAAAGAGTTTAAAGTTGGGCATATTTCGGGTGCAGAACACTTAGTTCCAGAAAAAGCTAAACAATCTGACTTTTCAAGCCTTGAAAAGTACAAGACTAAACCCATTATAATAGTATGTACTACAGGTATGACTGCCCAAGGTACTGCAGCCGCTATGAGTAAAGCCGGTTTTGAACGTGTTTACTTATTAGCCGGTGGCATGGGTGCATGGCAATCTGCCAGCTTACCAACTACAACAGGTCGCTAATCATTTTTAGCTAGACCGATAGAGGATTTATTATGAGTAATGTTGTTTTATACACCAAAGCGTATTGTCCATTTTGTCAGCGCGCACTTTCGCTTTTAAATAGCAAAGGCGTAGAATATACAAATATAGATATTGGTGTTCAGCCTGAGCTACGCGATGAAATGATTGCTAAAGCAGGCGGCGCAAGCACAGTACCGCAAATTTTTATTAATGATGAACATATCGGTGGCTGCGACGACATGATGGCTATTGAAGCGCAAGGTAAACTTGACGCTAAGCTAAGCGCTTAATTTAATTATAATAACGAACAAGTTAGGAATAACAATGAACGAAGAAAACCAAAACGTAGCAGCCCAAGAAAGCGGCGCACAATTTACTATTCAACGTATTTACACTAAAGATGTGTCGTTTGAAACGCCAAATTCACCGGCTATTTTTCAAAAAGAATGGACACCAGAAGTTAAGTTAGACTTAGACACTCGCTCTAACAAGTTAGACGAAGGTGTATTTGAAGTTGTTTTAGCACTAACTGTTACTGCTTCTCTTGGTGAAGAAACTGCGTTTTTATGTGAAATTCAACAAGCGGGTATTTTTACTATTGCTGATGTTGAAGAAGCACAACTAGCGCATATGCTAGGTGCATTTTGTCCTAACGTGTTATTCCCATATGCACGTGAAGCAGTATCAAACCTAGTTAACCGTGGTACTTTCCCACAGCTTAACCTTGCGCCAGTAAATTTTGACGCATTGTTTGCACAGTACATGCAACAACGTACTGCGCCAGCTGACCAGGTTACAGCAGACGCGTAATTTATGAGTACAGCAACGACAGCTGTTACTGTATTAGGGGCGGGGTCTTATGGCACCGCCCTTGCTATTTGTTTAGCCCGAAATGGTCATAATGTGACTCTTTGGGGTAGAAATAGCGACGACGTTGCCACGCTTGCAGCTGAGCGGAAAAATCAACGTTACTTACCTGATGCTCCATTCCCAGATACTCTATCTTTAGAAGCCGATTTACAACGTGCTGTTGCCAGTAGTCCTATTGTTCTTGTTGTTGTGCCAAGCCATGCCTTTGGCGATACGCTTAAGCAAATAAAACCAGCGTTACAAAAGGGTGCAAAGTTAGCATGGGCAACTAAAGGGCTTGAACCAAATACCGGTCGTTTACTGCAAGAAGTTGCTTTGCAAGAACTTGGCGGTGACATTCCATTAGCGGTACTTTCGGGTCCAACTTTTGCAAAAGAAATGGCGATGGGTTCACCTACGGCTATTTCGGTATCTTCTACTTCTACTGAGTTTGCTCAGCAGTTAGCTGATTTACTTCATTGTGGGCGTTCATTTCGTGTGTATAACAATGATGATTTTATTGGCATACAACTTGGTGGTGCCGTTAAAAATGTAATTGCAATTGGCGCAGGTATTTCGGATGGTGTAGGTTTTGGCGCAAATGCACGTACAGCACTTATTACACGTGGGCTTGCTGAGCTTACACGATTAGGTTGTGCACTGGGCGCAAAACCAGAAACCTTTATGGGAATGGCAGGGCTGGGGGACTTAATACTCACTTGCACTGATAATCAGTCTCGTAATCGTCGATTTGGTTTGGCGCTAGGTAAAGGTGAAAGCGTAGATGCTGCCATTGAGTCAATTGGTCAAGTAGTTGAAGGCTTTAGGAACACCAAAGAAGTATATTTATTAGCGCAACGTACCGGTGTAGAAATGCCGATCACTGAGCAAATTTATAAAGTACTTTATGAAAATAAAGATATGAAAGAAGCAGCAATGGCGCTATTGGGCCGAGAGCAACGTTCTGAATAAATTTATAAGCATTTATAAAACTAAAAAACCGACAATTATGTCGGTTTTTTGTTGTTTAGCTCAAAGCTATTTACTGCGCGTTAGGAAAACCTAGCTGACGCCACGATTCGTAAACAAATACAGCTACCGCGTTAGATAGATTCATACTACGGCTATTTGCTTGCATAGGAATACGGACACGTTGCTCATTTGGCAAAGCTTGAATCATCTCGTCAGGAAGACCGCGTGTTTCTGGTCCAAATACTAAACAATCACCAGCTTCGTAACTTGCTTCATGATGAAATCGGCTGCCTTTAGTGGTGCATGCATATATTTTTTTTGGTTTGCACTTTTCAAGATAATGTTCAAATGAAGCATGGCGTTGCACATGGCTAAACTCATGGTAATCAAGACCTGCACGTTTTACGCGTTTATCGTCCCACTCAAAACCTAATGGCTCAATTAAATGTAATGCGTAGCCAGTATTTGCACATAGGCGAATAATATTACCCGTGTTAGGAGGTATTTCAGGTTGGTATAAAACAATATCCAGCATAATAAGCCTTTTAAATAATCTGTAGTTTAACGGCTTTCAGTATACACGAAACCCTTCAAAAAAATGATATACTCAAGCCATTGAATACTCTTATTAGCGGATAAAAACGTGCATAACCGCAGTTACGAATTTTGGGTTAAAACTTCCAGTATTGTTACCATGGTAATGGTAAGTTTAATGATTGCAGCAAAAGCATGGGCATGGCTTGCATCGGGGTCGGCTTCAATGCTTGGCTCGTTAACCGATTCATTAATGGATATTACAGCCACGGCAATGAGCTTATTGGTATTAGGTTATGCACTGCGTCCTGCTGATGACGATCACCGATTTGGTCATGGTAAAGCAGAGGCATTAGCTGGATTAGGGCAAGCAGCGTTTATTGCAGGCTCGGCTTGTTTACTGGCATTTCATGGTATTGAACGTTTATTTAACCCTGTTGTACTTAGCCACTCTTTATTGGGTGTTTGGGTGAGTGTTTTTGCAATTGCTTGTACGCTTGTTATTGTTTATGTACAAAATAAAGTAGTTAAATACACCGATTCAATAGCAATAAAAGCAGATTCGGTACATTACAAAGGCGATTTAATTTTAAATACAGCAGTACTACTTGCCATTTTGCTAGCTTATTATGGCGTGTTGTATGCCGATCCCATTTTTGCTATTGGCGTTGCAGGTTACTTAATTTATAACAGTTGGGATATAGCCCGCGATAGCGCCGATCACTTAATGGATAAAGAACTCCCTGATGATGAAAAGCAAAGCATTTTAGACATAGCTAAAGCGCATAGCGATGTACATGGTGTGCATGACATTCGCACACGCCAAGGCGGGAAAGTAAAATTTATTCAAATGCACTTAGAGCTAGATGACAACTTAACGCTTATTCGTGCGCACAATATTGCTGACGAAGTTGAAGCATTAATCGCAAAAGAGTTTGAATCTGAGGTTGATATATTAATTCACCTAGACCCATTATCGGTGCTTAACCTGACCTCTGATTAAGCGGTTTGTGAATACATTGAACCATAATGCGATTTAAACTTACTTTTTTCTAGCAAGTAAATTCAAGGGAATTAGTGTTAAAAATAGCTGCTTGAGATAAATTTATATCAAAAGAGCAAGTTGCCTGTTAAGCCGTAACTGACTCACAAAATGTATACAAGCTAGTTAGTAACGGTTGGCGTATTTCGTCACGTTCAAAAAATAGTTCGTGTTTAGCGCCAGCAAAGCTCTCGATTACTGTATTTTTGTGCCTTTTTGCTAGTGTATATTGTGCGTTGTTATCGACTACTTCGTCATTTTGTGCGCTGGCAATATAAAGTGGAATATTAACGGCTAATCTATCTATTGAAGATATAAACGAAAAAGCGGTATGTAACCAACCATAGGTAACCCCACCTAGCTGCAACATTGAATCTTTTTGGTAAGTTTGCCTAAATAAATCGTAACGTATTTGACTACTTGTTAAAACATTTAACGCAAAATCAATTGGGCTATAATCTGTTTGCCCAAGTGCATAACTGTACTGAAAACCTAGTAAATTTGCGCTACTTGCAACTAATTTAGCTAACGGCTTAGGTGTGCCTTTTGTGAAAATGTCGAGCATTGGAGCCGATAAAAAAGCGCCACTATAGCTATGCTCAAAATGTGCTAAGTAATCAAATGCAATAGCGCCCCCCATTGAGTGGCTAACTAATACCTTTTTGCCTTGCCAATAAGTGTCCACAATTTTTGCATTAAATAAATCAAAATCGAGGCTGTAATTTTTAAAGCATTTTACATAACCTTTATGCTTATTTTTTAAATGACGATAAGAGCGACCTTGCCCTTGATGATCGACTATAAATACAGCAAAGTTATTATTATAAAGCTCCCACAATAGCTCTTTGTATTTATCGAGCCCTTCAATGCGTCCGGAACTAATTACAATAGCCGTATGCGCATTATTTGGCTTAGCATAAGCGTAAAAAAGTTGCCCGCAAGGCGTACTTAAATAAGACTTAATCAGCGTATTATCATAAAAGCTGTTAATGGCCGATTGATTACTTTTAAGTTCGCTCTCACTACTATAAAACATGGTTTACTCTTTTATTATTGGCAACGTAATATTAGCACAAAGGCCACCTTGCTTTTTATTTGATAGCACTAAATTTCCGCCATGTGCGGTAATCGCATTTTTAGCGATAGCTAAACCTAAGCCTGTGCCACCACTAACACGATCTCTCGCATCAGATTGTCTAAAAAACGGCTCACATAGCTTGTTAAGCTGATCATTAGGTACACCCGGACCATCATCACAAATTTCTATATATATAGCGTCACTGTGCTTTAGGCTAATGCTGATGGTGTTTTTGGCGTATTTTATTGCATTGCGTAATAAATTTTCAAGTGCGCTGGCTATAAGGGTTTCATCGCAGTCAATATTTACCTCTGCACTACCACTTATTTGCAGTTGCTTATTATTTTGTTTGGCTTCAAATTGTGCATCGTTAAGCACATGCTCAACAATAATTTGCAGAGATTGCGTATGTAATGAAAGCGCCTGACTTTTTGCTTCTAAGCGTGAAACTTGTAATACATCGGCAATCATTTTATCAAGCTGATTAGCTTCTTTTTCAATGCGTAGTAAATACGATTGGCTTGCTTCGTTTGCTTGCATTTGTGCAAGCCCCGTTGCCATTTTTAAACGCGTAAGGGGGGAGCGTAATTCGTGAGATATATCGGCAAGTAAACGTTTTTGAGAGCTAATTAACAGCTCCAATTGATTAGCCATGCTGTTAAAGTCGCGACCTAATACACCTAACTCATCTTTTCGATTTATAGAAATAGCAGCCCTTGCGCTTAAATCTCCGCTAGAGAGTTTAACAGCGGCTTTTTTTAAGCTATTTATAGGTGCAATTAAATTGCGACTAAATAAAAAACTTAAAATAAGGGAGGCAAAAATAGCGATAGATACTTTCATCCAGCCAGGCATTAACTTTAAACGAATAAAAAGAGGTTGTTGGTGGTTCATATCTATTTCGTATAGATAAAAATCGCCCGCTGGTACTGTTATTTTTATTGGACCAAAAGCCTGGTATTTTTCTGTAAAAATAATTTGTGGCGACATATTTTTTGTAAAATTAAGTAAGCTTAAATCGACATCAATTGGGACTTCTTTATTGGTTAAAGAGTCCTCTGATTGTTCAGCACTTAAATACAGCAATTTGCGTTTTGAAAGGCGAGGGTGAGATAGCATATCGTTAAGTGTACGCTTATGTTTTATTACTGAGCGCTCTATATTTTTAGCGGTATAAATTAAGTTTTTTTCCATTGGTCCATGTAATGGCTCGTTGGTTACTGCATTAATCGCTGTAATATTACTTAAAAATACCAACGCTGCAACAGTGCCTATTATAGTCAACCAAAACCATATAAATATTTTAAAAAATAAATAGTGGTTAGGATGCTTAAGCCAAGAAAACAAAGTGGGCTTATTCGCCTTGGATGAATACATAGCCAGTGCCTCGCATTGTTTTAATTCGTTCTGTTGATATGTGCTCAGCTATTTTTTTACGGATATTACTTACATGCATATCAATAGATCGGTCAAATGATGCTAAACGGCGACCAAGCACTTCTTCACTAATTAACTCTTTACTGACCACCTCGCCCGCACTTTTACAAAGTAAGGCAAGTATTTCATATTCAGTGCCGGTTAGTGTGAGCACATTATTATCAATAGCGGCTTCTCGCGAGGCTAAATTAACCGTTATACCGTTAACCAGTAGTTTGCTACTTGTGGTGACATTGAGGCTATTAATATGTTCTATGCGTCGTGTAATTGCTTTAACGCGTGCAAGTAATTCTCGGTGATTAAATGGTTTAGGTATGTAATCGTCAGCGCCTAGCTCTAAACCAAAAATACGGTCAAAGTCTTCACCCTTTGCAGTAAGCATAATTACTGGGGTTAACTTTGTTTGCCTAAGTTGTTTAAGTACTTCAAAGCCATCAAGGGTAGGTAGCATTACATCAAGTAATATAAGTGCATAGTCATTAGTTTGCGCTAACTTTAAGCCTTGCTCACCGTCGTGTACACTTTGTATTTCAAAGCCTTGAGCGGTTAAGTATTCGCTTAATAGTTCACAAAGACCCGTATCGTCATCAATCATTAATAGTTTCATTTACAAACCCTTAGAGTTGTTTATAGCGTTATTTTACGCCCTAAATAGTGCAAAAGTGAATCTTTACACAACCTTTACACTGCTTTGCGTTACTTTGCATTGAAGAAGGTATAGTTAACTCAGCTGATTGAGGACTTACAACCAACCTCGTTTTATTAATAGCCCAATCAATAATGCAATTAATAGTACAACCAATAGTAAGGTAACGATTATGACTAAATTAAATACACTTTCAAAATTAGTACTTGTTTTTGGCCTAGCAACAGCAACACTTGGTGCTAGTAGCGTAATGGCTAAAGGCGACGGGCATAGACAAGGTAATTCACCAGCACGCTTTTTACTTTCTGAGCGCGGTGCTGACAAACTTGAGCTAACAGATGAGCAGCAAACTAAATTAAAGGCTATTTTTGAAGCGCAAAAAACGCAAATGCAAGCGTTAAGAGGCACCGATAAAGAAGCGCGTAAAGCACAGCGCACAGCTAATAAAGCTAAAATGGATGCATTATTATCGGCTGCTACGTTTGACGAAAATGCAGCAAAAGAATTATTAACACAACGCCACGAAAAAGGTGAAGAAATGGGTTTAATTAAATTAAAAACTCAGCACCAAGTATGGCAAGTGCTAAACGCAGAGCAACGCGAAAAGTTTGAAAAAATGCAAAAACGTATGGGTAAAAAACACAGTAAACAAAAAAGTTAATAGTACTTTTTTGTAAATACTAAAAAGCCAGCTAAATGCTGGCTTCTTTATGTGCGCTTATTAGTTTTAACCGCTTACTTAAAAAAACTGTCTTCATTTTTAGCCATCATGGCTTCAATATCTTCAATCATATCTTGGCTGAATTCATCAGCAGATGTAATTGGTGCAGAAATTCTGTTGTTTTCAAACGACCATTCACCTAAATCAATAAGCTGACAACGCTTAGAACAAAAAGGGCGGTATGGGCTTTGTTCTGACCACTCAACTTTATTTTTACATGTTGGGCAGTTAACAATAGTAGGCATAATTTACTCTCTACAATTTTTTGGTGCATCTTACATTATCTAAGTCCAAGCTACTAACTCAAATCATGAGATATAAATTACTCACTCAACTAATAATTATATTAGCTGGGTGAGTAAGCTATTTTTAAAAATTAGTAACTCGATTAATTTCAGCAAGTGAGGTTACACCTTCAGCTGCTTTACGAATACCTGATAAACGTAAGTTATTAAATCCAGCTTTAAGTGAAACGTCTGCTATTTCTAATGAGTTGCCGCCACGCATAATAATTTGTGCTATTTCTGGCGTAATTTGCATAACCTCGTAAATACCTACCCGACCCTTATAACCATCGGTACAGCTATCACAGCCTTTTGGCGTATATAGTGTCATTTCACTAATTTGCTGCTCGCTAAAGCCTTGGCGAGTAAGTTCTTCATCTGGCAGTATTTCTGGTGTTTTACATTTTGAACATAAACGGCGCGCAAGGCGCTGAGCAATAATCAAACTAATTGAACTTGCTACGTTATATGCAGGTACGCCCATGTTTAATAAGCGGGTAATTGTTTCGGGCGCCGAGTTTGTATGCAGTGTTGATAAAACTAAGTGACCAGTTTGCGCTGCTTTTATTGATATTTCAGCGGTTTCAAGGTCACGTATTTCACCTACCATTACCACATCGGGATCTTGACGTAAAAATGCACGCAGTGCATTTGCAAAGGTCATATCGGCTTTAATATTAATTTGTACTTGGTTTACACCTTCAAGGTTAATTTCAACCGGATCCTCAGCTGTACTAATATTTCGTTCTGGCTGATTTAATATATTCAAACCGGTATAAAGCGATACTGTTTTACCAGACCCTGTAGGACCCGTTACTAATATCATCCCTTGTGGTTGGCTAAGCGCATCCATGTATAATTTTTTTTGTTCTGGCTCGTAACCTAGTACATCAATACCTAGCATAGCGCTTGATGAATCTAGAATACGCATTACAATTTTTTCGCCCCAAAGTGTAGGCATGGTGCTTACACGAAAGTCGATACTTTTACGTTCGGTTATTTTTAGTTTTATACGACCATCTTGCGGTTTACGTTTTTCGGCAATATCAAGTCGCGACATTACTTTTATACGCGCCGATAGTTTAGTTGCCAGTGTGTTAGGTGGGCTTGCTACTTCGTGTAAAATACCGTCTATACGAAAGCGAATGCGGTATTTGTGCTCGTATGGTTCAAAATGTAAATCAGACGCGCCTTTCTTAATGGCATCCATTAAAATTTTATTGATGTAAACGATGATAGGAGCATCATCTTTTTCATCTTCTGTAGCCATCGTATCTTTTTGGCTTTCTGAATCAAGATCAGCAAACTCTTGAAATTCATCATCGCTTAAATTTAAGCTACCAGTAGCATCAAGCAATTGCTCAATTTTATTATCAAGCTGAATATAATCAACAACAACAACTTCGCACGAAAAACCAGTGCTAAATTCAAAGTTTTCAAATGCGCCGTAATCTGTAGGATCTGACGCAGCAATATAAACTTTTCTGCCTTTTTGCAACAAAGGTAAAATATGATGCTTACGAATCAGTTTTTCTTTTATAAGATCGGGTGGAATTCTTGCAGGATCGAAATCTCTCAAATCAAAGTAAGGCACGCGAAACAAATCAATACATTGCTCAGCTAAATCTTTGCTGTCGATTTTTCCACATTTAGAAATAAGCTCAGCTGTTGAGGCAAATTCTTGTTGTTTTGCTTTAATCGTATCGGCGTCAATACGACCAAGCGTAATAAATTTTCTCAGTAACGGTGAGTTAGTATTCATTGCGCACCTGTTTTAATCCTTCGGTGTGAGTAATTTATCAGAAAAAAGAAGGCGATTATATTATTCTTCATAATCTAGGCTAAATTTACTATTTAATATAGAGGTTTATAAAAGTTATGACCACTTTTGAGTGCTTAAATTGTGCTTAAGTTGTTTTTATAGTTATGTTTTTTAATGCTAACTGTAGGTAATTTTTATGTAGGCGTAAAAGGTCTGTTTTTACTAATGCTAAATCGCGGTCATTATTCAAAATAGCATCTGCTTTTTGCTGTTTGTGTTCTCGTGGCATTTGCGCTGCAATAATACTTTTTACTTGCTCAACGCTTACATTATCGCGTTGAGTAGTACGCTCTATTTGCACGCTGTTAGGTACATCGATTAATAGCGTTTGGTTACAGTATTTATCAAGGCTATTTTCAAATAGCAGCGGTGCAACTAAAACAACATAAGCGCTTGTTGCTGTGTTTAAATCTGTAAGTATTTTATTACGAATAAGCGGGTGCAATAATTTATTTAGCCATTCTTTGTCATCAGTGTTAGCAAAAATACGCTCTCTTAAAACAGCTCTGTTTAAAGTACCATTGGGCAGTAGTATTTCATTACCAAAATAGCTAACTATTTCATTTAAGCCTATAGTATTGGGCGCTACTACTTGGCGAGCAATAATATCGGCATCAATAATGGTTATGCCGAGTTCTTCAAATATATTACTCACGGCTGTTTTACCGCAGCCAATACCACCTGTTAAACCTAATACCCAATTATTTATTTTAGCGGTTTGCTCGGCCACTCTAGTCGTGCCCAACTTAATAACCCATTAAATTAAAGTAAGTACTTTGTAGTTGGCTGCCCCACAGCATGGCAATCCAACCAGCAATGGCAAGGTAAGGACCAAAAGGTATTGGTGTTGCTTTGTCTTTCCCCTGAATGCTCAGTAAGGCAATACCAATAATGGCACCCACCACACTTGAAAGTAATATAATAGTAAGCAGCGCTTGCCAGCCAAGTAAGGCACCAAATACAGCTAATAGCTTAAAGTCGCCATAACCCATACCTTCCTTACCGGTAAGTAGTTTAAATAACCAAAACACGCTCCATAAGCTCAAATAACCGCACGCTGCGCCAATAATTGCATCGGTCGGTGCAATGGTGTAACCCAACACTGAGGCTATAAGTGCAAGCCATACAAGTGGCAGTGTAAGCTGATCTGGCAGTAGCATGTGGTCAATATCAATAAATGTAAGTGCTACTAATACCCAAGTTACAAGTATATATAATAGGGCTTGTTCGGTCGCACCAAAGCTATAGGCTACAACTAAACTTAATATTGCCGTAATAGCCTCAACAGCGGGATAGCGTACAGATATAGGGTTGCTACAACTTGCACATTTACCCTTTAAAAATAACCAGCTGATTATAGGAATGTTCTGCCAAGGTTTAATTGCAGTTTTGCATTTTGGACAAGTTGAATTTGGCTTTACTAAATTAAAAGGTTGATTACTTCCGGTACTGTTTTCAGTGTTGTTTTCAACGGTACTGTTAGTCTTTTTATTAACATTGGCTACATTAGCTTTTAGCTCATCTTCTAATAATATACGACATTCACTTTGCCATTCTCGTTGCATCATGAGTGGTAACCGATAAATTACCACGTTTAAAAAACTGCCTACACATAAACTTACTAAGCCAACCGTGGTTAAATAAAACCACAATTGGCTTTGCATTAAATCGATAATACTTTGCATATAAAAACCAAATAATTAAATAGATGACGTAATAATAAAAAATTAAACAACAGAACCTAATTCGAAAATAGGCAAGTACATAGCAATAATTAAACCACCGACTAACACACCAAGTACGGCCATAATTAATGGTTCTAGTAAGCTAGACAAGGCATCTACTGCGTCATCCACTTCTTGCTCGTAAATAGTGGCTACTTTTTCAAGCATACCATCTAAAGAACCTGACTCTTCACCAATTGCTACCATTTGAATCACCATATCGGGGAATATTCTAGAGTTACGCATTGCCCAGTTCATTTGGTTACCCGAGCTAACCTCTGCTTTTATATCTAAAATAGCATATCGATACACCGCGTTGCCTGATGCTCCTGCAGCAGAATCTAGTGCATCAACCAGTGGTACACCGGCAGCAAAGGTGGTCGAAAGCGTTCTTGCATAGCGTGCAACTGCGGCTTTGTTTAAAATCATACCGATTACAGGCAGTTTAAGGACTGCTCTGTCCGTTGCATCTCGCAGCTTTAAGCTCCTGAGCTTAGCCTCTTTAAAAGCATAACCAAATGCAATAACAGCAATAAGCGCTACCCACCAATATTTTTGCATGAACTCTGATATACCAATCACAAATAAGGTAAATGCAGGGAGTTGTGCACCAAAACCATTAAAAATGTCTTGAAATTGCGGGACTACAAATATAAGTAAAATAGAAGTAACAATAACGGCAACTACTAATACCGCAATAGGGTAAAACATTGCTTTTTTAATTTTTGATTTTAGTGCTTCAGATTTTTCTTTATATATTGCAACACGATCAAAAATTCTATCAAGCGCTCCAGATTGCTCGCCCGAGGCAACTAAATCGCAATATAAGTCATCAAAATAACGAGGGTGTTTTCTAAGTGATGCCGAAAGTGGCTGACCTGCTTTTACTTCATCACCAATCTTTTTCATTAGCTTTGAAACACTTTTATTGGTCGAGCCAGAGCCAATCATTTCTATTGATTGGATTAATGGTACACCAGCCATAAGCATGGTAGCTATTTGACGAGTAACAAGTGCGATATCTTTTGGTGTGATTTTCTGCTTATTCTCAATACCAAATAAAGGTTTTGGTTTACGTTTTACCTGAGAAGGAGTGATACCTTGCTTTCGAAGCTGGGCTTTTACTAATGCAATACTTGAGCCTGTAAGCTCTCCATCAAGGCGTTTACCTCTAGCACTAACTCCAACCCATATAAATGTGTCTAGTTCTTTATTGCCATTTTTTTTTACCATGAAGTAAACTCATATGTCAGTTTTAAAATAAAAAGCTGGGTAACAAAGTTACCCAGCTTTTTATTTATACCAATAAACAACTATACATTATCTGCAGTTTGCAGGTAGATATTTATCATCAACAGTACCTGTATTACAACTCCAGCTTATACTGCCTACATTAGTTGTAACATCTGGAACAAGAACTAAAGTTTTTCCATCATCAACTTTTGAATTGAATATAACTGTTATAACGCCATCAGTTCCGACTTCAACTGAGGTTACAGCATTACCTTTTATTGTTGCTTTGTCAGGTAGTCCTGCTAAAGCGTTTGTTGAAGGTAAAACAGCTTGAGAGGTGTAGTACTCGGTAATAGCAGTTTTTGCAGACGCGGCTAAGTTAATACCTTCGCTTACATGGGCGCGTTTAGTGTAATCTTGATACGCAGGTAATGCTACAGCAGCAAGAATACCGATGATTGCTACTACAATCATTAATTCAATTAGGGTGAAACCCTGTTGTTTTTGAGTCATTGTTTTCATGTTTCCTCTCCTAAAGGATAGATGTTGTAAAATAATAGTATAAGCGGCGAGAATGCCTAACTTACTTTAATCTATTAATTTTACAGTTTTACTTAAAATTAATTTTTATTGCACTTTTAGCTTTAGGGTATGAAACACAAAAGCTAGATGTGAATTCACTATTATATGTTGCACTTATTTATATTGCTTTCACTTTTCCAACTGTTAAGCAGTAAACAAGTCGGTAAAGTATAGCTATAAAAAGATAAGTTACTTCCGTTTCATCTGTATTTTTAACATATTTACTAAAAAATATTTTAAAACACATTTAAAATAAAAGGGTTAACTAGTTATTTAAGCTTAACTTTATAAATAAAATAGACCAACAGGATGAGTCTACCATTATTGCTTACTATTTAGCACGTGTTTTTTAATTAAACACACACATTAATTAACAAAATGTTACAATTCATCCTTTCGTGCTATTAAATGCCTTTTTATGCTCGTTGTCAACGTATTAGAATTGTCAGAAATTTGTAATCGTATTTTTTTTATTCGAATCTCATGGATAAATCTATCGATTGTAAGTTTTTTGTTAACGCTCCACTTGATATAAAGTCAACACCCGCTTGCGAATAAGTTTTGAGTATATCGAGTGTCATGTTGCCCGAAACCTCAATTTTTGCGCGTTTGTTGGTTAAAATAACCGCTTGTTTAATCTGTTCAACACTAAAGTTATCGAGCATGATTATGTCGGCACCTGCATCAATGGCTTGTTTAAGCTCATTAAGCGATTCAACTTCTACTTCAACCGGTTTATTTGGGTGATTAGCTTTAGCTTGAGCAACTGCGTTAGTAATGCCGCCACACGCTGCTATGTGGTTTTCTTTAATTAAAAATGCGTCAAATAAGCCTATACGGTGGTTTGCACCGCCGCCACATTTTACTGCGTATTTTTGTAAAGCGCGCAAACCCGGTATGGTTTTACGGGTATCGAGCAACTGGGTTGAAGTACCACTTAATTCTTTTACATAATGCGCCGTAGTGGTTGCAGTGCCAGAGAGTGTTTGTACAAAATTAAGTGCAGTTCGCTCGGCTGTTAATATAGATCGTGCAGATCCTGTTGCTGTAAATAAAGTGCTATTGGCTAGGGCTGTATCGCCATCGTTTATTAATACATTTACTTTTACGGTTGGGTCTACTTGTTTAAATACTTCGAGGATTATGTCTTTTCCACAAAATACGCAGTCTTCGCGGGTAATTACTTTTGCGTTTGCTTGCTCGCTCTGAGGGATAAGCTGCGCGGTAATATCGCCGTTTTGAGCTGTTTGATAATTTAGATCTTCGTCGAGTGCAAGAGTGACAAGTTGGCTAACTAAAGAGTGCGGGATAGGCATAATAAAAGCTCATAAGCGTTAATAAATTAGTTAAATTTTACTATGTTTATAAAAGAAAGAGAAGCGATTGGCTTTTAAGTAAAAAGTTAAACAAGCGCGAAGTAAATTCGCACCTACGGGTTGGTTTATATATTGACGTAGAATAAATTTTTATCGGTGTGTTTATAGGGTATTTGTAGGTGAGGTTTTACACCTCGTTTTGAGGTGTTGTAGTTAGGTGCTTAAGTTAGGTATGTGAGTGATATAGATAATGTAAGTGGCATGAGTAACAAGCGCGAAGTAAATTCGCACCTACGGGTTGGTTTATTTATTGGCGTGAAATAAATTTCATCGGTGTGTATTTTGGGTTATTTGTAGGTGAGGTTTCATACCTCGCTTTAGGGTGTTTGAGTTAGATGCGTTATATGGAAAACGTGAATGGTATAATTGACAAGCGCGAAGTAAATTCGCACCTACAAGTTAATTTATACGTTGGCGTGGAATGATTTTTAGTTGGTGGTGGTTTTGGATTATTTGTAGGTGAGGTTTTATACCTCGCTTTGAGGTGTTGTAGTTAGGTGCTTAAGTTAGATATGTGAGTGATATAGATAATGTAAGTGGCATGAATAACAAGCGCGAAGTAAATTCGCACCTACAGGTTGGTTTATTTATTGGCGTGAAATAAATTTCATCGGTGTGTGTTTATGGGGGATTTGTAGGTGAGGTTTTATACCTCGCTTTTTGGTTGCATGAGTTAAATGTATGAGCGATGTGGGCAACGTGATCGGTATTAATAACAAGCGCGAAGTAAATTCGCACCTACAGGTTGGGCTTATATAGGCTTAGAGTATTTTTATCTATGTGCGGGCTTGAGTTGTTTGTAGGTGAGGTTTTACACCTCGCTTTTTGGTTGCTTAAGTTAGATGTATGAGCGATGTGGGCAACGTGATTGATATTAATAACAAGCGCGAAGTAAATTCGCACCTACAGGTTGGGCTTATATAAGTTTGGAATATTTTTGCCTATGTGCGGGTTTGAGTTGTTGTAGGTGAGGTTTTATACCTCGCTTTTAAAGTGCTTAAATTAGATGTATGAGCGATGTGGGCAACATGGCCGGTATTAATAACAAGCGCGAAGTAAATTCGCACCTACAGGTTGGGCTTATATAAACTTGGAGTATTTTTACTTACGTATGGTTTTGAGTTGTTTGTAGGTGAGGTTTTATACCTCGCTCATTACTATCATTATTTTTTTAAATCCTTTAGCATCGCGTTATACATTTTTTGTACTTATATTATAAAAAACATTATAAAAGCATTATGAAAATAGATTTAAATGGCGTGGTACGCAATGTAGTAAAGCGTGGATGTAATCATTTTGATGAACGCCCTACTAACGTAGATATTTCATTATTGGTTATACATAATATTTCTCTACCGGCGGGGCAGTTTGGTACGTCGTTTGTTGATGATTTATTTATGGGCAATATTAACTGCAGTGCACATTCAAGCTTTACTAGTTTAGAGGGAGTTAGGGTGTCGGCGCATTGCTTTATTAAACGCACCGGTGAGCTTATTCAATATGTACCTTTTAATAAGCGTGCTTGGCATGCAGGGTTATCTGAGTTTAATGGCGAGCCCGCTTGTAATAACTTTAGTATTGGTATTGAACTTGAGGGTACCGACACTACACCTTATACTTTAGCGCAATACAAAACGTTAACTCGTATTAGCGGGTCAATAATGCTGCGCTATCCTAAAATTACCGCTTCGCGTATTGTTGGGCATTGCGATATAGCACCAGGGCGAAAAACCGATCCTGGTAATAGCTTTAATTGGCAATTGTTTTTTAATATGCTTGAGCAATCAAGTTAAGAGAGTAACTACAATGATTTTGGTTTCTATAATAATTGCATTAATACTTGAGCGTTTAGGTGCTCGCTCAAACTATTGGCAAATAAGTTATTACGCAAATGGTTACTTAAAACGCTCTACTAAATTACTTGCCGATAAAGGCTTGTTTTGTTCGGTTCCTGGGTTTTTAATTTGGTTAATATTACCTGTTATTGCTATGGCGTTTATTTATTGCTTATCTGATTTTGTATTATGGCAGCTAGGTATTAATGTAGCGGTGTTATTAGTATGCTTTGGTTGTGCTAAACAACGTGCTTTATATAAGTCGTACTTAAATGCATTAACACGCGATGACGGAACTGCGGCATCGTTATATGCTTTACAAATTGGGCAAAAGCATATGCAAGGCGAAGATAACGGCGAAACCTTTGGGCAAACATTAGCGTGGGTTAATTTTAGATTTTACTGCGCGGTTATATTTTGGTTTGTGGTACTAGGCGCTCCTGGTGCTGTGTTGTATGCATTAGTGCGTACGTTTGCTGATTTAGTTAGAGAAGATCACAAAGTTGTATTTGCAAAACGCTTTAAGCTAATACATAAACTGTTATTTTGGCTTGATTGGTTACCTGCACGTATTACAAGCTTTGGATATTTAGTTATTGGCAACTTTAATAAAGGCACAAGTTGTTGGCTGCATTATGTACTTGATTTTACCAGCCCAAATAGAAAAGTTGTTACTTGCACTGCTTTAGCTGCTGAACAAGTAGAGAAACGTTATTATGGTTGTACTTACGAAGCCACATGCATGATTAAGTTGGTAAAGCGCAACGTGCTATTTTATTTAGTACTTATTGCATTGCTTACTTTATTTGGCGCGGTGTCATAACTATTTTAATAATACTTAAACTGGAGTGCCTTTATTATAAAAAGGTACTTCAGTAATTGTATTTAAACTTAATTATTTTTTGTTAGATTTTAAATGCATAAAATAGAGCTAAAACTCTAAATACCTCTGGTCAGACCAATTGTAAACATCTTTGTTTTCACTCTCTTTTTTATACCTAATTGTGTATTGTTTAATCTTCGTTCAAAATGCGTTACGCTGCTCTGATCATACAAATATACTGTAAATTGACAGCTATTAGGGTTTTTGATACCTTATTGTAAAATTTTGGTATGACCAATTTACCTTTTGGGTAAGTCATCCAACTCAAAGCCACGTTTTACGGGCTCTTGGTATTTATACAACGCGGACGTTGATTCATGTCTTTAAAGATTAAAGCAGCAAAATTATCTGATGTTATTTTACAGCAACTTGAGAATATGATTCTTGAAGGCTCGTTAGCACCAGGTGAAAAGTTGCCACCAGAGCGTGAACTAGCAAAGCAATTTGAAGTGTCTCGCCCGTCACTGCGTGAGGCAATTCAAAAGTTAGAAGCAAAAGGTTTAGTTACGCGTCGCCAAGGTGGCGGCACGTTTGTAAAAAATCAGCTCGAAGAAGGGCTTACTGATCCACTTTTTGATTTGATTAGTAAACACCCTGAGTCGCAGTTTGATTTACTTGAATTTCGTCATGCATTAGAAGGGATTGCTGCTTACTACGCAGCACTGCGCGGGACCAGCAACGATTTTAGCAAAGTGAAAGAAAGCTTTGATAAAATTGCCCTAGTTAATGATGATTTACAGCAAAAAGCAAAAGCAATTAATGCATTTCACTTTAGCGTGGCAGAAGCCTCGCATAATGTGGTGTTACTGCATTTAGTAAGAGGCATGAAAGCGCTACTTGAGCAAAATGTATTGCAAAATTTAACTGTTCTATTAAAAAAGTCAGATATTAGCAGTCAGTTAGCCCAGCACCGGCGTTTATTAATGGATGCCGTTATTGACGGTAATCCAGAACAAGCCCGTTTAGCAAGTAATGCGCATTTAGCGTTTATAGAAGAAGCATTACTTGAAGCGGGAAAAGAACATTCGCGAATTGAACGTAGTTTAAGACGCACCAAACAAAATTAAGCTAGTACATTGCTACTTTGAACACACAAAATTAAGTAACAGTGATATTAAATTAAACATTCGTATTTTAAACATAAGGAAACCTCCATATGTCTGAAGTCAATAAAATTGACGTAGACGCGCTAGAAACACAAGAGTGGTTACAAGCTCTTGAATCAGTTGTGCGCGAAGAAGGTGTTGAACGAGCTCAGTTTTTACTTGAGCAAGTGTTAGAGCAAGCCCGTTTAGACGGCGTTGATATGCCAACGGGTATTACCACGAACTACGTTAATACTATTCCTGTAGATCAAGAACCGGCTTACCCAGGTGATGTAAACCTTGAGCGCCGTATTCGTTCGATCATACGTTGGAACGCGATTATGATCGTTCTACGTGCATCGAAAAAAGATCTCGACTTAGGCGGTCATATGGCGTCTTACCAATCATCTGCTGCATTTTATGAAGTGTGTTTTAACCACTTTTTTAAAGCACCAAATGATGTAGACGGTGGTGACTTAGTTTATTACCAAGGTCATATTTCTCCTGGTATTTATGCACGTGCATTTGTTGAAGGTCGTTTATCGGCTGCACAACTAGATAACTTCCGCCAAGAAGTTGATGGCGAAGGTTTACCATCGTACCCACACCCTAAGTTAATGCCTGAATTTTGGCAGTTCCCTACGGTATCAATGGGCTTAGGTCCTATTTCGTCTATTTACCAAGCGCGCTTCTTAAAATACTTAGATGGTCGTGGCTTAAAAGATACTAAAAACCAACGTGTATACGCGTTTTTAGGTGATGGTGAAATGGATGAGCCAGAATCACGTGGTGCTATTTCTTTTGCTGCACGTGAAAAACTAGATAACCTTTGTTACTTAGTTAACTGTAACTTACAGCGTTTAGATGGCCCAGTTATGGGTAACGGTAAAATTATTCAAGAGCTAGAAGGCTTGTTTAAAGGCGCTGGCTGGAACGTAATTAAACTGGTTTGGGGCAGCGGCTGGGATATTCTTCTAGCTAAAGACACAACGGGTAAATTACTACAGTTAATGAACGAAACTGTGGATGGCGATTACCAAACATATAAAGCCAAAGATGGCGCGTACGTACGTGAAAACTTCTTTGGTCGTTACCCTGAAACAGCAGCACTTGTTGCTGATATGACAGATGACGAAATTTTCGCGCTTAAGCGTGGTGGTCATGAGTCATCAAAATTATTTGCTGCATTTAAAAAAGCAGAAGACACTAAAGGTCGTCCAACTGTAATTCTTGCTAAAACTGTAAAAGGTTACGGCATGGGTGAAGCAGCTGAAGGTAAAAACATTGCGCACCAAGTGAAAAAAATGGACATGTCGCATGTTGCACATTTACGTTCACGCCTTGGTCTTGACGATTTAGTATCTGAAGAGCAACTTGCAGAACTACCTTATTTAGAGCTTGAAGAAGGTTCACCTGAGTATAAATACCTACATGCTCGTCGTGATGAACTTAAAGGTTATACACCTAAGCGTATTCCACGTTTTAGTGAAAAACTTACGTTGCCAGAGGTAGACGCGTTTAAGCCGCTACTTGAAGAGCAAAAACGTGATATTTCTACGACTATGGGTTTTGTTCGTGCACTTAATATCTTATTAAAAGATAAAGGCATTGGTAAAAACATCGTACCAATTATTGCCGATGAAGCGCGTACATTTGGTATGGAAGGTTTATTCCGTCAAATCGGTATTTATAACCCGCATGGTCAAAACTATACACCACAGGATCGTGATATTGTTTCTTACTATAAAGAAACTGTATCAGGGCAAGTGCTTCAAGAAGGTATTAATGAGTTAGGTGCAATGTCGTCATGGGTTGCTGCTGCAACTTCATACAGCACTAACGATTTACCAATGATCCCATTCTACATTTACTACTCTATGTTTGGTTTCCAACGCGTTGGCGACATGGCATGGATGGCGGGCGATCAACAAGCACGTGGTTTCTTATTAGGTGCTACTGCGGGTCGTACAACGCTAAATGGTGAAGGCTTGCAACACGAAGATGGTCACAGTCATATTCTTGCTAATACGGTTCCTAACTGTATTTCATATGACCCAACTTACGCGTTTGAAGTAGCTGTTATTGTACAAGACGGTATTCGTCGTATGTACGGTGATGACCAAGAAAATATTTACTACTACCTAACGCTTATGAACGAAAACTACCATCAACCAGCTATGCCAGAAGGCGCTGAAGAAGGTATTCGTAAGGGTATTTACAAGCTTGAAAGTTACGAAGGTAAAAAAGCCAACGTACAGCTATTAAGCTCAGGTACTATTATGACTGAAGTACGTAAAGCCGCTACGATTCTAAGCGAAGAGTATGGCATTGCGTCTGACGTGTTCTCTGTTACGTCTTTCAACGAATTAACGCGTGAAGGTCAAGATGTTGAACGTTTCAATATGCTTAACCCTGAAGGCGAGCAAAAAACAGCATTCATCACAAGCGTATTAAACGACTCTGTGACTGTTGCAGCAACGGATTACATGAAAAACTACGCAGAACAAGCGCGTTCATTTATTCCAAGCAGCAACTACAAAGTGTTAGGTACAGATGGTTACGGTCGTTCTGATAGCCGTGAAAACCTACGTCGTCACTTTGAAGTTAACGCGGGCTACGTTGTTGTTGCTACGTTATCTGAACTTGCTAAACGCGGTGAAGTTGAGAAGTCAGTAGTTGTTGAAGCACTTAAAAAGTTCAACATCGACACTAACAAACTTAACCCACTGTACGCATAAGAGGTTTGCAATGAGTATTGAAATTAAAGTACCAGATATTGGTGACGACGAAGTAGAAGTAACCGAAATATTAGTAAGCGTTGGCGACAAAGTAGATGTGGACCAATCATTACTTAATGTTGAAGGCGACAAAGCATCAATGGAAATACCTGCTTCACAAGCGGGTACAGTGAAAGAGATTAAAGTAAACGTTGGCGACACCGTTACAACTGGCTCTTTAGTATTTTTGTTTGAAGGCGAGAGTGAAAGCACTGGTGAAGAAAAAGCATCAGCCGCTGCTCCAGCTAAATCTGAAGAGGCAGCACCTGCTGCTTCTACAGGTTCTTCAACTAAAGAAGTAACCGTACCAGATATTGGCGATGATGAAGTTGAAGTAACTGAAATCATGGTTGCTGTTGGCGACACCGTTTCAGAAGAGCAATCTATCTTAAACGTTGAAGGCGACAAGGCAGCAATGGAAGTACCTGCTCCATTTGCCGGTATAGTTAAAGAAATTAAAGTCGCCGCTGGCGATACAGTTAAAACAGGCTCATTAGTATTTGTTTTTGAAGTAGCAGGAAGTGAATCTGCAGCACCGGCTAAAGAGTCGGCTCCTGTAGAAGCGCCAGCAGCTAGCTCAACAGCAAACGCAGCACCTAGTACTAAAGAAGTTAATGTACCTGATATTGGTGGCGATGAAGTTGAAGTAACTGAAATTATGGTTGCAGTTGGCGATACGGTTGAAGAAGATCAATCAATCTTAAACGTTGAAGGCGACAAAGCTGCAATGGAAGTACCAGCTCCATTTGCAGGTACAGTTAAAGAAATTAAAGTAGCCGCTGGCGATAAAGTATCGACTGGTTCATTAATTTTTGTATTTGAAGTTGCAGGCAGCGCGCCAGTAGCAGCATCTGCACCCGCTGAAAAATCGGCACCTGCAGCAGCGGCTAAAACTGAGTCGGTACCGGCTCAAGCAGCACCTGCAAAAGCAAGTAATGAAAGCTTCACAGAAAATAGCGCGTATGCTCATGCATCACCTGTTGTTCGCCGTTTAGCGCGTGAGTTTGGTATTAACCTAGCTAACGTTAAAGGCACTGGTCGCAAAGCCCGTATAGTTAAAGAAGACGTGCAAAACTACGTTAAAAACTTAGTTAAGCAAGTTGAGTCTGGTCAATTATCAGCAGGTAGTAGCGCGGGTGGTAGCGAGCTTGGTCTTATTCCATGGCCTAAAGTTGATTTTGCTAAGTTTGGCGAAATTGAAGAGCAAAAGCTGTCTCGTATTCAAAAGCTATCAGGCAAAAACTTACACCGTAACTGGGTGCAAATCCCACATGTTACACAGTTTGACGAAGCTGATATCACAAGCCTTGAAGTATTCCGTAAAGAGCAAAATGTGCTTAGCGAGAAGAAAAAGCTGGGTGTTAAAATTACACCACTTGTGTTTGTAATGAAAGCAGCTGCAAAAGCGCTTGCTGAATTTCCAAAATTCAACTCATCGCTTTCTGAAGACGGCGAAAGCTTAATCCTTAAAAAGTACATTAACATTGGTGTTGCAGTTGATACGCCAAACGGTTTAGTTGTACCGGTGTTTAAAGATGTTGATAAAAAAGGCATTATTGAACTATCACGCGAATTAATGGAAGTATCTGTTAAAGCACGTGACGGTAAGCTTACATCGTCTGATATGCAAGGTGGTTGTTTTACTATTTCTAGCCTTGGCGGTATTGGCGGTACGGCATTTACGCCGATTGTTAATGCACCAGAAGTGGCTATTTTAGGTGTGTCTAAGTCTGAAATGAAACCTAAATGGAATGGCAAAGAGTTTGAACCAAAACTAATGGTTCCGCTGTCTATGTCATACGACCATAGGGTTATTGACGGAGCACTTGCTGCACGCTTTACTGTGACTCTTGCAAGTTACATGAGCGATATTCGCCAATTGGTGATGTAATCGTTAGATAATAAATAGAATCAAATCCCAGCCAGTTGTTTTTAGCTGGGATTTTTACCATTTGCAATGATACAATCTTTGTACGAATTGCATCACTTTGTGCGCTGCTCACTCTTTCTGCCTTGCAGAAACATGGCAGTTAAATTTTAGGGCAGTGTCCCGTTCAAACAATTAAGGTAAAAGCATGAGCAACGAATTAAAAACTCAAGTTGTTGTACTAGGCGGTGGTCCTGGTGGTTATTCTGCGGCTTTCCGTGCTGCTGACTTGGGCTTAGAAGTTACATTAGTAGAATCTCGTGAAACATTAGGCGGCGTATGTCTTAATGTTGGTTGTATTCCTTCTAAAGCACTTTTACACGTAGCTAAAGTGATTGATGACGCAGCTGAAATGTCATCTCACGGTGTTACTTTTGGCGCACCAAAAATAGATTTAGACCAAGTTCGTTCTTGGAAAGATTCTGTAGTTGGCCAGTTAACTGGCGGGCTAGACGGTATGGCTAAAATGCGTAAAGTTAAAGTTGTATCTGGTTACGGTAAATTTACTGGCAGCAATACTTTAGTAGTTGAAGGCGCAGATGGCGCAACAACTATCACGTTTGATAACGCGATTATTGCAGCAGGTTCTAAACCAGTTAACTTACCTTTCATCCCACAAGATGACCGTGTAATTGATTCTACTGGCGCATTAGAGCTTAAAGACGTACCAGAAAAACTACTTGTACTTGGTGGTGGTATTATCGGTCTTGAAATGGGTACGGTTTACCGTGCGCTAGGTTCTGCAATTGACGTTGTAGAATTTGCTGACCAATTAGTTCCAGCAGCTGATAAAGACATTATCAAAATTTACCAAAAATACGTAAGCAAAAAATTCAACGTAATGCTTTCAACTAAAGTTGTTGGCGTTGAAGCTAAAAAAGACGGCTTATACGTAACGTTTGAAGGTAAAAACGCACCAGCAGAACCAGTTCGCTACGACAAAGTACTTGTTGCAGTTGGTCGTACTCCGAACGGTAACTTACTTGATGCTGAAAAAGCGGGCGTAAATGTTGATGAGCGTGGCTTTATTAATGTTGATAAGCAATTACGTACTAACGTAAGCCATATTTTTGCAATTGGTGATTTAGTTGGTCAACCTATGCTTGCGCATAAAGCGGTTCATGAAGGTCATGTTGCTGCAGAAGTTATTTCTGGTCAGAAGCATTTCTTCGACCCTAAATGTATTCCTTCGATTGCGTATACTGACCCAGAAATCGCTTGGGTAGGTGTTACTGAGAAAGAAGCAAAAGAGCAAGGCTTAAAAATTGAAACTGCGGTATTCCCATGGGCAGCTTCTGGTCGTGCTATTGCATCATCTCGTACTGAGGGTTCTACTAAACTTATCTTTGATAAAGAAAGTGGCCGTATAATCGGTGGTGCTATGATTGGTATTAACGCGGGCGAAATGCTTGGCGAAATCGGTTTAGGTATTGAAATGGGCGCTGATGGCGAAGACTTAGCGCTTACTATTCATGCTCACCCAACACTTAACGAATCTATTGGTCTTGCAGCTGAAATTTTTGAAGGGTCGATCACTGACTTACCAAACAAAAAAGCAAAAAAGAAGTAATTTAGCTTTTTAGCGTTTGTTTGAAAAACCCAACTTAGGTTGGGTTTTTTTATGCCTATTTTTAGCTTAGCTTAGCTGTGTGAGTTAGTCGTCATAGTGTTAATAGATGAATAATTTTTAAAACAAACTATTCTCAAATTCAAACTAGATAAATATAAGATTAAATAGCGATAAGTCGTTACAATGCGCGCTTAATTAATTGAAGGTAAATACAGTGAAAAACTCAGTTTTAGCATTACGCGCTCAACAAATAAGTGAATCACGTCGTGAGTTTAATGCTCGAGGCGCAAAAATGGATCGCTGTGAGCAATGCCTAATAGCTAAGCATTACTGTATTTGTGAAGGTGTTGAGCATGCAGATTGTAAAGCAGCGGTATGCTTACTGATGTATCACAATGAAAGTTTTAAACCTTCTAATACAGGGCGCTTAATTGCTGAAATAGTACCCGATAACCATGCATTTAGATGGGATAGAACAGATCCTAACCCAGCTCTTTTAGCTTTGATTAGCGATTCACAATATCAGCCATTGGTTGTGTTTCCGGCTGAAGATATAGAAGAGGGTAGAGCAATTACAGAAGTGAATATTGAAGAAGGTAAAAAACCTTTATTTATCTTTTTGGATGGTACTTGGCGTGAAGCCAAAAAAATGATTCGTAAAAGTCCTTATTTAGATAACTTGCCTGTACTTTCTGTTACTGCTGATAAGTTATCAGATTACCGTTTACGTGTTGCCCCTCATGCGCATCAATTAGGTACTGCAGAAGTTGCTATTATGGTATTGGCTCTTGCGGGCGAAATGGATGCATCTTCAAAATTAGAGCAGCATTTTATTAAGTTTCGTGATGCCTATTTATTAGGTAAGCGAAATAAGGGTCGACCACTGTCTGTTTAGTTTGACGCTATGTATTTACAGGCTATTGACCTAGGTGAAATTTAGCTTTTCGTTGAATTGCTTTAAACCCCAGCTCAGAAGTAAGCTGTGCTACGGTTTCGTATATGCTACTTAAATTTGTATGAACTTCAGTAGACGAATCAAACCCATCTAGTTTCATTTGATTAGTGCTCGCGGTTATTTTAAAAAAATAATCGCAAATATTAAGCTTGCCTACAAAACGAGTGTTTTTTATAGCATTAGCGACTTTATTAAGTTGGTAACCAAAGGGGTCGACTCTTGCGTAGCTGCCATATTTTTTTGTTCTTATGTCACTTTCTAAGTTAATTATTACGTTAATAATATTTTTAAACTCATTTAAAGACATATTCAAAAAATCATAGTATTGAGTGTTCAATAATGTTTGATATGGGTTTTTCTTTACTAAGTAATCGTCAAAAGATCCAACTGATTGTAGTTGCTCTAGCGAATTTATTTTAGAAATATCAGCTGAATTGCTGTAGTTGAATTTTAAGCACATACCTGTGAGTTATTAACGAAGCTATGCTTACATATCGGCAGAGTGCTTAAGTAGTTTAGCTATTTTTTATAACTTTATTTTTACGGCATGTGTAGAGTGTTGTGCGTTGTGTTTTAAATGAAGAAAAGCGCGCTCTATTTCTAGAACGCGCTTGCGGAATCTTCTAATTTTCTGCATCCTGCAATTGAACTTAATCAACTCCAATTTTTACTAATCCATGTTTATTACTATATTACTTTTTAGTTCTATGTAATGTAGACCAATCCGGGCCTGTATCCTTTATTCCTAAACATCCTGTAGGGTAAATACTATTACCAAATCCTTATATTGCACTTCCAAGTGCATCCATTTTTAACAAATCCATTGTGTTACCTCTAAAGGCCTGTCCGTGTATTCCTTCAACATCCTGTTAAACAACTTAACCCGTGTTGTTATCCTTTTCGCGTCTTCCTAACGCTATCCTTTGTGCAACATTCCATTGCGATACTCATCCAGAGCCTGTCCTAAAATCCGTTCTGTCCTTAGTAACCTAATCATTGGTTGTTCGAGTAAGTAATCCATTTCCATTTACTCGATAAGCATCATTGCTTGCTTGATGTGGTAATTATAAAGAGCTTAGGCAACTAAAGTAGGACATAAACTGCATTTAATTTGTATTTACTCAATAGCAAAAATAAATAAAACCTTTAAATATAATGGCTTACTGGTTTTATGCTGGTTTTTTGTATAGCTTTTTACTCATTAGCTGCCATATCCGTGAGAGATCTCTTACACGGCATTTCCTTTTTGGACGCTTTTATCTGTTTACAATTATTTAAAGTGTGCACTTTATTGCTGATCACGATAGAATTATTTGATAATAGTTATTATTTAGGTGAAGTAATGAAAAAAACACTCGCTACCGTATTAGGGTTAGTTGTATCGGTACCTGCCTTTGCAAATGATGTCGTTAATATTTACTCTTTTCGTCAACCGTATTTAATACAGCCAATTTTAGACGATTTTACAAAACAAACAGGTATTAAAACCAATGTTGTTTTTGCTAATAAAGGACTAATTGAGCGTGTTAAACGCGAAGGAAAACACAGTAAAGCCGATTTGGTTTTAACCTCTAATTTTAGTGCGCTTATTCAGTTAGAAGACCTAAATTTAACGCAAACTATAAAGAGTGATAGCGTAAATGAAAATGTTCCTGCTGCTTTTCGTGATGGGGATGGGCAGTGGATTGCGCTAACAAAACGTGTACGAAATGTTTATTCATCAAAAGAACGTGTAGGAAAATTACCAGAGCTTACCTATGAAGATTTAGCTGATCCTAAATACAAAGGGCAAATTTGCACTCGCTCAGGTAAGCATCCGTATAACTTAGGGCTTGTTGCATCAATGATTGCCCATCACGGTGAAGCTGAGACTAAAACGTGGCTTGAAGGTGTTAAAAGTAACTTAGCGCGTAAACCTCAAGGTAATGACCGTGCTCAGGTAAAGGCTGTTAAAGAGGGATTATGTAACTTAGCGTTAGGTAATAGTTATTACCTTGGCAAAATGTTGCAAGATGACGAACAAAAATCATGGGCTGAAGCGGTAAATATTAATTTTCCTAATCAAACAAATCGTGGTTCGCATATAAATGTTTCTGGCGCTGTTATTACAAAGTATGCAAAAAACGCCGAAAATGCCTTGAAACTCATAGAGTATATGACCGACAATAAAGCACAAAACATGTATGCCTCGCTTAATATGGAGTATCCGGTTAAGGCTGGTGTTGAATTATCAAGTTTGGTTACGTCTTGGGGAAGCTTTAAGGAAGACAGCTTACCACTGGATGAGATCAGTAAATATCGTCCGTTGGCACTTAAGCTGATTGATGAGGTGAAGTTCGATCTTTAATGACTTATAAATTTAAGCTGTCTAAATGGCAGCTCTTTGCGTGGTCGACAGGTTTATTATTGTCGGCTCCGTTGTTTTTTCTTCTTTTTGAATCTTTACAAGGCGACTCAGAGGTGTTTACTCACCTTTGGAATACTGTGCTTTGGGATTATATAACAAATACTGTACTGCTTATTTTAGGCGTGGGTTTACTCAGTTGTGCAATTGCATTGCCGCTTGGTTGGCTTACTGCGTATTGTAGCTTCCCAGGTAAAAAACAGTTTGAATGGGCACTTATGCTGCCCCTTGCTATGCCCACCTATATTATTGCCTATGTATATACCGATTTACTCGATTACGCGGGACCCATACAAATAGCACTTAGAGACTGGTTTGGCTGGCAGTCTCCTAACGATTACTGGTTTTTTGATATACGCACATTACCGGGGGCGATGGTGATGATTGCCTTAGTGCTTTATCCTTATTTGTATTTGATTTTTAAAACCGCATTACGAGAACAATCCTTTAAGTTAGTACAAGCAAGCCAATTGATGGGGCTTACACCTAGACAAAGTTTTTTTAGAGTGAGCTTAGTGCTCTCTCGTGGGGCAATTGTAGCGGCTTTAGCGCTAATTAGTATGGAAACGATGGCTGACTTTGCAACGGTAAGCTACTTTGCAGTGAGTACATTAACTACGGCTGTATACGACACGTGGTTTGGGTATTATTCACTAACAGCTGCCGCAAAAATATCAGGCGTTATGCTGCTACTATTATTTTTAGCATTAATGGCAGAGCGTTTTAGTCGTCGCGAGCAAGCGGTATTTGAGCGCCAATCAAGCGTTAATAGTGAATCCCTTTATATATTAAAAGGTAAGTCGGCTTGGCTAGCAACTGCTTTTTGTAGTGTTATTTTGTTTCTTGCTTTTGTGTTGCCCGTGGCAATTCTTTTAGGTTATGCAATTACTTATTTTGACAAAGCATGGAATGTTGAATTTTTTAGCTATGCTTGGCAAAGCTTAAAAGTAGCTGGCATTGTTAGCTTAGTCACAATTTTTTTAAGTATATTGGTTGTGTTTTATCAGCGGGTATCTAAAAGTACTTATCCACTTATACCTGGGCGCTTAGCAAGCACCGGTTATGCGCTTCCTGGTACGGTGCTTGCCATTGCAGTATTACTACCGTTCACATTATTAGAGAACTCTATTAACGTTGCACTAGAGCCTTATAATCTTGATATAGGTTTGTTACTTACGGGCAGTATTATCACTATTATTATTGCTTACGTTGTGCGTTTTTATGCGATTGCACATGGTGCAATCGAATCGAGTTTTTTACGTATTAGCCCATCACTTGATATGGCAAGCCAGTCAATGGGTAAAAGCCAAGGGCAAACGCTTCGCTTAGTGCATTTACCTTTATTACGCCGAGGGTTGCTTACAGCAGCATTGCTTGTATTTATTGAGTGTATGAAAGAGCTACCAGCAGCATTATTACTCAGGCCCTTTGGGTTTGAGAGTTTAGCTACGCATGTATTTCAATATGTAAGTGATGAGCAGTTAGAGCTTGCTTCTGTATCAGCCTTGTTTATCGTTGTTGTTGGGTTTATTCCTTTGTATTTTATTAATCGTTCTATGGAGCAACGTAGCTAAATGAGTAGTTTAATTTTGCAAGGCGTAAGCTATCACTATAATGGCACGCAGGTGCTTCATGGTTTAGATTTAACGGTTGGTAAAGATGAAATTGTGTGTTTACTCGGAGCCAGTGGCTGCGGAAAAACCACGACACTTAAAGCAATCGCTGGTTTAATTGAAGCTAAGCAGGGCAGTGTATTTATAGATGCAAAGCTGGTGAGCGATGGACAAACATTTGTATCGCCAGAGCACCGTAATATAGGAATGATGTTTCAAGATTATGCATTATTTCCTCATTTAACTGTTGCTAATAATATTGCATTTGGGCTAAGTAAAATGAATAAAGCTCAAAAACAGCAACGCGTTGATGAAATGCTTAAACTCGTGCACTTAATTGGTTGTGCCGATAGGTTCCCGCATCAACTTTCTGGTGGTCAACAACAACGTGTTGCGATTGCTCGCGCACTTGCTTACAAACCAAGTTTACTATTACTCGATGAACCTTTTTCAAATGTAGATACGCAAGTACGCTTTGAATTAATTGCTGATATTCGTCGAATTATTAAAACCCAACAAGTATCGGCTGTGTTTGTTACGCATTCAAAAGAGGAGGCATTTGCTTTTTCAGATACGCTTGCCATTATGCATCGGGGTAAAATTGCGCAACAAGGGTCGCCAGAGCAGCTTTTTACATCACCAAGTTCAAAGGAGGTTGCAGAGTTTCTGGGTCAGGGCATATACTTAAGCGCAAATGCATTAACAGCAACTGAATATAAAACGCCATTTGGTGTAGTCGAGTCTGATGTTTTACATAAGCACAAGGCAAGAGTTGGGCAAATATATGTTCGCCCTCATCAAATAGAGCTAATTAGCGACAACACAAGTGATAAACAAAGCGAGCGGGCAGAAATATTAAACAGTCGTTTTATTGGCTCTGCTTATGTTTACACTGTTGTGATTGCAGAACAAGAAATTGAAGTTGCTGCACAATATGGCCAGTCATTTGAGCAAAATGAACAGGTTATAATAAAAATAAAACCTCATACGGTGAATTTCTTCGAATTATAATTAACTTTAATTCGCCGTGTTTATTTGTTTATAAGCTAAGGAATAACAATGGCGCAAGCGCAATCAGGGATTTGTGCTGAAGCAAACTTACACGGTTTGCATTTATTTTTTAATGTATTTGATGGTCAAGATGAGTCTCTGCGCGCAAAACTAAAGCAAGTGAATGCGATTGAAGAAGAATTTAGCGATCAGTTTTCTGAATCAATGTTGTCTTGTATGGTTGCTATTGGTGCGCAGTATTGGCCGCATATTTTACCTGAATATATCCCGAGTGAATTACAAAGCTTTCCAAATATAAATCACAGCGATCACTCTATGAGTGTTCAGCCATGCGATTTATTTGTACAAATACGTTCTGATCGAGAAGACGTTAATCATTTATTTGCGTTGCAAATTTTAAAGCTATTTGCACCTGATGTAGAGTTGGTGGAGCAGATTCGTAACTTTCGTTTTTTGGATGGTCGAGACTTTAACGGTTTTATTTATGGTGGAGATACTGCGCTTGGAAGAAAAAAGCGTGCTACGGCATTAATAAATAAACCAGAGAGTTTTGAAGATCAAGGCAGCTATATCCATGTGCAGCGTTATAAACATGATTTAAGCGTATGGCAGCATTTGTCGTTGAGTGAACAAGAACAAATAATGGGTCGAACACGCCTTGATAATACACTGATTACACCAGCTTTAGAGACCTCTCATGCTGTACGTAACGAGTTAAAAGATGAAAACGGACAACCACTACTATTAAATCAAAGTATGCCTTACGGTGATGTTTACGAGCAGGGAATGTTATCTATAACATGCGCCTCTACAGGCACTGCATTTGAAAAGGTATTAAAAAGCCGTCTTGGGGAAGGAGAGTGCTACGACCATTGGCTTGATTTTACTCAAGCCGATATGGGCTCTGCTTTTTTTGCACCCTCAGTAGGATTTTTAAAGCAGCTTTAAGCTTTTACTTAATTTATTAAACGTTATCAAATAAAAGTCGTACACGCTCCAGTGTTACGTCTATTTCAGATATTTTTGCAGGAGCGATAAATATTGTATCGTCGCCTGCAATTGTACCTAATACACCATCTGCTTTGCCTAATGAATCAAGTAAACGTGCTATTAATTGTGCAGCGCCAGGGCTAGTACGAATAATGATCATCATTTCGTTATGCATAATATCAATAACTAATTGGCGTAACGGGCTCTTTGCTGTTGGTACACCCATTTCGGCAGGTAAACAGTAAACCATTTCTTGTTTTGCATTACGAGTACGTACAGCACCAAATTTACTTAGCATGCGCGATACTTTACTTTGGCTTATATTGTCAAAGCCTTGCTCTTTTAACGCGTCAACTATTTCGCCTTGAGAGCCAAAGTTTTCTTCTTTTAAAAGTGATTTAAATGCTTTTACCAGTGCTTCTTGTTTATCTTGTGGTTGCATAGCCTACATTCATTTTTTGTTATTTATGCTGTAAATTCTACACAATAATGAATAATTATGCAGTAGTTGTTTACTTAACTTGCCAGTTTGAGGTTATTAAATTAATAAGTTTACGACTATGGTCGAAAATATACTTAAAATAAGCAGGATAAATTTGTTTTTAGCTCTTAATTTCTTTATCTTATGTGCCACAAGTATTTCCTACCTCAAATTACGGAGAATTCCAATGAAAGTTACTGTATTAGGTGCTGCGGGCGGTATCGGTCAAGCGTTGTCTTTATTATTAAAAACAGGTTTACCAGCTGGTTCTGAATTATCACTTTATGATGTTGCACCAGTGGTTCCAGGTGTTGCGGTTGACCTTTCTCACATCCCAACAGATGTAAAAGTAGCTGGTTTTGGCGCTGATGAGTTAAATAAAGCGCTTGAAGGTTCTGATATCGTTCTTATCCCAGCGGGTATGCCACGTAAACCAGGTATGGATCGTGCTGATTTATTTAATGTAAATGCTGGCATCATCAAAACTTTAGCAGAAGGCATTGTTGCTAGCTGTCCTAAAGCGTTAGTGGGTATTATTACTAACCCAGTAAACGGCACTGTTCCAATTGTTGCTGAAGTATTTAAAAAAGCAGGTACTTACGACGCTAAACGCGTATTCGGTATTACTACTCTTGATGTGATTCGTTCAGAAGCATTTGTTGCTGAACTTAAAGGCGTTGACGTAGCGACTGTAAAAGTTCCTGTAATCGGTGGTCACTCTGGTACAACTATTCTTCCTTTACTTTCTCAAGTTGAAGGCGTTAGCTTTACTGATGAAGAAGTTGCTGCACTTACTCCACGTATCCAAAATGCGGGTACTGAAGTTGTAAATGCTAAAGCTGGTGGCGGTTCTGCTACATTATCAATGGGTGCTGCTGCTGCACGTTTTTGTATGTCTTTAGTTAAAGGCCTACAAGGTGAAGACGTTGTAGATTACGCTTACGTTGCTGTTGAAAATGGCGATGCAGAATACTTTGCACATCCAGTACGTTTAGGTAAAAACGGCGTAGAAGAAATTCTTTCTTACGGCGAGCTAAGCGCATTTGAAACTAAAGCAAAAAATGACATGCTTGAAACATTGAAAAAAGACATCAAAGAAGGTGTTGATTTCATGGCGTAATAGCCTAAATCAAGTATTAAAAAAGCCTGCATTTGCAGGCTTTTTTATTGTTCGGAGTTTATGCACATAATATAAAGTGTTAAAGCTAGTGGTCGCGATCAACCGCTATGCGAGCAAGGCTTATTAATGCCTGCTTATAATCAGACTCAGCTAAAAAGTCTAAACATGCAATTGCTTTATCTGCTTCAACTTCAGCTTTTTTCATTGTAAATTCAAGTGCATTAGTCTGTTTAAGCGCAGATAAAATATCATCTAAGTGATCCATGCCATTACTATGCTCAATAGCATCACGTATAAGCTGCGTTTGCTGCTCGTTACCATGTTGCATTGCATAAATAAGTGGAAGCGTTGGTTTGCCCTCAGCTAAATCATCACCAATGTTTTTACCTAACTGGTCGGCATCTGCATTGTAATCAAGTACATCATCGACCAATTGAAACGCAGTACCTAAATGCATACCGTATGCATTTAATGCGTTAAGAGTTGCTTGGTCTTGCTCTGTTATAATGGCAGCAAGCCCCGTTGCAGCTTCAAATAATTTAGCTGTTTTTGAGTAAATAACCTGCATATAACTTGCTTCAGTTGTATCAGGGTCATTACAATTCATAAGTTGCAGCACTTCACCTTCAGCAATAATGTTAGTTGCATCGGCTAGTACCTGCATAACTTGCATTTTACCAAGACCAACCATTAGCTGAAATGAGCGAGTGTAAATAAAGTCACCAACTAACACACTTGCCGCGTTACCAAATTCAGCATTTGCTGTGGGGGTGCCTCGTCGCAAATTTGATTCATCTACAACATCGTCGTGTAGTAACGTTGCTGTATGAATAAATTCGACAATAGTTGCGAGCGTTATGTGATCTTTACCCTGATAGCCAAGCGCTTTAGCCGCTAGAATAGCCAGCATTGGGCGTACACGTTTACCACCACTGTTTACAATATATAAGCCTAGTTGGTTAACTAAGGCCACATCTGAGCGCATTTGCGCATGTATAAGTTGATTGACGTCATTCATATCGCTTTTGATTAACGCCTGGATAGCTTGTATATCCATTGATCTCCGAGCCAATTTTTATGTGTGAACGGCGCAGATTGTACAACAAAAAAAGGGCTAGCTCGATATTTTGTGACGATTCGTTGAAAAAACACCTTTAAAGTTCTTAATAGAGGCTTAATTAGCAAAGATACTTGATTAATAGATAATCAAAACCCAGTCGTTATTGAGTTTAATAATTGTACCGCAGCGCTCATATTTAAAAGCATTAATTTATTTCAGTTAACAGCTAAAAAGCCCTTGGCAAAAAGGCTAATTAATATAAAATAGGGGAAATAATGAATTGTCCTCAATGTAGCTACTTTTTATTCTTTTTAATTACAAAACAGGGTTGCTTGTTTTTTAGCATTAGCGTAGACTTCGCGCCCTATCGAAGAATATTTTAGTTGTGCCGATTTGAGGGCACACAGACGGAGTTAATTATGTACGCGGTTTTCCAAAGTGGTGGTAAACAGCATCGTGTGACTGAAGGTCAAACGATTCGTCTTGAAAAATTAGACGTTGAAACTGGTGCGGCAGTTGAATTTGATTCAGTGCTTTTAGTTGCTGATGGTGAGAAGATTGAGATCGGTGTACCGTTCGTAAACGGTGGCAAGATAACAGCTGAGGTTGTTTCACACGGTCGCGGTGAAAAAATTAAAATTGTTAAATTTAGACGCCGTAAAAACTCTCGTAATCAAATGGGCCATCGTCAATGGTTCACTGAAGTTAAAATCACTGGCATTAGCGCTTAATTAGAGGTACTTAGAAATGGCACATAAAAAAGCAGCTGGTAGTACTCGTAACGGTCGCGATTCAGAAAGCAAACGCCTAGGTGTTAAGCGTTTTGGTGGCGAATCAGTTCTAGCGGGTAGCATCATTGTACGTCAGCGTGGAACTCGTTTTCACCCGGGCACAAACGTAGGTATCGGTAAAGACCACACTATCTTCGCAAAAGCAGATGGTAAAGTTCAATTTGAACAGAAAGGTCCTTTAAACCGTAAATACGTAACTATCGTAACTGAGTAATCAGTAAGGTAGTTAAAAAACCCCGCCTTTGCGGGGTTTTTTGTTTTCAGTTCTTTTGCAATATATACCTAAGTATTTTTTCGTTGTGTGCTCTAAAGGCTACTTCGGTATATAATAGTTAAATTAACAAGCCAATCCCTAAAGTGAGTAATCATGAAGTTTGTAGATGAAGTAGAAATTCGCGCAGAAGCTGGTGACGGTGGCAGCGGCATCGTGTCTTTCCGTCGTGAAAAATATGTTCCAGATGGTGGACCTGATGGCGGTGACGGTGGAGACGGTGGTAGTGTTTATCTACAAGCTGATGAAAACTTAAATACCCTTATCGATTATCAATTTGAACGCTTTCACAGAGCTGAACGTGGTACAAATGGTCGTAGTCGTAACTGTACTGGCAGAAAGGCTGATGACTTATTTGTTATGGTACCGGTTGGTACACGTATCATGGATGTTGAAACACAAGAAGGGCTTGGCGATTTAACTCAACATGGTCAAAGAATTTTAGTTGCAAAGGGTGGTTTCCACGGCTTAGGGAATGCGCGTTTTAAATCAAGCACTAACCGAGCACCTCGTCAAAAAACGTTGGGTACACCAGGTGAAGTACGTAACCTTAAGCTTGAGCTACTTTTATTAGCTGATGTAGGCTTGCTAGGCTTGCCAAATGCGGGTAAATCTACATTTATACGTAGCGTATCTGCAGCTAGACCTAAAGTTGCAGACTACCCGTTTACTACGCTTATACCTAACCTAGGTGTAGTGCGTCCTGAAGCTAATAAATCATTCGTTATTGCCGATATTCCAGGCTTAATCGAAGGAGCTTCTGACGGTGCTGGCTTAGGAATACAATTCTTAAAGCATCTAGAGCGCTGTCGTGTGTTATTACACATAATCGATCTAATGCCAGCTGATGGTTCAAACCCTATTGATAATGCGTTTGCTATTATTAATGAGTTACATCAGTACAGCCCTAAATTAGCTGAGAAGCCGCGTTGGTTGGTATTTAATAAAATAGATTTATTACCGGAAGACGAAGCAAAAGCTCTATGTGAAAAAATTGCAGAAGAGCTAGGCGAAACTGAAAATATTTATAGCATCTCAGCTATTAATAAACTTAATACTCAGCCTTTAATTCACAACATTATGACGCTGCTAGATAGCATGCCGAAAGAGAAGTTTGCTGAAATTGAAGACGAAGAAGTTGAGTTTAAGTGGGACTCTTATCATAAAAAAGCCACTAAAGGCGACGATGATGATTGGGACGACTGGGATGAAAGTGATTACGACGTAGAAGTAGTCTACGAGCGTTAATTATAATTGATTATATAAAAGGAGCTTATGCTCCTTTTTCTTTGTTTGGTAATAAAGTATTAGGTATTTAGTGTGATAATTTCAATGATCGCCGCTATGGCAAATAACCGTGTAATTGGTCTAGATAATAAAATGCCTTGGCATTTACCTGCCGATCTTCAGCATTTTAAAAAAGTGACTACGGGTAAACCTGTAATCATGGGGCGTAAGACATTTGAGTCTATTGGTCGTCCTTTACCAGGTCGACGTAATATTATTATTACTCGAAATAGCGAATATCAAGCTGTAGGTATTGAGGCTGTAATAACGCCGGAGGCTGCATTAGAGCTGGTTTGTGATGTTGAAGAAGTTATGATAATTGGTGGTGGAAATATCTATCAGCAATTTTTAGAACGCACAGATCGTTTATATTTAACCTTTATTGATTTAGACGTTAAAGGTGACACTCAGTTTCCAGATTATCAAAAAGTAGCTAATTGGGAAGTGAAAAGTGAAGAAAGTAAACAGCCTGATGATAAAAATAAACATAGTTATAAATTCGTAACTTTATATAAAAACCGATAACATTATTGCGAAAACCTTAGTAGATTGGTACAATATTAACCAATCAATATAAGAATAAAGTACCAGGAAGGGTTTTCAATGTTTAAATTACCAAAGCTAGTTGTTATTGCTGCTATAACAGCCGGTTCATTTGTTTATACAGCACCTGCAAATGCAGATGATCAATTAGCTGTATCTATTTGTGAGTATATTGCAGCGGACGACAAAAACCGTTTACGCAGTAAACTTAAAAGTTCTCGTGTAAAAATTCGTAATATATACGATGCGGTCGAATGTAATGGTAATAACTTATTACGCCATGCTGTTGCAAGTAGCGCAGTAGATACAGGTGAGTACATTGTTAAAAACTTATCTAAAAGCTCATTAGCAGATGGCGCAGACATAGCCTGGGCTGAGAGTAGCTATGCTAGCTCACCTCTTATTGCAGTAATTAAAGAACGCGCTGGTTTATAAGCCTTACTTTAATTATTGAAAAGCCGCATTTATTGCGGCTTTTTTGTGTTCAATAAATATGAGCATAATAAAAAATTAATTTGAAAATTAAAAAAGCCGTATTGAGATAATCACAATACGGCTTTTTTGTTCGAGTTAAAATTTACTGCTAATCCATATAAATAATTAAATCGATTATATATTTATGTGGGTTAGTATAAATTAAACTTTAAATGCATCTACAGACAAGCGAAGTTCTTCCGCTAGCTTTGCGACCTCAGAGCTAGATATATTTGTTTGGCTTGCACCTTCAGCTGTTTGTTCGGCAATAGCTACAATTGACTCAAGACGTTCACTTATTTCTTGTGCTACTTGTTGCTGCTCTTGTGCTGCTGTTGAGATTTGCTCGCTTACATCGTGCGCTTGCGATACAGCAAACGTAATAGAGTCAAGCGCAGTGCTCGCTAAGTCAGTTTGCTCCACACATGATACTGCGCGTTGCTTTCCTTTACTCATTGCCGTTACAGCCGCTTCTGCGCCTGTTTGTAGTGACTCAATCATTGATTGTATCTCTTGAGTAGACTCTTGCGTTTTACTTGCTAGAGATCGTACTTCGTCGGCTACAACAGCAAAGCCTCGACCATATTCACCAGCACGCGCTGCTTCAATTGCTGCATTAAGTGCCAGTAAGTTAGTTTGGTCAGCGATACCGCGTATTACATCTAATATGCTGCCAATAGATGCACTATCTTGATGTAATTTATTAATTACTTGTGATGCGTCATCTACTTCTCGAGCGAGTTGTTCAATAGTCGATTTATTGTTATTAGAAATACCTTTTACACGTTCAGCTTCTTTGTCCGCATTTTTGATTTCGCTTAACGCTTGTTGCGCACTATTACTTACTGTTTGTGAGGTACTGCTCATTTCAGTTGTTGCTGTGGCAGCTTGTTCTACTTGTGCTTGTTGGTTTCTTATTGCTTGGCTTGATTCAGCTGTAATTGCAGATGTTTCTTCTGATGCAGCAGCAAGTTGAGTTGAACGAGAAATAATACCTTTAATTAAGCTACGTAAGCTGTCTATTAATGTATTGCAACTTTTAGATAATTCACCAAACTCATCTTTGGCGGTGTCATCTAATCTCTGAGTCATATCACCGCTGGCAACAATATCCAAAATTCGGTTAACTTCTGCAAGGGGTTTTGTAATACGGCTAACCGTAATAATAGCGATTGCTATAGCTAAAAGTGTTGCAATAACCATCCCAACCCATGTCCATAAGTTGGCTGAATCTACATCACTTCGTACACCTTGCTGAAGTTTAAATGCTTCATTGCTGGCTTGCTTAACTAGTTCATCTATTTGATTTAAAGCCATTCTAGTAGCTTGTTCAGATTGCGCTAATTCTTTTTCGGTAAGCTCTATAGCGTCAATTAAACGTTTTTTATTTGCAGATAAGCCATTATTACCTTTTATATTGTTCTCTAGTGTATCCACATACTCTTTTAAACTGTTGTATAAATCACTATGTGATTGCTCTATCGCTGGCTTTATTAACGCGACCGTACGAGTTACTTCTTCTAGGTAGTACGTTTGCTCGTTCTTTACAATATCCAGTGTGTTGATAGTTTTAACCGTGAGCATGTCAGTGCTGTTACTTACCACTGACATAAAGTTATTTTCTAGATTGTTAGCAGCTTGGAATGCGCGCGGATGGTTTTGCTCAAAGCCATCTATATCAATAATATCGAGGACAATAGAGTTTGCGTCTTCTGCGCTTAGCTCTATATTTTCTAGTTGTGTTTTTAAAGACTTGCTAAGTGCTAATTGTTTGTTTTTGTCGGCTATTAAGCTCTCAACAACTTTTAAAAAGCTTAAATAGGTTTTTTCTACATTTTGACTACTTTGATTTAATATAGGATCGTTTTTTACAACAGCTTGTAGTTCGCTATGCAAGGTACTGAATAGTTGTTTTTGTTCGCTAACTTGTTTTTTTATTGGAGTTAGCTCACTTACAGATGATGTATAAAAACTTGCTTGGGCTGCTTTACTCATTAAAATAAATTCAGCTTGTAACTTAGCGCTTTTATTTAATGCGGGAAGTGATAGTTGATTCACTTTTTGAGTAGAACGATCGATATTTGCTATTTTTATTAGAGAATTACCACCAATTATTAAAAGTAATAGCGTGATGAATATAAAACCACCCCAAATACGTTGGCTTACTGTTAGATTCATATGGATTCCACTCAAAGGTACTTAATTAAAACTTATCGGCTTGTATTCAGATAAGTTAAGTAATTAAAATCAATTACTTTAATTAATTTTAACTATTAATTCATAAATCTAACAGATGTATTAGTTTTTTTCAGTTTATTTAGACAAAAGGTGGGATTTTTCTGTAATTACTTTTTTATTAGTTAGTTCCATTAATGACATAGTATTACCCCACACACAGCCTGTATCTAAAGCGTGTACATGTTTAAAGCCAGTGCTTCCTTCAAGAGCAGCCCAATGACCAAAAATAATGTCGTGCGTAGAGGTGCGTATATTTGGATGACAGAACCAAGGTGTTAGCTCATTATTTTGATTTATTGCACCTTTAGCAATAAGTTCGAGTTTATTGTTTTGGGTTAAAAAGCGCATACGGGTAAAGTAATTAACGATATACCTAAATTTTTCAAAACAATCGAGTTCGTTTGACCACATTGCTGGATGAGGTTGGTACATGCGTTCAAAAAATGTTTTTGCATTATTTGACTGATAACACTCTTGAGCAAATTGTGCGTGTTTTAACGCTTGTTCAATTGACCAGTTAGGGTTCAACCCCGCATGAGCAATAAAGCTATCATGTTGTTTTAAATATAATGCAATAGGTTGGGTTTGTAGATAAGAGATGTAGTGTTGTAATTTATTACTATTAAATATTGGGGCTAGTTTATCTTTAGGATTAGTCGGTTTATTTAGGTAATAGCAGGCAATCATGTGTAAATCATGATTGCCCAGTGTAATTGTCATGCTATTTTGGTGTTGGTAAATATAATCTAAGCAGGCAAGAGAATCAGGTCCACGTGCAACTATATCGCCCACCAAATAAAGATGATCTTTACTTGGGTTAAAATCAACCCTTTGTAACAAAGTGCTAAATTCGCTAAAGCAGCCTTGTAAATCACCTATCGCATAATCAGCCATCGGGTGCTGCCATTATTTAATGTAAAATATTAGGACAAGCCAAACGAAACACATTAATAGGTGCTTGAAACTCAGAACCAAACTCATTACGCAGAGTATAGTGGCCTTGCATTGTGCCTACAGGTGTATCAAGAATGGCTCCGCTGGTGTATTTATAACTTTCACCAGGAGCGATAGTTGGCATTTCGCCCACAACACCTTCGCCTTCAACTTCAATTTCTTTGCCATTTGCATCGGTTATTAACCAATAACGACTAAGTAATTTTGCGCTACATAGGCTGTGATTTCGAATAGTTACCGAATAAGCAAATACGTATTTTTCGATCTCTGGTTGAGATTGACCTTCTACGTAAAATGTTTCTACCGATACCTTAACAGGCGATCCAATATTACTGCTTGTTGTCATAAATCCAATTAGCTATATCAATAAATTGTTGTAAAGATAAGCGCTCAGCACGAAGTGTTATATCAATGCCGATGCTAGTAAGCTCTTCTGCAGTTAGTAAGTTGGCTAAGCTATTTCGTAGTGTTTTACGACGTTGATTAAAAGCTTCTAAACAAACTGTATTTAAAATTTTAACGCTTTTTGCAGTGCGTTGTTCTGGTTTTTTAGGGATAAGGCGTATAACAGCCGAATCAACCTTAGGCGCTGGCTTAAAGCACTCTGGTGGTACTTCTATTACTGGCATTGCATTACAGTAATACTGCGTCATTACGCTCAAGCGACCAAATGTTTTGCTACCAGGACCTGCAACCATACGCTTTACTACTTCTTTTTGTAGCATAAAGTGCATGTGTTCAATATTGTCAGCAAATTCAAAAAGATGAAACAATAATGGTGTAGAAATATTGTAAGGTAAGTTACCAAACACTTTTAATTTTTTATCGTCTCTAACTAAGCTAGCAAAATCAAACGTCATTGCATCGCCCTGATTAACCGTTAGCTTAGGGCCTAAAAATGGATGCTCAATTAAACGTTGTGCTAAATCTTTATCTAATTCAACAACAGTTAAGTGGCCGCTCAGTTCTGCAACAGGTTCTGTGATTGCACCTAAGCCTGGACCAATTTCTACTAGGTTGTCCTCTGGCTTAGGATCAATAGCAGAGACTATTTTATCGATGATCATTTCATCAAATAAAAAGTTTTGCCCAAAACGTTTTCGGGCGCGGTGTCCTAAATGTACTTTATCGGTCATTGATTCTGTGCTTTTTCATGGGCGAGCTTAATTGCTTCGCGGATCGCTAATTCAAAACTGCCAACATCAGCTTTTCCGGTACCGGCTAAATCTAGCGCTGTACCGTGGTCAACTGAGGTGCGGATAAATGGTAAGCCAAGGGTAATATTTACCGATTTACCAAATCCCTTGTATTTTAGCACAGGTAATCCCTGATCGTGATACATAGCAAGTACAGCATCGGCTTCTGATAAGTATTTATCTTGAAATAGAGTATCGGCTGGAAGTGGTCCGATTAAATTCATCCCCTGACTTCTAAGTATATCTAGAGTTGGTGTGATTGTTTCTATTTCTTCACGTCCAAGATGACCGTCTTCACCAGCATGAGGGTTTAACCCGCATACTAAAATACGTGGCTGTTCAATACCAAACTTAGTGCGTAGGTCGTGATTTAATATGCCTGCAACTTTAGTTAAACGCTCAGGCGTAATAGCACGTGATACATAAGCAAGTGGAATATGAGTAGTCACAAGTGCAACTCTTAAACCTTCAGTTGCTAATAGCATTACTACATCTGCTGTGTTTGACTGCTGAGCAAAGTACTCAGTGTGTCCACTAAATGAAATACCAGCTTTATTAATAATACCTTTGTGCACAGGACCGGTAACAACAGCATCGAACGTACCGTCCATGTTTTTTTCACTTGCGATTCGCAAAGTGTCTAAAACATATTGTCCGTTACTATCGTTTAATACACCAAGCTCTACTTCTGCACCTAAATCAACCTGATCAAGATAAACACTGCCAGCAGGAGCGGGCAGTGCAGGTTTACTTGGATCAAATTTTATTAAGTTAATAGTTAAACCAAGATGTTTTGCACGTTCTTTAAGTAGTTTGCCATCAGCAATAATTACAAGTTGTACATCCCACGCTTGCTGAGCAAGCGTGAGTAGTAAGTCGGGACCTATGCCAGCAGGCTCGCCTGGCGTAATAGCAATTCTTAAAGTCATATTTATTGGTCTGCTGGGAAAATATCAACATGGGCTTGTTCGCGCATTTCTTGCTGCCAGTTAAAACTTTCTTCTTTGAATTTACGGTTAAATAACATGCCATGAGCACGGTTACGTTTAGCTTGTTCTGTTTTATCAGCTACGCGCTTACCTAGTAACTGAACTATATGCCAACCGAACTGCGTTCTAAATGGTTCACTAATTTCATCTTGTTTAAGTGAAAGTAGCGTATCTTTAAATGCAGGAACATAGGTAGTTGGGTCTGTCCAATCGTACTCACCACCTTTAAGTGCTGAACCAGGGTCTTCAGAGTATTCTTTAGCTAGCTCACCAAAGTCAGCAGTACCATCGCGTAATCTTTTTGCAAACGAGGCAAGCATAGAGCGAGCTTTTTCTTCGCTTAAAATAATTGAAGGTTTAATTAGTATGTGGCGAGAGCGCACTTCAGTTGTTTCTACAACTTGGCGACCACGAATTTCCTGTACTTTAATAATATGAAAACCAGCACCAGAACGAAGAGGACCAACAATAGCACCGCTTTTTTTACCTTTAACAGCTTCAGCGAATAATGATGGCATTTCGTTAATACCCATCCAGCCTAGTTGTCCACCTTCAAGTGCTTTTGAACCACTTGATGAAGAAATTGCAATACGCTTAAATTCTTGACCATCTTGTAGTAGTTCAATTACTTTATCTGCACGTGTTTTTGCATCGTTAATTTCATCAGGGGTTGCATCGTTAGGAATGTCGATCAAAATGTGCCCAATATCATATTCTTCAGAATTTTGACCTTGAGTTTCCATAATCTTTAAAAGGTTATCAACTTCTTGTTCGCTAATATAAATACGACGGTCTACGTTTGCACGTGTTACTTGTTGCGTCGTAATTTCTTTACGAATTTCTTCACGATATGCTTGAAAACTTTCGCCAGCACCTTCAATTGTACGACGTAAATCGGCAATTGTACCGCCTTGTTCTTTCGCCATATTTGCAAGTGTTTGGTCAAGTTGGCTATCAGATATTTCTAAACCCATACGTTCAGCCATCTGCATCATTAGTGTTTGACTAACTAAGCGTTCTATTGCTTGTACACGTAATGTTTCGTCTTTAGGCAGTTGCTGACTTTGTTCTTCAGCTTGCTTTTTAACACGGTTAATAATGGTGTCTACTTCACTTTTTAATATAACGCCTTCGTTTACTACACCAATAACTTTATCTATTTCTACTGGGGCTGCAAATGCACTTTGGCAAAGGCTAATACTTAATACTGCTGATGTTAATAATTTTTTTAAATTCATATTCTTTTTACTACTCTTGCTAATAGTACTGTTGTGATACTAGTTATTGAGAAAATACGGTCTACGATAGCCAAAAATACCTTGTTGTAATAATTTTTTTGCATCATAACGGCTTTTACTACCAAGTCCTTTTAATACAAAGTTAAAACTAATACCCGAATCAAAGGTTGCTTGCTCTTGCCCGATTGACTGATTTAAGTCAGTTTCAATTTGGCGATGACCAGTAATTTGGAATGCCCAACAACATGACTCATACTGTAACCCGCTCAATATTTCGACGCTTCGGTTATTGTTAAGGTCACGATGGTAGCTTGCAATAAACTGCCATTCGTCACTAATTGGAATGCTTGTAAAGACACCTGCTTGTTCAATTGTATTTCCTGAGACATCATTTGCATAGCGATGGTTCAATTGTACTAGCTGATTTTCATCACCTTTATAATCTAAGGTAACATTCGATTGGATCATTTGTTTACTATCAGTGTCGTATTGTACACCACCAGAGAGGTACCAACGACGATGCCAATGTAACATGGTTTGCGCTGCAAATAATGCATTGTAGTTAGTATCAGAGTTTAAACCTTGCTCTGTAGGTTTAGCCGAGTCACTTAAATAAAAGATTTGACCAGCGCTAAAGTTAAATATTTCTTCTTGTTTTTTATCGAATAAACGGGTTGTTGCACCCAAAGTAAATTGGTTTGCAGCAGCAATACGGTCAACGCCCGAAAAACGCGTATCTCTAAATAAACCATAATAATCGTCTTGCAACTTGGTTGTATCAAATAGACCTATATCAGATTGATCTTTATTTGGTGTATATAAATACTGAATTTGCGGTTCAAGGGTTTGAATACCATCGTCAACAAAATATGACGTATCGCGTTCAAAATTAAGCTGTGAGTACAAACGTACCTTAGGAATAGTACGAGACACACTTTCACGGTAATCAGTACCACTTAAGTCACCATGCTGCTTGTAATTGGTTTGTAATAAACTAACTTCTGATAGAAACGACCAAGCATGCTTTTTATAGTCAAAGCGTGCTTTTGGTTCAATATGAACACGTGTTGCTTCGTCAATAATTGCTGAGTCGTTAGTAAAGTGGCTTATTTCACCCGCTACGCTAAAGTCAAAATGATCAATTCGCCAAGGTGCTGTTTGCGTAAAATTAATTTGTGGTATTGCAGTATATGATTCTAAGTGATCGCCTAGTACTTCAAAGTTTTGAACTTTAATATCGGTACGCCATGTATCACCTAAATGCGTAAGTGCACCTGTACGGTATAGTTGAGTATCGGTTTTGTTAGCGTAGTTAGAATCTAAATCGGTTATGTAGTTATCGTCACTTACGTTTGTTATATCTACGTTTGCACGCCAGTTTTCACTTAAATAACTTCTTTGTTGCCAATGAAACATATAACGCTCATCTAATTCTGGCTCAGAGTCGTCTTCATTTAAGTATTCTATACCTACTAAGCCTTCATGTTGCTCAGTTAAATACCTGACTTCTGTTTGTAGTTGCAGTCCAATACGTGACATATAACGCGGCGTAATAGTTGCGTCAAAATTGGGTGCAATATTTAAATAATACGGTGTTATTGTTTCAAGCCCATATTTATCAGAACTTGAAATGTTTGGTGTAAGCAAACCAGATTTACGTCGCTCATCAAGAGGAAAGGTAAAGTAAGGTAAGTATAAAACCGGTGTATCAAGAATGCGTAATATAGCGTTGTGCGTTTCGCCCCAACCTTCTTCTCTTGATAGGTTAATTTCGTCGGCTTCAATTTCCCAAACAGGCGTTTCGCCAGGGCAAGCAGTAAAGCTTGCATTCATTAGCACTAAGCCAGACTCATTAACAGTGAGTTTTTCGGCTCCGCCTTTACCTTGCTGCTCAGTTAAGCTGTAATCAGCACCAAGCAAGCTAATCTCTGAATTATTTAAATCAGCGTTTAAACCAGTGCTGTTTACTTGGCTAATATAGTCACGATAAGTAATTGGACCGGTTGCATTTAATAAGCCGCGTTGCTTGTCTATTAACGCAGTTTGTGCGGACAAACTCATATTAACGGTGTTAATATCAACGTTGCCAGTAAATTCAGCGCTTTGAGCGCCAAGGAGCTCTACATCATCGGCTTTAATGTCAACAGTACCAAGCCCAAGGCCTGGAAGCGGTTGCCAAGCACTGGTTTGCATTGAAGTGCCACAAAGCTTGTGTGTCAGTTCAGTTTCGGCAAGCGATGGTGCGCTAATTACGCCTAGCATCAATATGCCCCAGGTTTTGCTCATTTATTGCCCTTAATGCTCTTTAACTAAATATAATATAGACATAATAAAGGAAAATAATGGCAAATACAGTAATTGACCTAATTAACTTAGCTAAAAATAGATATCTTATAAAATGACACGTATTGATAATTTGCAACAATTTATAAACACGCACTTTGATGCTCAGGCAACTACATTAACCGCCATTACGGGGGATGCGAGTTTTCGACGTTATTACCGGTTAAGTTACGCTAATAAGCACTTTATTGTTATGGACTCCGATCCAAAAAAAGTGAATAACACTCCTTATATTTTGCTTAATAAAGTATTTACTGACCAAGGCTTTTTATTGCCTCATATTATAGCGAGCGATGAGCAACAAGGTTTTTTTATATTAAGCGATTTAGGGAGTACGCATTTAGCCGATATGCTAAATGATGTAAATAGAACAAAGCATTATGAAGCGTTAATAGACTTAAGCGCTCAATGGGCAAAAACGCCAGCATCTGTTGCTATGCAAGCTTATAATAAGGATTTTATAGCGCTCGAGCTTGATATATTTAGCCAGTGGTTAGTTAATGATTTTATAGGTATTGATCTCAGTACAGAATCCAATATTCAATATCAAGCAATGTGGCAAGCAAGCAGTAAACTGTTAACTAATATTATGCTAGCTCAACCCATAGTTACAGTACATCGCGACTACCATAGCCGTAATATAATGCACAGTAATGGCAAATGGGCGATTATAGATTATCAAGACGCCGTGCGCGGTCCGCTTTGCTACGATTTAGTATCGCTACTACGCGATTGCTACTTTAAACTGCCTCAACAAGAGTTAACAAGCTTGCTTGATTTTGCTTATCAAGAATTTACGGCTCAAAATTTACTGGCTAACACTTCATTCGATGAATTTAAATATTGGTTTGATTTAACTGGCCTGCAGCGTCATTTAAAAGCGGCGGGTATATTTTGTCGTTTATATTTACGTGATGGTAAAACCGGTTACTTAGATAATATTTTACCAACCCTTGATTATATTGTTGAGGTAGCTGCTAATTATCCAGATCTTAAAGCATTAAGTGATTGGACTAAAAATATAATCATCCCAAAAGTAACAAAACAGTTGGCAAAGGAGCGTAAATGAAAGCGATGATTTTAGCCGCTGGGCGCGGACAACGTATGATGCCACTGACGCAAAATATGCCCAAACCTATGTTAAAAGTGGTAGATAAACCGCTTATTGAGCACCACATAAATAATCTAAAAGCTGCTGGCATCACAAATATTGTAATAAACCTTGCGTGGCAGGGTGATAAAATTAAAAATTACTTTAATGATGGTAGTCAGTTTGGTGTAAATATACAGTACAGCCAAGAAGTTGAAGGTGGTCTTGAAACCGCTGGCGGTATTATTGAGGCGTTACCATTACTAGGCGATTCATTTATTGTTATAAATGGAGATGTATTTACTGATTACGATGTTAGTGCGCTAATGCAGTTGCATTTGCAAAGTGGTGAAGCGCATATAGTGCTCATAGAAAACCCACCACATAACAAAGATGGCGATTTTGCCTTAAGTCATTTATCGCCTGATAGTCAAAAGTATACATTTTCGGGTATTGGTCGTTATCAAGCTGATTTTTTTCAAGGCTTTGAGCTAGGCATTCGTCCACTTGGACCAATATTACGGAAAAAGCTTGCTGAACATTTAGTTTCTACTGAACTTTATATAGGGCAGTGGGATGATATCGGTACACCAGAGCGACTAGCTGCGCTTAACGAACGCTTAGCGTTAGCAAACATATAAATTTAATAGAGGTAGTTGCTTAGATGTGGGGAAAAATACTCGGTTTTTGCTTTGGTTTTATGTTTGGCAAAATATTTGGTGCAATTTTAGGGTTATACCTTGGTCATTTATTTGATAAAAGCTTAAAAAATAATTTTGATAAAGCAGGCGGTTTTTCTAGTTTGTTTAAAGGTGATGATGTAAACGAGCGCCAAGCTTTGTTTTTTTCGAGTTGCTTTGCCGTAATGGGTCATATTGCTAAGTCCAACGGACGAGTTAGCGAAATACATATAAAAGCTGCTAACTTATTTATGGACGAAATGGGTTTAAAAGGCGAAGAACGCCGTGAAGCGCAGCATGCTTTTCAGTCCGGTAAAGAAAGTGATTTTTCATTAAAAGAAACGGTATACGACTTTAAAGAGCGATTTGCAAAGCGTCATGATTTATTGCAATTATTTTTAGAAATTCAGATTCAAATGGCATTTTCTGATGGTGTATTAGCTGAGCAAGAAAAAAAGCTATTGGATGAAGTCAGCAAACAATTAGGTATTTCTAAAGCACATTTTATATTTGTATTAAAACGCTACCAAGCTGAATTTAATTTTAGACAGCAGCAAGAACGCTTTAAGCAACAACAGAATAAAAGTAGTAGTTATCGTGAAGGCTCTGGTCATCACGTACCGCCAAATAATAATATGAATCGTGCACAAGCATTGGCACTATTAGGGCTTAATGATGGTGTGACTGAGCGAGAGATAAAAGTAGCTTATCGTAAGTTAATGGCTCAGCATCACCCAGATAAGTTGGTATCACAAGGTTTACCAAAACACATGATGGAACTTGCTGTTAAAAAAAGCCAAGATATACAGGCCGCTTACGAGTATTTAAAAAAGTCGGCGTAAAAAGCCGTCTATTTCTTTTGTTAGGCGTGCATGTTGATCGGGTTGATCACGAAGCCCAAAAAATAGCCGTTGGCGGTAATCAAACTTTGCATTGCGGTTAACCCAACGCTGACGGTTTTTAAGGTTCATTAAAATGTCAGTGTTGTCGTTAGCATAATAAACATCAAGTAGGGCAGGTGTAACAAGTGACGTTGTTTGGCTCAGTTCTTCATTGCGCTTGGTGTTAGGCAAATAACTACTTAAGCTTATAAATGCATCAACTCGTTCTTCAGGAAAGTCGGCATAATATTCTATCAATACACCAGCACTGGTCCCTTGTGCAATAACAACTATATTATTTGGCTCTTCCATCGCAGTTTGATACAACGCATTAAAACGAGCGATTAAATTTATTTTATAGTTATCGAGTATTTCATCGGTTACTTTTTCGATTGCGTTAACGTGATGAGGCTCTACCTCTTTTTTTATTTCTGTAGTCTGTGATTCTACGGTAGTTTCTTCTTTAGGTACTGTCGGTGTTGCTACTTCAGTTTGCGCATCCGTTGCTGCTTTGGCTGGTGTTAGCTCCGGTGTTAATTCTGGTGTTTTACCGGCTTGCCAATCTATGTCGGGTACTGTCATCGCATACGTTGTATAGCCTAAATTATTAAGCTCTTTTCGTAAAAAACTCATGCCTGTATTGTTCGTAGGAGTAGATTGCCAATCAGGTATAAGTAATACAACACCTCTAAAGTCGGCGCTCATATATTCACTGTATAAACTTAAAAATTCGGTGTCGCCTGCAAGTATTGGCTTTATTTCGTCATTTGGTAGTAAACGTTCAATATCGCTATTTTCAATACTTGATGGGGTTGGTGGGGCAATATGCTCTGCAGCAGTTACTTGTGTGCTTAAAAATAATGTATAGCTTAGTAATAGATTAAAAAGCGTATTTTTAAATAACGGTGCAAATACCATAACAACCCCAAATAATGTGAACTAATTAGGTATCGGCTTTGCACGGTAAAAGTTTAGCACTATAGCTTAATAGTCAATATTAATAAGGCGACTAAAACTCAGTCTCAGCTTCAAAAGTAAGTACTTGCTCAGTTACTGGGTGCTTCAGTTGTAGCATTTGTGCATGAAGCTGTAAACGAGGTGCTGCAGCTAGTGCATCTTTATGAGCATAGAGTCTATCACCTAAAATAGGATGCCCTAAACTTAGCATATGCACACGTAACTGATGTGAGCGTCCTGTTATAGGTGTTAGCTCAACGCGGGTTGCGTTTGCTTCACGCTCAAGGATTTTAAAGTGTGTAAGTGATGGTTTACCGTTTTCGTGATCAACCATTTGCTTAGGGCGATTAGGCCAATCGCAAGTAAGTGGTAAATCTACTGAGCCCGTATCGACCTCAAGCTTTCCATATATGCGTGCAATATAGCGTTTAGCGGTTTCACGTTCTTGAAACTGCATACTTAAATGCCTGTGCGCTGCTTTATTCATAGCAAGGCAAAGTATACCTGATGTTGCCATATCTAAGCGGTGTACTATTTTTGCTGTTGGAAAAACGCGATTAACACGGCTTATTAAACAATCGGCATGTTTAGGGTCTTTACCTGGAACTGTTAATAGCTCACTTGGCTTATTAACAATGAGCAAATCGTCATCCTGATAAAGTATCGTTAAATACGGATTCATTGGGGGATTGTAGTTAACTAACACGGCCGACCTTAATGATTTTTAAGAGTGCTATTTTAGTGCAGGAAATGCTAAGGCTCAAGGTAAAGGTTTAAGTTGGTGTGTAATTAATATCGAAGTTCGAAGTTTTTGAGTTAGCGTAATTGGGCGCGAAGTGAATTTACGCCTATAAGTTAGGTGTTTTAATTTTATATAGGTGAGACTGTATATCTCGTTTTATGTATTTTATTCTATAAAAAAGCGCGGTATAAATACCGCGCTTTTTTTAAGTTAGATTCATTAGTGATTTTTTACTAATGATTTACGGCTTTACATCGAAAGCTCAAAGCTTAGTGCGAAACAACGATTAATCGAATTGCATCAAGTTGTAACTGCGTTTTTTCAATATACGTAGTTATGTCGTTGCGTTGCTTATCGTAGAAGGTAATTTCTTCTTGGCGAATATTTGGGTTAATTTGCTTAAGGGCAACAAGTCGCTCTTGCTCTTCATTTAGTGACGTTTGCATTTTAGCAAGCGACGCTGCGCGAATAACTTCAAGCTTTTCTTGTGCCATATCTTTAGCGGTAGCAATCATAGGGTGTACAGCACTTTGCAATGCGCCAGCAAGTTTACTTGCTGTCTGGCGACCAACAGCAGATAACTGCTGATTAAAACCTTCAAACGCTACGTTTTCGCCAAGGTTATTGCCTGCTTTATCAAGCAATATACGAATTGGTGTAGGTGGTAAAAAGCGACCAACTTGCAATACTTTTGGTGCCATTGCTTCGGCAACAAAAATTAGCTCAACAAAAAAGGTACCTGGCGGTAATTTTTTGTTTTTAAGTAATGCTACTGATGCGCTACCAAAGTCGTCGTCACAAATCATATCCATGGTGCCTTGCACCATTGGGTGATCCCAACTAACAAAGTGCACGTCTTCTTGCGAAAGTGCCGTGTCGCGATCAAAGGTAACCGTCATACCGTCTTCTTTAAGCGATGGGAATGATGGGTTTAACATATGTTCAGTTGGTTTTAAGATAATGGTATTTTCACCTTTATCTTCTTGGCTTACACCAAATGTGTCGAACACGTTGATCATGTAGCTTGGTAATTCAAACTGATTGTCGAGTTTTTCGATTTCAGCTACAAGCGAATCTGCAGCACCTTGACCCGATGAATGTAGCTCTAGTAAACGATCTCGTCCGCTTTCCATTTTTTTACGTAGTACGGCATTTTGCTGTGCTACTTGCTCAAGTAATGGATCTAGTTCGTCTTCATCGCAGTTATGCGCAGAAATATATTCAAGTAGGTCATCACGAAACTCTTTATAAAGCATTTGACCCGTTGACGAGGTAGATTCGAATGCGTCTAGACCTTCGTTGTACCAACGTAGCAGTACTTCTTGAGCGGTGTTTTCAAAATATGGCACATGAATGTTCACATCTTGTGTTTGACCTATACGGTCTAATCGACCAATACGCTGCTCTAGTAAATCTGGGTTCAATGGTAAATCAAACAATACTAAGTGATGTGAAAACTGGAAGTTACGACCTTCTGAGCCAATTTCTGAACACAGTAATATTTGTGCATTATCGTACTCGTCTGCAAAAAATGCAGCAGCGCGGTCACGCTCAATAATAGACATACCTTCGTGGAATACCGACGCTTTAATTGCTTCGCGTTCACGCAGTATTTGCTCAAGACTGATAGCTGTTTCAGCTTTAGCACATATAAGTAGTACTTTTTCGCGCTTAAGCGTTTTAAGTGTTTCGATTAACCAATCTACACGTGGGTCAAATAAACCCCAGCTTGCGCTTTCACCTTCAAACTCTTGAAATATTTTTTCAGGGAAAAGTGCACGATGCGCGCTTAGTTCAGCATTTTGAATGCCACCCATGTTGCCTAGTACCGACATAGCGGTTTTATATTGTTTTGGCAGTGCCATTGGGTAAGCGTGTAATTTACGACTTGGGTAGCCATCAATGCCGCTGCGGCTATTTCTGAATAATATACGACCTGTGCCGTGGCGATCGAGTAGCATGTTAAGTATTTCTTTACGTGCTGGTAAATCACCTTGCTGTGCTTTTTCAAGAATATCAGTAATATCGGTTTCTTTTAATAGCTCAATTAGTGTGGCTTTGGCTGTGTCGTCTAGCCCTTGCTCTTGCAGTAATTGATTTGCAGCTTCAGCTACGTCTTTATAATTTGCTTCTTCTTCTTTAAACACGTCGTAGTCGTAAAAACGATCAGGATCGAGTAATTGCAAACGTGCAAAGTGGCTGCTGTGACCAAGTTGATCAGGCGTTGCTGTAAGTAAAATAAGGCCTGGAATATCTTGGCTAAGCTCTGCCATACGTTGGTACTCTGAGCTTGGCTTACCGTTATTTATACTTAGGTGATGGGCTTCATCGATTACTAGTAAATCCCAATCAGCAAGCGTTGCTTGTTCAAACCAGCGTTTTTTCTTGGTTAAAAACTCAAGGCTTGTAAGTACCAATTGCTCTGTATCAAACACGTTTGGTGAGTCGGCAAACGCTTCGTCGCAACGTTCTTCATCAAAAATAGAAAAGTGTAAGTTAAAGCGGCGTAGCATTTCTACTAACCATTGGTGTTGTAGGTTTTCTGGTACAACTATTAATACGCGACTTGCACGACCACTAATAATTTGTTGGTGTAAAATCATGCCAGCTTCAATTGTTTTACCAAGGCCTACTTCATCTGATAAAAGTACACGTGGTGCAAAACGTTTACCCACTTCTTGGGCAATATAAAGCTGGTGCGGAATAAGATTAGCACGTTGACCAATTAAGCCTTTAATAGGCGATTGTTCACGTTCAAATTTATGTAACCACGTTTGGTAGCGAAGTGTATAGCGATCAAAGCGATCTACTTGACCAGCAAATAAACGATCTTGTGGTTTATTAAACTTAATAAAATGATCTAAAAAGGTTTCTTTAAGCTTGGCAGTTTCGCCGTTATCAACACGGGTGCCGTGATAACACAATAACTCACCTTGTACTTCAATAGACTCTACTTCTAATTCCCATTCTTCAACGCTTTTGATCACATCGCCAGGATTAAATGCCACACGGGTAACCGGTGCTTCTGCCGAAGAATAAACACGGCTCTCACCACTGGCAGGAAATAATATGCTGACCTGACGGCCTTCAATGGCAACAACGGTGCCTAATCCTAAATCTGACTCTGTATCACTGATCCAACGCTGACCTAAGGAAAAATTCATGTATGTCTCGTCTATGATGAAAAAGGCGGCTATGTTACCTGTAAGCTAACACCACTGCAAGGCGCTATTTGGCTCACTTTTAATTAATTATGTAAGTGTTAATTATTACTATTAAAAAGGCTAATACATGATTCTTTTTTAATAAATCAAAACTAATTGTAGTTTGTAATAAAACGGACTTTTATGACAAATAGACTAAACTTACAATGTGCCTTGGCAATTAAGTATTGCAGGTTTTGGTTTTGCCCGTTTTACTTAGTTATTTGGGTATAGCATAAAAATCATAAAACGTAAGGAAAGTGCTATGGAAAAAGCTTCGAACCTTGAAAGTAAAATGTATGTGCTAGATACCAACGTACTACTTCACGAACCCCTCGCTTATTTGTCTTTTCAAGAACATGACGTTGTAATTCCGATGACAGTGCTTGAAGAACTCGACCACATAAAAGATAGAAAACATGATGTGAGCCGCGATGCGCGCGTTGCTATTCGTGGATTAGATGAAGTACTTAAAAATGCAACGCCCGAGCAAATGCTACAAGGTGTGGCGCTGCCAAGTAATAAAAAAGCAAAAGCGAGCTCTGCGGGTACGCTTATTATTGTAAATGATCATTTATTTGCTGACTCTATTTCTGGTTTGCCAGGTAACGAAAACGACCACCGTATTATTAATTGCGCGGTGTATTTACAAAAACAGCACAGTGATTCAAAAGTAATACTTGTTACAAAAGACATAAACATGCGCTTAAAAGCCAAAGGCGCAGGGCTTAAATATGTTGAGGATTACCGCACCGACCAACTTATTGACGATATAACCTTACTTACCAGCGGCTACAAAAAAATAGAAGGCGATTTTTGGGACCATGTAGGACAGTGCAATACTGAGCAACATGGGCGTGATACGTTTCATCATGTACCTAAAGATTTAATACCCGATGTATTTTGTAACGAGTACTTACTCGATGGCTGTGAGCATTTTGCTGCGCGTGTTAAATCCTATGATGATGAGCACATAACGCTCAAAGATATTGGTGTTGAGCGTTTAATGAATCACAGTGCGTGGGGCGTTAAACCAAAAAATATTTATCAGGGTATGGCGCTTGACGCTTTACTTGATACAAGTATTGAGCTTGTTATTTTAACTGGTCCAGCAGGATGCGGTAAAACCTTATTAGCGCTTGCTAGTGCTCTTGAAATGGTCATCGAAAAAGGTATTTACGATAAAGTAATAGTAACTCGTAATACCCCCGAGATTGCAGAATCTATTGGTTTTTTACCTGGTACGGAAGAAGAGAAAATGGCGCCGTGGCTTGCAGCCATTACCGATACATTAGAGGTATTACATAAAGGCGACGAAAACCCAATATCGAGCCGAAACTACATAATGGAAAAAGCTAATGTTCAGTTTAAGTCGGTTAACTTTATGCGAGGTCGCAGTATTCAAAACGCGGTAGTAATTTTGGATGAAAGTCAAAATTTAACGTCATCTCAACTCAAAACGATTATTACTCGCTGCGGCGAAGGCACTAAATTAATTTGTACGGGTAACTTGGCGCAAATAGACAGTAACTACCTAACACCGGTTACATCGGGTTTAACGTATATAGTTGAGCGCTTTAAAAACTTTGAAGGCAGTGCAACAATAAACCTCAATGGTGTGGTGCGTAGCCGCTTAGCGTCATTTGCGGAAGAAAATTTATAACTTGCGCTTAACAAATTGGCTCGATAGTCTAACGATTGATTTTCGAGCCATAACGCGGACACTACGTTGAATTTTCTACCTCTCAAACATTATTATCGATCTTTATTTGTTGCGCTTTTAGTACCTCTAATTGTTGCTTTTTTACTGTGTCTGCATTTATATACAATTAAACTTGAGCGAGCTGTTGAGAAGCGCGAAGCTGATTTTGATAGTGTGTCTGCACAGGTAACTCATGGCATGCAGGCTGCAAGTGACTTACTAACCGCTATGTTTACCTTATATCAGCAACCGCCATTTCAGCCGTTTAATAATAGTTTGCTTGAAAATATTAATCAGTACGATGGTTATTACTATCGCGATTTTAATCATCAAGGCACTGAGATTATTGGCAAAGGAAGTTTTGCATATTCTGCTCGTGCGCTTTTGCAGTGGCAGCAGGTTATAGCTTTAGGACCGTCGTTTAATACAACACTTGCGTTAATGCAGTCTTTGTCTGCGGTTGCTTATGTTGACGATGATGGTTTTGCTTATGTGGCTAGGCGTAATAAGAGCCATAGTTTGTTATTAACTGAGGTTTTAAACGGTAAGTTTAAACCTGAATTTGCCCCAAATAAATTATCTTCAAGTCCTATTATTAAAATAAATGATAAAGCGTACTTTGCAATTGGACGTCAGCGAGAAATTGGTTCTCACGACTATATTATTTTAATTTATGATGTGCAGGCTATTTCCGCTTGGTTAAAAAAAATATCTCCTGTTAATGGCGGTGAATATGTTTTTATGAACCAGTCTCATCAAATTATTGCCAGTTCAAAAAATTCAATTGATCAAGTTATAGAGCTAGAGCCTTACTGGCCAAAGCTAGATGAATTCCATAAAAAATCGACTGTATTAACCGGTGATAATAATTACTTTATGCAAGCAGTGGGTGCTTTACCTATCCATGCCGCGTTTTACGAACCTAAACCGCAATTAGTAAATCCTATTCGATATGAAATATTATTAGAATTTGTATTTTTAACCCTATTTTTGAGTCTTATGTTTTGTGTGTTCTTTTGGTTGAGCCAGCGTATTATTGTTAAACCAGTTACACATTTAATGTATTACTTAGCACAAAGTGACGAGCAGCAAAACGGTCAATTAAACTATAAAGTTCCACTTAACTGGCAGCCTTGGTTTTCTAAAGTAAAGCGTGTGTTTTCTAAAAATAAAGAGCTGGTGGAATCGCTGCAAAATGCAAATAAAGAGCTTGATGAAAAAGTACAGTTACAATCAGAAAAACTAAGTCGTAGCTATGAAGCTAAAGAGCGCCACTTAGCCCTACTTAATACAATGTTAAACAGCGTGCCTGATCTTATTTATTTTAAAAATATAGATGGTTCGTTTTTAGGATGTAATAAAGCGTTTGAAGCTTATATAGGTAAAGATCAAACAGCATTAGTTGGTAAACATGTAGATGACTTAGGTGACAACGATCAGCAAATAATTGCGCTAGAAAAACAAGTTTTACAAAATAGAAATAGCGTTGAGCAACGAATAGAAACTGATACCAAGTCGTATCAATTAACAATTGCACCATTTTATAATGAGCACCAGCATTTGTTGGGAACAATGGGGATTGGTCGCGATATTACCGAGCAACAGCAGGCTTTACTTGCCTTAAAAGCATCTGAATCTAAATTTAGAAGTGCGATTGAATTTGCTGCAAACTGTGTGGTATTGCTTTCACTAGAGCATACTATTTTACAAGTTAATAAAGCGGCTAGAAAGCAATTTTCTGAGCAACAAGTGCTAGTAGGTGAGCCGCTTAAAGCTTTATTTAATGAATTGCAGTGGGAGCAAATTAAAACCACATTAGCGCAACTACTTGACGATAAAAAAAGGGTATATCACTTAACACTGGCACGAGGAAACTTAACTAGCTGGTTGCAATTGAGTGTATCGCTTGTGTGGGATGAAAGCCGCGATCCTGCTTATTACGTTATTCATATTCAAGATGTTAGCGCACTTACGAAAGCTAAACACGATGCAGAGCGAGCTACACTTGCTAAAAGCCGTTTTATAGCTAATTTAAGTCACGAAATTCGCACTCCACTTAATGCCGTTTTAGGCTTACTTGATATGTTAATTGAGCAAGGGCTTACTCAAAAGCAGTTACAACAAACTGATCAAGCTAAACATGCTGCGCATAGCTTACTACTCATGCTTAATAGAATGCTTGATTTTGCACGAGTAGAAAGTTCACAAGCTGAACTAAAGCAAGCATCGTTTAGTGTGATTGAATTAATTGATATTTGCGATAGTTTAACGGGACCTTTATGCGAAAATAAAGGTATAGAGTTTATTATTGATATAGACCCGTTAATTTCCCCCGACCTTATATGCGATAGTATTAGGCTACAACAGGTGTTGGGTAACCTATTAACAAATGCGGTTAAATTTACTAAAACAGGTTCGATAACCCTTAAAATGGACTTATTGCAAAGTGATAGCGTAGATTTACAGTATATTTGCTTTAAAGTTATTGATACAGGAAGCGGAATAGATAAAGCCGATCAAAGACGTTTATTTGATGCATTTACACAAGGTGATGAATCGTCAACACGAATACATCATGGAGTGGGTTTAGGTTTAGCGATAGTTAAACATGCGGTGTCGCTAATGGGCGGCGAAATCACTCTAAAAAGTGATAAAGGGCAAGGGTGTGAGTTTTTCTTTAGTATTGCACTTCAAGTAGATAGAACAAAAAATAATGTAATACAAAATAATACATTAGCTATTGTCTCTGAGCGTAGCAAAGAGCTAAAACGCGTTGCCGGTGCATTTTCTGAACTAGCTAGCATTGACCTTGACGAAGTTTTAAAATATCCAATAAAGCTTTCACATGCTGAGCAATTAATTATAGATGTAGCCGACTTACCTGTACTACTTAATGTAGAGGCGATAAATGATTCATTATCGTCAAAAGCAACACCGGTTATTATTATTAATCATCAACACACATTAAGTTTACCTAATAGCGAGCATTTAGCGGCACGGCATGTTAAAGCATCAGCGCTTGGTCAGCGGTTGCTAAATTTAAGCTCCGGCTCAGAGTTCAAATCAGTAATAGGTACGCAAATATTAAGCATACCGGAACTTAAAAAGGATATATCGGGTCTACTAGTATTAGCAATTGATGATAATCAATTAAATCTAGAGATTATTAGCAGTGTGTTACACCAAGCTGAAATTAATGTTGTTACAGCTTCGAGTGCATCAGATGGTATGGAGTTATTGCAGGTTTTAAAGCCCGATCTAATTTTAATGGATGTACAAATGCCGCATATCGATGGCTGTCAAGCAACAGCATTGATTCGTCAACAGTTTGACGCAAAGCAGCTCCCTATTTTTGCATTAACAGCTCATTGTGAGCCTGCAGATATTGAACGTTCTTTACGTTGTGGTATGAACAAGCATTTAACAAAGCCAGTGGTTGCTAAAGTACTTACAGGTGCTATTGCTGACTTAGGACTTGTTAAACCTAGCTTTTTTGAAAAATCATTTGCTTTAACGCAGTTTAATTTAGATGAAGCATTACTTAATACTATGATTGATAAATTTGCTAACTTATGTCAAATTCAATTAATTCAGATAGATGAAAGTACTAGTAAGGATGATTTGGTACGCTTAGTGCATAGTATTAAAGGAGTAGCAGGTAATTTAGGTTTTAAAAGGTTGTCGTATTGTGCACAGCAGTGTGAAAAACACCTTAAAACGACTAATGAGCCTATTGAAATTACAATGAAAGAGCTTATTATGCAGTTAGAACAAGTGATTGTTTTTATAAAAGGTTTGGGGGCAAAGGATGTCAAAAAAAGCTAAGGTATTAATTGTTGATGATGATCCTCTCAACCGATTGGTACTCGATAAAACACTTAATACTGAGCATGAAGTGTTTTTGGTGGAAAGTGGCGAAAAAGCACTCACTTTTGTAAAAACGACACAAGTTGATTTAATTATACTCGATGTTGTTATGCCAGGCATTGATGGATACGAAGTGCTTGTACAACTTAAAGAAAACCCAATAACCCAATCTATACCCATCATTTTTATATCTGCTAATCATAGCCATGAAGATGAATCGAAAGGTTTAGAGCTTGGTGCTATGGATTACATAACTAAACCATTTAGCGCCTCAATAGTACGTGTACGAGTTCGTAATCAGTTATTAATAAAGCAAAAGAATGATTTACTAGAAATGCTTGCTTCAATAGATGGTTTAACCGAGATACCAAATAGGCGTTACCTAGACGAAAATTTATCTCGTGAATGGCGCAGAAGTATCCGCAGCGGTTTACCTCTTTCTGTTTTACTTATGGATATAGACCATTTTAAACGTTACAACGATTGCTACGGACACCGTGCTGGTGACGATTGTTTAAAACAAGTAGCTCAAGCACTTGTTGGTGAATGTGAACGTGGTAGTGATTTTATAGCACGCTATGGCGGCGAAGAATTTGCTGCTGTTCTGCCAGGTGTAGGCAAAAGTGAAGCAATAGCATTTGCAAATAAACTACGCAATGCAGTTAATAGTTTAAATATAGAACATAAAGCATCATTAAATGCCAACCATATAACGGTCAGTATTGGTGTTGCAACAACTGAAAGTGGCAAAATATTTGCTGAAGAAGCGCTTTTAGAAGAAGCTGATTTAGGTTTATATGCAGCCAAAGATGCGGGACGCGATAGAATAGTCGCTCGCTAATTATGTTTTTTCTTAGTTATTTACAGCTCTAATAAGTAAAACGCCAATATTTTTATTGGCGTTTTTCGTTTATTACTTTTTGACTATATTCTATTTGATCATATCCAGTGCGGTGTCGCCAATACCCACTAGTTTATCGTTTTTGAATACCAGTGCTGTGCACTCATCTTTAGTCATTTTACCATCTGAATGAACGCTATGTGTTGGGTAAAATAATACCTGATATACATCGTTATCTTTTTTTAATAACTCAGTAAAACTAGGTGTTTCTAGTGTTGTTAATACTGACTGATAACTGCTATCCATTTTTAATTCAGCAATTACTTCACGATTATTTTTATACTTACTTTGCCAGCTAGATGAGTTTTTACCAGCCCAATGTGTTTCAGCTTCACCATCTGATACGGCAATAACACAGCCTGTTAAAAATGGAGCGATTAAAGCGGCTGCTAAAAGTGATTTTTTCATTTTTTTTTACCTTAATAAGATTTTTAATTGGTTATTAGCTGTATTAAAGCAAAGAGTAGACCATATTTATAAGTTGTTATTAATCAGTTTGTTAAGTGATTTAAGCTGTTTTTATCTAATAAAATATTAAATGTATTAGTAAAAACAGCCATTTTTTAGCTTATTTGATTACTACAATAAAATCACTACACCAAGCGGTTGCGTGATTCGTCTTTATTAAATGCGGCAATATTTAAGCTTACTTCATTAATTAATCGCACAATTGACTCCGTGCTTGCCCATGCAATATGTGGTGTAAGTAATAGATTATCACCTTTATAATTAGCAAGCGGGTTTGACAGCTCAGCTGGCTCTTTAGTTAATACATCTACACCTGCACCGGCAATTAAATTTTGTTCAAGGGCTGTAGCTAAGTCTGCTTCGTTAATAATACCGCCACGTGCTGTATTAATGATAATACTGCTTGGTTTCATCATTTTAAGTTCGTTAATAGCAATTAAATCACGGGTTTCATCGGTAAGTGGGCAATGTACGCTAATTATATCTGCAGTTTTAATAACTTCTTCAAATGGGGTACGACCATCGCGACATGCAACATTTTTTCGTTCAGCAATAATAACTTTAGCCCCAAAAGCTTCAGCCACTTTAGCTACACCTTGACCTAATGTTCCACCGCCAATAATTGCAAATACTTTACCTTGTAAATCATTAAAGCTGTAATCGAGTATGCAAAACATTTCACTTTTTTGCCATGCACCTTGCTGGCAATCAGCTTGATAACGGTGTGTATTACCTAAAAGGTTAGTGATTAATGAAAATGTATGTTGTACAACCGAAGGTGTTGAGTAACCAGCAACATTAGTTACTGCTATACCAAATTCTTTAGCTGCTTCTAAGTCAACATTATTAGTACCTGTTGCACTTACGCAAATAAGCTTTAGTTGCTTTAATTGACTAATTGTATCGCGATTTAGAACCGCTTTATTGGTAATTAAAACATCAGCGCCTTGGCTATGCTCAAGTACTTGCTCCGGACTAGTGAGCTCATAAGTCGTTAGCTCACCTAATTGCTCTATACCGGTAAGTGATGTTTTAGCTAAAGTCGCGTTATCGAGAACGGTAATTTTCATGATGTGTCCTAATTATATAGATTAAATCTAATTAAAAAATAAAGGCAGATACCTGTAAATAATGAAGATATATAAAAAGTAAGTACAGATAATTTGAATTGATGCTTAAGGTACTACGAAAATTAGCTTTTGTTAATGCTAATACTACCAAATGACTAGTCGATGCTTATGTTTGTTATAAGTGAAGAATATCAACGTGGTCAGCCCACTAACCCCCTAATAATATGCTATTTTGATTAGCTATCTAAGATGATTAAGCGCATAACTTTTGGCACTAATGCTTAATTTTGTGGTCGTAACTTAGATAGAAATTGAATATAAATATATAACTTGCCGCTTTATCGCAGATTAGCGATCTTTAGAAATAACAAAGTAATTTACAGTTATGATAATAGTGCGTCAAAGATAGAAGCATTTTATAGGTAATTTCGCATTTTAGATTGGCTGAGTTATAATCGAACATAGACATAAACGGTGCGCCTTGGCGTGCCGTTTTTTAACATTATAGATGTAGTAATGAGTGAATTAGAAGACAAGTACGCTGACATAAGACCTTATAACGATGATGAAGTTAAGGATTCGCTTTCGCGTTTAATGAACGATAATGCGTTTATTGATGTAATAGCAAAGTATAACTTACCGCGCTTTTTATCGTCTGTGCCATTTATAGCTCGTCCATTGGTAAGAAGCCAATTACGTAAAAAATGGGGTAAAGTGACCACGGTTGAGGATGTACAAAACGAAGTTGCGCAATACTTAGATAAATTAGTAAAGCGTACCACTTCAAAAGTAACATTTTCGGGGCTCGATAAACTGGACTCAGATCAGGCTTACTTATTTGTATCTAACCATCGCGATATTGTGCTCGATCCGGCATTAGTTAATTGGGGTTTATTTCAGCATAAAATGAAAACCGTACGTATTGCTATTGGCGATAACTTATTGCAAATACCTTATATTACTGAGCTCATGCGTTTAAATAAAAGTTTTATTGTTAAACGCTCAGCTAAAGCTCCTAAAGAAATGTTAAGAGCACTTACTCAGCTTTCGTCCTATATTTATGACTCTTTAATGAGTGGTAATTCTATTTGGATTGCGCAAAAAGAAGGCCGTGCAAAAGATGGTTTTGATCAAACCGATCCCGCACTTTTAAAAATGCTGCAATTGAATGGACGTAAGCAAAAGAAAGAATTTAGTGATTATGTAAAAGAATTAAAAATAGTTCCTGTTTCTATATCGTATCAGTACGAGCCGTGTGCGATAGCTAAAGCAAAAGAGCTTTATCATAAACAACAGCATGGTGAGTATATTAAGTCGGCAGGTGAAGATATTGCCAGTATTGTTGAGGGCTTTAGCGCAGCGAAAGGACACGTGCATTTATCATTTGGAAAACCAATTGAGTCGGGTTGCGATAGTGCTGAAGAACTTGCAAAAACGATAGATAAGCAAATTGTGGATTCGTTTTACTTACATCCTGGTAATTACATTGCTGGTGGCTGTAAAGAACAAGTAATTGATTCGCCAGATACAGCTACGTTTGAGCAGCGTATAGCGTGCGTACCAGATGAGTTAAAGCCATTGGTACTTGCCATGTACGCCAAACCGTTTCATCGTAAAACAGAGATTAAAACTAAAGGTTGTGAGCATTAAGCTTTTAGCCTCTTAGATTAATTTAAAAATAACACCGAAAAGCAGCAATTAATTGCTGCTTTTTTTTTGTTCAAAAATAACGCTATACTAAGTACCTCTAATTAATTGGTGTAAATGCGATGCAACAAATTGAAATATTTGATATTCCAAGTCCTTGTAAAAGTATTTGTCTGGTTAATAATCGAGGTTATTGTAAAGGGTGTTATCGCAGTCGTGATGAGCGTTTTTTATGGAATTCGTTAACTAACGTACAAAAAAAGAAAGTATTAAGTTTGTGTCAGCAACGTTATAAACGTTATTTGCAAAAAAAGCAGCAAGGCAGTGGATTAGATAACACAATAGAGCAGCAAGGTTTTGATTTTTAAAAGCTTAAATTATACTTTGCTCTTAATGCGTATACTGTTCCGTCGCTGTTTAGCTTAATTAATGCGTGTTGTAGTTTTTCAACTAAGTTTTCATTTCTTTTATGTAGGTAATGATATATTGGATAAGTTATTAATATTTCTTTTATAAAACAGGTATCTGCTATTGTTTTTTTAGGCAAAGAAGAATTAAATAATAGAATTCCCTGTACCTTATGTTGAGTAAATAAGTTTAACTGTGTATTTAAATTTTTAACTCGAACCACATTACCTGGAAACTGCGAGCTAGATAAGTAGCGCTCTTGTACTGTGTAACCATCTAAAATCGCAACATTATCGAGCTGATCAAATGTATTTGGTTGGCAATTTTTATAAGCTACTAAATTAAATTTAAGGAGTTCGTAGTTAACTCGAATTAAATTACTACGATTTTCTACACTAATATCTCGACCTAACTGTCCATCTAATACTCCGTTATTAGCCGCTAATAATGCGTTTCGGCGATCAAAATCTACAAAGTGTATTTTATAACCAATATCAGCATAAGCGAGTTTTAATAACTCAACGACGTAATCAGATTGAGGTGTGCTTTCAGGGCGGTTAAAAGTAAGGTTATATTGATGGCTCAAACATGATGCGCTAAAGAATAAATTAACCAATAATAACAAAGTATTAAAACGTCTATGCACTATCACTTCCAATTACAGAAAAAATCAATAAAATAAGAAGTGTATAATAGCAAGTTGGTTACCAGTTGCACAGTTGCACAGTGGTGGCTTGTTTGAATATCTATTTATAAATTAATGAGGAAATACCGTGAGTTTTAATCTGTGTCTATTGCCACGTGAGGAAAAGTATCAAATTCAGCTTGATTATGAAGCGTCATTTTGGGCGTATCAAATTAAGCGAAATAAAAAAACGCGTGAACAAGTGTACAACACGATCCATAACCGCCCGATTGCAGATCAAATGTTTTTGAAGCAACAATTTGAACAGTATTTGGTTATGATGCTAAATTAGTACTAATTAGGCGAATTGGTACAACTATGTATGTGATTGAATGCATAAATGAAATTAAAACCCCACTCGTAAATAAGTTTTATAAGCAACATAACGCAAAAGGGCGTGCTAATAAGCAAGATCAACTGTGGGTTGTTTATGCTGATAAAGAAATTATTGCAGCATGTAGGCTGCAAAATAAAACTGATTTTCTATTTTTATCTACTGTTTTTGTGGCTCCCAAACATCGATCAAAAGGGCTAGCTACGTTACTAATCTCAACACTTTTAAAAAGCCAAAAAAAAGTAGTTTATACCTTTGCTTACAAAAACGTAGTTGATTTATATAGTGCTCTTGGTTTTAACCAAGTGTTAACATATACTTTTGCTTTACAATCACTTTTTGATATTTATAAACACCGTAATATTGTCGCCCTAAAATACCCATAACAATAAATAATAATGTGGAATAAGCATGAGCAGAGGCGTTAACCGGATTGTAAGTTACTTTATCGTTTTTATGGCGATTGTAAGCTGCCAACTAAGCGCGCAGGTTAAGCGTTTATCTCCAAGCGAAGGTTTGTCACAAAGCTACGTCAACACCATGCTAATTGATAATAACGGTTACTTATGGCTCTCTACCGAAGCAGGGCTAAATCGATATGATGGCTATCAGGTGCTCTCTATTAATGGTCCTAATGGCGAGTTAGAAGAAGCTATTATTGACCGTATTTACCAAGATACCGAAGGTCGTATTTGGATTGCATCTCTACTTGCTGGATTATTTAGGTACGATCCGGTAACTGATTCATATAAACAATTTTTAAAAAAACCTACCAGCGAAAAACAGATAATGAATCAATCTGTTTTTAGTATGCTTACCGTTGATAAAAAAACATTATGGATTGGTCGAGGTCGAGACTTTGCTAAGCTTGATATAGAAAGTGGCGAAATCACGTCTATTTTTGAACTCCCTAGTGAATATAAAAGTACTCTTGTTAGAAAGCTATTTCATTACAACGGTTATATATTTATCGGCACTAGCCATGGAGCCTATGTATTTGATATTGCCACAGAGCAAATACGACCTTTACAGCACTTAAAGGGAGAAGCTGATCATATTTATCAAAATAATGTGAAGTCGTTTGCGTTAGCTGAAAATAATCAACTATTAGTCGGCACTGTTAAAGGCTTGTATCAGGTAGATATCAGTGATCTATCGGGTATGTTTGAGCGATTAGATTTAGTATTTAAAAATAAAGCATTGTTAGCGGATTTAAATATTTGGGAAATAGTTAACGAACACGGAAAAATTGATTTAGCGACAGATAAAGGGTTGTTTAAGTTTAATTTAAACAGCGGTGAAATAATTAAAAATACGCGCATTACGCAGAGTAAATATACCCTCGCCGACACGAGTATTATAGACATGGCTAAAGATAAGTCTGGTGGTACATGGGTTGCTACTAAAACCGATGGCGCTTTTTATTTATCAAATGATAATTACCATTTTAATAATGTTGATGGTAGTAAACTCGGTGGAGAAGGGCTGTCACATCACTCGATTTGGGGAATTACAGAGTACAAAGATAAGATATGGCTAGCAACGCATAACGGTTTAACTGAAGTTGATTTAAAAGCAAATACAGGGACTCCTTATTTAAAAGATTACAAAGTAGATTTACTCACCACTGAATTTACCGTATATGAAATAATGCCTTATAAAGATAAGCTTTGGCTTTATAGTAATCGCGGGTTGTTTATTTTTGATCCCATTACACATCAGATCAGCGAACCTAAAACAAAAAATCCGGCTAACCAAGAACAAATAACCGGTTGGGTACATGGCGTTACCTTAATGCCAAATGGCGACTTATATTATGTTCACTCTGATCATGGCGTGTTTGTTTATAATGTAAATACGCAAATAGTGTCCCGATTGGCTGGCGAAATGGCGCAGTTTGAACCTTTTTTAGCCCACGGATTTTTACCTGCTTTGTCTAATAAACCCGACTCTCCATTATTTTTTAATGCGGGTATTTTGTATCAAGTAAATCCAAAAAATTTAGCGTTAAAAATGATTTATAAAGTACCTAGGCAACATGAAAACGTTGCTATTAACGTACTGTCGTATGTGATAGATAACAATAATATTTTATGGATCTCACTTTCTAATTTTGGTTTGATAGGGCTAGATGCAACGACTTATCAATTAGTACATACAATTGATCTAGAAAAAAATAAACTCGGTACTTTGCTCTACGATATGGTGCTTGATGATGACGGTATGATCTGGATGAGTAGCCATAAAGGTATTTGGCGATTAAATCCAGGAACGCTTCATTTTCAACAATTCACAACCTCTGAAGGGCTACTTTCGGCTGAATTTAATAGTAATGCCATGGCACAACTTAAAGATGGTCGTATTGCTTATGGTGGTATTAAAGGTTTTACTTATTTTCACCCAATGGAAAACAAAAATCATCAGTCGCTTATCGATCATGTAAATATTACGCGAGTTGATTTGATGTCACGAGATTTATCTCCCAATTTAAAACAGCCACTAAATAAAGTTGTGCTAAATCATGATGATATAGGGCTTGAAGTTGCATTCTCAGCAATGGCTTTTAGTAATCAAGAACGTATTATTTATGAGTATCAATTAGATAATGGTCAAAAAACGTATACGCGCAATAACAACCGAGTATTGTTTCCTAAATTAAACCCAGGTAACTATCAATTAAAAGTCTGGGCGAAAGATCCACTTACCGGTGAATACACTTCACCAGCTATTTTAAAAATAAAAGTAAAATACCCTCTGTGGCGTGCTCCATATTTTATTGTTTTATATGGTGTGCTATTTATTGCCTTAATAGCTATGTGGGTAATGCGTCGTAATAAAATTCAACGTATTTTGTTAGCTGCAAATAAAGAAAGTAAAGAGAGTGAGGCGCGTTTAAAAATAGCGCTTGAGGGCAGTGAATCTGGAGTTTGGGATTGGAAATCGACTAACCCAAATATTTATCAGCCTCGTTTATACAGCGAATTGGGATATAGCAATGAAACCGTTAGCCTTGATGAATATTTAGCTAAAATTCACCCTCAAGATAAGCAGTTATTCCGTTTAGAATGGTTGGAGTTTTTATCTACCGAGAAAGGGTATTTTAATTGTACCTACCGCTTACGCCACGCTAAAGGTTATTGGCGCTGGTATAAAGACTTTGGCAAAGTAGTTGAATGGGACGACAAAACACCGCAAAAAGTAGCTGGTACTTATACTAATATGACCCGTGAAATGGTGTTTGAAGAGCATGCGTTATTATTTACGGCAGCATTTGAACAAACTCGAGATTGGGTGTTTATACTCGATAAAAATTTAAATATTCGAGCTTCAAATAAATCCCTACAAACGGCGTTCAATTTTTCGGCTGAGTCATTATCTAGCCGCTCCTTAAATTTAGGTATTTCGCGCAGCCATCGGTTTGATTATTTACGTATTATGAAAAAGTTATCGGTTGAGGAGCACTTTTCTTGTGAGGATACGGTTATTCTTGCTAGTGGAGAGTCGCGTCATGTATTAGTGAAAATAAGTGCTGTAGCCGATAACAACCAAAGCTTAAATAGCTATGTAATTATTTTAACAGATATCAGTGCGCAAAAATTAGCTGAAAATGAACTTCATTTACTTGCCAACTACGACGTATTAACAGGCTTACCTAATCGTACATTATTTAATGACCGTGTTGAGCACGCATTAGAGCAAGCCAAACATCATCAATGCAAGGTAGCGTTATTACACATAAATATTAAACGCTTTAAATACTTTAACGATTCATTAGGGCATGAGGCTGCTGATGAATTAATTAAAAAAGTAGCCAAACGACTAAAGCTTACTTTGCGCCCATCAGATAGTGTTGCACGCTTTGGTGGTGATGAGTTTGTTGTACTTGTAGAGGATATTCACCAAATTGAAGAAGTATTATTGATTTGTGCAAAACTTATGGATTGTGTAAACCAAAATATCAGTATTAGCGGGCAAGTTGTAAATATTAATTTAAGCATTGGTGTGGCTATTTCACCTGATGATGCATTGCAAAGTGGAACACTATTAAAAGCTGCGAATATTGCGCTTTATCATGCTAAAGATTCACTTGAGGGCAGTTATCAGTTTTATAAACAAGAAATGAATCAACATGTACAAAGAGCGCTTCACTTAGAGTCACAGCTAACTAAGGCATATCAAGAGCATGAATTTTGTAATAACTACCAGCCGATTATAAATGCGCAAACTTATAAAACCGAGGGGTTTGAAGTGTTACTGCGTTGGCCTGAGAACAAATTAGTACAAACTCAGGAGTTTTCTTTAGCGGCTGAGAGTATTGGTTTGATTACAAAAATAATGTTACAAACGCTCGCCCGTGCGTTAGATGAGCTAAAAGAATGGCGTAAAGTGTCGCCTGAGTTGTATTTATCTATAAATTTATCTGCATTAGATTTCGAATTTGAAGAGTTAGTGCCAGAGATAAAACGAGCATTAGGCTTTGCAGGAGTTCCATCAGAAGCTATTGTATTTGAAATTACAGAATCAATACTAATTCGTGACTCAAAGCACGCTTTACAGAGTATGGAAATGCTTAAAAAGCTTGGTTGTAGATTATATATGGATGACTTTGGTACCGGCTATGCCTCACTCACTTACTTAAAACGCTTCCCTATTGATGTGCTTAAAATCGACCGCAGCTTTGTGCAAGATATAGGCGTTGATTCTGATGATGAAGCCATTATTCGCTCAACATTAGCATTGGCTCATAGTTTAGGAAAAGAGTGTGTAGCTGAAGGGGTTGAAAGCTCACATCAACTTACCTTTTTAAAGGCGCTTGGTTGTAAGCATTTTCAGGGGTATCTATTTAGTCGGCCAGTTTCAAGTGAAGATGTACCAGCACTGATTACACGTAACTGGGATGACATATTCAATAAAAGTTAACCTAAGGTCTGCTCGTCTTTTAAAGTTAAAGATACGCTGCCCTTTGGGTTCATTCTAGGGGCGTTTTCCGCAATTTCGGCAAAATAATTTGCTATTGTGCTCATTTAGTTGAGTTTTAATTGCTTTGTTAGCTTCTAATTTATTTAGACCTAATTTACAACGTAACTCATCTAAGTGACCGCGCTGTTCATCATTAAGCGAGCCATCGTTAAGTGTGCCACCATGAATCTGTTCGTGTACAGCGTCTTCAAAAGCTTGGCGACGTTTGCGTACTTGCTCTGAAAAACTTGATGCTAATAAACCGGTTGGTATTGCTATCATCCCCATACTAAGCAGCGTTATTACTCCTCCAAACAACTTACCAAGTGGTGTTATTGGCACTACGTCACCATAGCCAACCGTGGTTAATGTTGCCATTGCCCACCACATGGCGGCAGGAATAGACCCAAATTTATCTGGTTGTACGTCGTGCTCAATTAAATAAATGCCACAAGACGCTAAAATAAGAACAACTGCCATAATAAAAAAGGCGGCAAAGAGGGAGCTTCCTTCACTTAAAAAAGCTTGTAGAAGTAGCTGCATAGCACGTGAATAACGCGTAAGTTTAAATACTCTTAAAAGCCTTAGTACACGTAAAAAACGCAGGTCTAGTGGTACTATAAACATTAATAAGCTAGGCAATATAGCTATTAAATCTATTACTGCCAATGGGGAAAAAAGATACTTGAGTCGGCGCTTTACGTTAGAACCTTCAATTGCAGCATATTTGGGTTTATCAACACACGACCAAACTCTTGCTACATATTCAACTCCAAAAATAGCCACCGAGACAATTTCTAAGATTAAAAATGCGTCGTAGTATTGCTGTGCAACACTTGGGATTGATTCAATGATAATAGCGACTACATTAATCATAATTAAAGCAATCAGCGCAATATCAAGTAGGTGCCCAGCGCGATGATAGCCGCCTGTGCCTTCAAACAGACTCGCTACTTTTTGTCTTGAGGTTGGTTTGTTTGTCATTATTTAAGTAAAAGCACCATATTAATGCTGCCTTCTTCAAAATCACGGCTTATTTTAAAGCCGAGTTTACGTGCAAGCTCAATCATGCCGGTATTTTCTGGCAATGTAATACCTTCAACCGACTCAACACCTTGGCGTTTACAGTGATTAATTGCTGCACTCATTAGTATTCTACCCAAACCTAAACCTTGGCAGTCTGAGCGTACAACAATAGCAAATTCAGCATGTAAGTTATCGGGATCCATAATCACTCTTGATACACCTAATGTACGTGTTTTACCTTCAAAGCGTTGGCATACAATAAACGCCATTTCACGGTCGTAATCAATTTGCGTCATTTTAGCGAGTTGATCGTGGTTAAACTGTGGCAATTCACCAAAAAATCGTTTGTACCTGTCTTCTTTATTAAGAGATTGATCAAATGCTTGGTGTGCTTGCTCGTCTTCTGGTTTTATTGGTCTGAGCGTAGCCTGAGTGTTGTTTTTAAGCGTTACTATTTCTACGAGCTCAATAGGGTAGGGGCGAATAGATAAGCGCTTACGATTGCTTTGGGTTTGATAGCGATTAAGTGTCATGGTCGCATCAAGTACTAAAAACTGCCCGTTACTGGCAAGTATAGGGTTAAGCTCCATTGAGCTGATATCGGGTTGATCAATCACTAACTGCGAAATGCGAGTTAGTAATGCGCATAAACGATACTTATCGACCTTTTCAGGTAATATGCGCTCTTTTAACACGCCTTTATCGTGTGCTGCGGCAATTAAATACTTTGCTAAATTCATGTTTAGTGGTGGTAAGGCAACCGCTGCTTGTGCATATTCTAACCCTGTACCTGCTTCACCCAATAAAATAACAGGACCAAAATTTGGCTCTGTTTTAATCGCTATTCTTAATTCATTAGCGCCGGCGCGAGGAGCCATTTTTTGTAATGAAAAACCTTCAATGGTTGCATCAGGGTACGTGTTTTTGATCCGAATGAGCATTGCAAATGCAGTTTGTTCTACTTCTTGCGCATCATTTAAATTAAGCACGACTCCACCAACCTCAGATTTAGAGGCAATACTTGGACTAATCAGTTTTAATGCAACAGGAAACCCGAGTTCTATTGCTTGCTCTTTAGCTTCTGTTGGGGTGTAAGCAACTTCGGTTTTAATACACTTAATACCATAATGATTTAATATTTGGCTCGCTTGATGGGTAGGTAGATAGCTGTGTTGATCATCTAAAAACTCATTAATAAGGGCTTTAGCAGCCTCTTTATTTATTTTAGCGTCATCGGTATTAGACTCAGGTGTTTGTGTTAAATGCTTTTGGTTACGGCGATAAGTTACTAAATGCATAAATGCACCAACAGCACCCTCTGGCGTACGATAGGTGGGTATTGCATTGTTAGAGCACACTTTTCTTGCTGCGTATGAAGCATCTTCGCCCATAAAGTTAGTAATTACATAAGGACGGGCCATTTTAGGAAGCGTTTTAAGTGTTTGCACAATAATATCTGCATAATCTTCACTAGGTGCTAGCGCTGATGGAGTATGAATTATAAGTAAATTTTTAACTTCTTTAGCATGTAATAAAATCTCCAGTGCCTGCTTGTAACGAGCCGGAGCGGAGTCGCCAAAAATATCTACAGGGTTTGAAGTGGTTTCTGATTGCGGAATCACTTTATTAAGCGCATTGCGAGTTTCAACGCTCAACTCGGCTAACTTACCTGAACTTTGAATAAGTTCGTCAACAGCCATAACACCAGGTCCGCCGCCATTTGTTAAAATGGTTAACTGCTCAACCTTAAGTAACTTCGGGTGCATTGCAAGTGTTTGTGTAGCTGCAAAAAGTTCACGTAAATCATTTACGCGTAGCATACCAGCACGCTGAAAAAGTGCATCGTAAACTGCATCAGAGCTTTGCTTTCCGCCTGTATGAATTTCTGCAGCGAGGGCGCCTGCACTGGTTTTTCCTGTTTTTATAGCAATAACAGGTTTGCTAAAAGCCGCTGCACGGGCAGCTGAAATAAAACCGCGTATATCTTCAATGTTATCTATGTAGAGCAAAATAGCTTTGGTTTTAACGTCACGCCCTAAAAAATCAAGTAACTCATTAAAGTTTATATCAAGGCAATCACCAACCGAGACAAAATACGAAAAACCAATTTCTTTGTTTTTAGCCCAGTCTAAAATGGTAGAACATACCGCAGCAGATTGAGATACAAATGCAATTTTACCGGGGCTTGCTACTGTGTGCGAAAAACTCGCATTTAAACCAATATGCGGAATCAGTAACCCTAAACAGTTTGGTCCTAGTAAAGTAACTTGATGGGCTTGAGCGCATGCTTTAAGCGCACTTTTTTGATCCCCAGAAAGTCCGTCAGCAATAACTATTGCGCTTTTACAACCCAGCTCACCAAGCTGCTGAATTATGTCGGTTAAGGTGTTTTTGTTTGTGCAAATAACAGCAAGGTCGGGGACTTTAGGTAAATCGGCAATACAAGAATATGCGAGTACACCGTGAACTGCTGTATAACTAGGTGTTACAGGCATTATTGGGCCTTTAAAGCCACCTTGTAAAAGGTTACGCATAACAACAAAACCAGCACGAGTAGATACGTTAGAGGCACCAATAACTGCCACTGAGCTTGGGTTAAAAAACTGGGTAATGCGCTTTAAGCTCATGGATTTTCCTTGGCTGATTAAATTTTGCGTTATTTATAGTCTCAATGTACCCTGTTTGTCGTGTTATTTCGAGCGGACAATTGCTTATTATTGATGTCAATCAAGGAGAATAATGTGAATAAAGCACCCGATTTTTATATAGTAATTGCTGCTGTCTGTTTAAGTATAGGCTTAATTAGTTTCGGATTTATTTTAAAAAGCACGGCCCTTAATGTAAAAAGTATGGAACGTACGGTGCAAGTAAAGGGATTAGCTGAGCGCGAAGTCATCGCCGATACAGTTATTTGGCCACTGCAGTTTAGTGATGCCGATAATAACCTTGAAAAGCTGGTAAGCAGAGTTGAAAGAAAAAATGATGCTGTAATCGCTTTTTTAAAATTACATGGTTTTGACGACAATGAAATAACCTTGGGCAGCCAATCAATTATTGATAAACAAGCACGTGAATATAACAACGAAAACCAGAAGTTTCGGTACATTGTCCGCTCAAATATAACCGTATATTCAAATGCACCTGATAAAGTTCAAAATGCACTTGGTAAAGTTAGCAGCCTTGCTAAGCAAGATATTGCTGTTGTGCAAGATAGCTACGAAACAAAAATTGAATACATATTTACAGGCTTAAACGATATAAAACCGACAATGGTGCAAGAGGCAACTGAAAAGGCGCGAGAGGTAGCTAATAAATTTGCTAAAGATTCTAATTCTAAATTAGGAAAAATAAAAACAGCCCGCCAAGGTCAGTTTAGTATTGGTAATAGAGATTCAAACACACCACAAATAAAAAACGTAAGAGTGGTAACCAGTGTTGAATATTACTTAAGTGATTAAATCTAAAATATTATTTAAGCTCTAAAGTGGCAGAAAATATTCATATTGAAGCACATCAACCACCATGAAAAACTGCACTGCCACGTATGCTTGCCACTTTATAAACAGCATGTTTTTTAGAAGACATTTGTAAGTTAAAGTGCTTTGATTAAATGTACGACTTGCACTGTTGAACGCTGTAAATAAGCGGCACTTAATAAAATAGTGGTCTCATTAAGTTTTTGACCTTTTAATGCGCTAGGGAATTGCTGCTTGGCACTCGGGTTTTGTTTTTGCTCTATTTCCATAAGTGCTAATAACGCTGAAAACTCATGCTTAACTGGTGTGTTAGGTTTATCGGCGTAAGCAATGTAGTTAGCAACCGGCGTTAATCCTTGTTGATTTGGCTGAGCTAGCGCTTTTAGTAAATCGTCATTAGATTCAAATAGCATTAGAGAGCGTACATAGTTAAATGGCAGCTTTGCATAATTAGCGTGTTTAAACACATTATGCAGTACGTTATTTCCTTGGGTATCTTGTGCTAAAAAGCCTTTATTTACTTTGAGCGCTGGGGTAAAAAAACTTAACGCATCAATATTAGTAAGTTGATTAATAAATGGTGCGGGTGCTGTATTAGTACTTAATATACGTGTAGCAATGTTTTGCATAAAATCATACTTAACACTCAATCGTTGAGCGCTTTCATATAAATGGTTTAGTTGCAAAGTTTGCTGAGCAGGGCTTAGCTTTTTAAAGTCGTTATCGAGCTCATTTAACTGATGCTTTGAAATGCGTGCGTTAAGTAGCTGTATGCTTAAATCCATTATTATTCTCAAAGATTTTTTATCACTATAAAACAAAAAAGGTCGCAAATACGACCTTTTCAATTTAAACAATTGCTTTAAATGATATTAAGCTTTTTTGCTTGCTACCCATTCGTTAACAAAGTTTTCTAGTACATTAAGTGGCACAGGACCATTTTTAAGTACTACGTCGTGGAACTGGCGAATATCAAATTTATCACCCAGTTGCTTTTTAGCGTCTTCACGAAGTTCTAAAATCTTAAGCATACCCACTTTATAAGCCGTTGCTTGTGAAGGCATTACAATGTGACGCTCAACCATTTTAACACCGTCAGATGTTGCATTAGGCGTGTTATTTACGTAGTAATCAATACCTTCTTGGCGAGTCCACTTCATTGCGTGAATACCCGTATCAACAACTAAGCGACATGCGCGCCATAGCTCCATTGAAAGGCGACCAAAATCTGAGTAAGGGTCTGAGTACATGCCCATTTCTTTAGGAATGAACTCTGAGTATAAACCCCAGCCTTCAATATACGCAGTGTAGCCACCAAACTTACGGAACTTAGGAATACCTTCTAGCTCTTGTGAAATAGCTATTTGCATATGGTGTCCCGGAATACCTTCGTGGTAGGCAAGTGCTTCCATTTGGTACGTTGGCATTGCTTCCATATCGTAAAGGTTAGCGTAGTAAACACCTGGGCGTGAACCATCTGGAGCTGGCTGTTGGTAAAATGCTTTACCTGCCGCTTTTTCACGGAATCCTTCAACCGCTTTTACTTTTAAACCTGCTTTTGGTTTAACAATGAATAGCTCATCTAAACGCGTTTTCATTGTATCAATAAGCCCAGTGGCTTCATCAAGATAACGTTGTTTACCTTGTGCATCATTAGGGTAGTAAAATTGCTTGTCAGTTTTCATAAACTGCATAAACGCTTTTAAGTCGCCTTTAAAGCCAACTTTATCTTTAATTTCACGCATTTCATCATGAATACGTGTCACTTCAGATAGGCCAATTGCATGAATTTCTTTAGCGGTTAAATCAGTTGTAGTTGTGCGCTTAAGTGCGTTGTTATAAAACGCTTCGCCATCAGGTAATTTCCATGCGCCATCGCGATCATCAGCACGTTTTTCAAGCTGTGCTAGGTAATTAATTAGTTTAGAGTAAGATGGTTTAACAGCTGATTTTAATGCATCTGATGCATCGCTAATTAACGAGTCTTTTTCGTCTTGGCTAATTTCAAGCGCCGTTACTTTACGTTTAAAGTCAGCAAGCAATGTAGAATCATCGCCTTTTTCAAACGGTGCACCATGAATAATATTTTTGCTTGAATCAATAACATGTGGGAACACAAATTTAGGGGCAATGATGCCTTTTTCTGCACGTACAGTTAAATCAACGATAAGCTGATCAATAACACCAGTCACACCATTTAAACGAGAAATGTAGTCTTTAGCTTCTTTTACATTACTAATTTGATGCTGGTTAATTAAAAATGCAGGGATCATAGAATGCGTACCAAACATTTGGTTCACAGGGTAGTTATGGTAGCGCCATTTAAAGTCAGCAATTGAGCTTTCAAGATCTTGTTTTTTTAAGTCGTAACTAACTTTTGTTGCGTTATCTAATAAATCACGATTAATTGCTTTTAGTGTAACTAGGTCAGCTTTTGTTTGTGCTAAATCTTTAAGCTTTCTTTCTTCGCTGCCATCGTCCCACTTATCGTAATCTTGCTTAATTCCCATGTATGTTTGATATACAGGGCTGCTCATTACGTCGCGGTTAAATGTATCTTCAAAAAATGCATTCGCTTTGTCTATTTCACTTTGTTGTGATTGAACTGCTTGTGCAACAGGAGCTGAAGTAGCTTGTTGTGTTGTTTGCTGGCAACCAGCAAGAAGTGCAACGCCAACTGCTGCTGCAATAAAAGTAAGTTTACGCATTGTTTTCCCTTTTGTTGTTAGAAACCCATTAGGGTGATTTATATTTATTAGTTTTATATTGTTGTGCAGTGCCTTTGCGCTACACAAACAATTCTAGCAGGTCATTTAAAAAACGATGACCTTTTAAGCTCACCTGCCAATGGCTGTCTGTTTGAGTCAATAAACCTTTATTAATTGCTTGGTTTAATGCGCTTTGCTGACTTTGTAGCGGCAGTGTTGTTAGTTTATTAAAATCATTAATAGGGCAAGGCTCAACAAGGCGAAAGCGGTTCATAAAAAATTCAAATGCTAAATCGTCTTGCTCTACATGCCAGCTTTTATACATATACGGTTTAATTAAATCCATATAACCGCGTGGGTGTTTAACCTTTTCGGTACGCGTAATTAGCCCTGTATTTGCATCAGTAACCTTACCATGTGCGCCGCAGCCAATACCGAGATAATCGCCAAAACGCCAATAATTCAAGTTATGTTGGCATTGATAGCCCGCTTTTGCATAGCCTGATATTTCGTATTGTATGTAACCTGCTTGAGCGAGTAACTCTACCCCTTGCTCTTGAATGTCCCACAGTGTTTCGTCTTGTGGCAAGGTAGGAGGCTTTGAAGCAAATTGAGTGTTGGGTTCAATAGTTAGTTGATACCAAGATATATGGGGAGGATCGAGTGCAATGATCTGCTTTAAATCACTCAATGCATCGTCAAGTGTTTGCCCTGGTAAACCGTGCATTAAATCAAGATTAAAGCTGTTTAAACCAGCTTCTTTAGCTTGTTGCGCGGCATAATTAGCCTCGTCGCTGCCATGAATCCGACCAAGTGCTTTTAGCTTGTCGTTTTGCATGCTTTGCACGCCAATAGAAATACGGTTAATACCTGCTTTTACGTAATCTTTAAAGCGACCTGTTTCTACTGTGCCAGGGTTGGCTTCCAAGGTAACTTCACAGTGCTCTTCAAGTCCAATTAGGCTGTCGACTTCTTTTAGTAAGCGGGTGTAAGCTGCACCAGTTAATAGACTAGGAGTGCCTCCACCAATAAAAATACTATGAATTTTACGCCCTTGCACTAAGTGCAAATCAGCTTTTAAATCATCAATTAAATGCTGAATATATTCGGCTTCAGGTATTTCACCTTTTTGTCCGTGGCTATTAAAATCGCAGTACGGGCATTTTTGCACGCACCAAGGCACGTGCACATATAAGCTCAGTGGTGGAAGGTTCACAGGCCGCCTTTTTGCTTTAACTCTAGCAATAATTTTTGCAGTGCTTGACCACGATGGCTTACTGCATTTTTTTGCTCTTTTGTGAGCTCAGCACTTGTACAATTTTGTTCTGGTACAAAAAATACCGGATCGTAACCAAAACCACCATTACCATTTTGAGTTAGTGTAATTTCGCCTTCCCAGCTTGCACTGCAAATAAGTGGAGTAGGATCGTCTGCGTGGCGCATTAATACCAGTACACACCAAAAGCGCGCACTGCGAATAGGATTGTCGCCTAAATCAACGAGTAATTTATCAATATTATCTTGATCGCTAGCGTCAGCACCTGCAAAACGGGCAGAATACACACCAGGTGCGCCATTTAAGCCGTCTACTTCTAAACCTGAATCGTCGGCAATAGCGGGCATACCAGTAATTTTAGCCGCATGGCGCGCTTTAATTATGGCATTTTCAACAAAGGTAGTGCCAGTTTCAGCAACTTCACCTACGTTAAAATTACTCTGTGGAACTACATTAATATTAAGAGGGCTTAGCATATTAGCCAGCTCGTTTACTTTGCCAGGATTACCTGTAGCAAGTACTAAAGTTTTAGTCATATTATTAATCTACATAAAATTTTTGCTGAAACTGTAATTTTTGAAATTGATTATTTTGTTGTATTTCAATCTCAAAGCGTAAAATCTCTTCGTTGGTATAGTCAACTTGGGCAAGGTAGTAAATAGAATCACCTTCTTTTACTTCTTTAAAAGTAAGTGTTTGTTTGTTGCCAAGTAGGTTTCTAGCTGTGCCAGTAAGCTTTGCTGTTTGGGCTGTGTTTTCGGCATCATTTTTTAATATGGAAATATTTACAATACCTTTGTATCCACTTCGCTCAAGGTTATACGCTTTTGCTATTTTTGGCTGAATAAAGGTAGAAGGAAACGCGATGTAATGTACTTGCCAAGGACCAAGCTCTTTATACTGTGCTCCTTGCATTTCTTCACTTTGCGCGTTAAACGCAAATGCTAAACAAGTAATAAAACAAAACTTAATTAAACGGTTCATTATGTATTCCTTAAAACATATAAAAAAGAGGCCCTTGGGCCTCTTTAATTAGGGCGTGTTAATCTTTGTGGATTAAAATTTGTTCAATCTAGGGGCGATTAAATCGTGGCGCGAGGTTTGTAACCTAGTGGGCTCGATAACTGCTCCTGCGTTATTCTACTGACTTACATCCATGTAAGAATAAGTAAAAACCGAGCAAAGCTTCCGCGTCCTGCTCACGCCCCTTACCTACATCCATGTAGGCAACAAAGAGTTAATCGCCCCTAGAAGGAACCCTTTGGGCAGCGCATGTTTGGTCTTATGCTGCGTTATCGCCTATTTATGGGGAGTAACCACACTACACAGGCTCTACCTTGCCTAAAAACCAAACACACTGCTGTAAATTTAACCACTCAAGATCAGCGCGCCCTAAAAACCTATATTAAACTAAAAAGTCCATAAGCAGCATTTGCAAAGCTTGGATACCAATAATAAGCACTAAAACTGATAAATCTAAGCCACCCATTGATGGTAATACCTTACGAATTGGCTGTAGCATTGGTTCAGTAAGCTGGTGGAAAACTGCCTCAATGGGGTTATAACCTTGGCTAACCCAGCTCAAAATAGCGCGAATAATAAGTACCCAAAAGACTAAATTAAGACCTTCTTTTAACACGGTTATTAATGCTTGAATAATTACAGGCTGTATTGCCCATCCACCATATAACACAAGCATTAAAGTGCTTATTTTGGCTACTGCAACAATAAACGCAAGTAATAGTGATGCTAAATCAAGCCCACCAAATCCAGGAATGATTTTACGCAGAGGCTTTACTGCAAACGAAGTGGCTTTAACCACAAACTGGCTCATTGGATTATAAAAGTCGGCTTTTGCCCACTGTAACCAAAAACGCAGTAATACCACCATTAAAAATAAATCAAATAGGGTACTGATCAAAAACTGTATGGTATTCATAAGTTTTACCTTTAAAGTAAAATAAGCTTAAAGTTCTTTTTCCATTTGCTCTGCACGGGCAATACACGCATCCATAGCATCACCAACGGTTTTTGTTAAGCCTTGATCTTTTAAGTGCTCAACAGCAGCATGAGTAGTACCACCTTTTGATGTTACGTTTGAGCGTAACTGCGAGATAGTAATATCTGGTTGGCTAAGTGCCATTTCAGCTGCGCCAAGTGCTGTTTGTTGTACTAAGCGACGCGCATCTTCATCGTTAAAACCCAGCGCTTTAGCTTTTTCTTCAATAGCTTCCATAAATAAGAAGAAGTAAGCAGGTGATGAACCGGTAACGGCAATAATGTCGTTAATTTGCGACTCTTGTTCAACCCACACAACAATACCGGTGCATTCAAAAACTTGTTGTACAAATTCGTGCTCGCTTTGTGTTTCGCCTGCACCATATAAACCAGATACACCACGACCAAGCAACGAAGGTGTATTTGGCATACAACGTACCATTTTCACTTCTTGACCAAGCATTTCACGTAAACGTTTTACGGTTAAGCCAGCTGCAACCGAAATAAATAGTTTATCGCTAAAGTCTACGCCAGATTCTTGAAACGATTTGCATAAATCGCCCATCATTTGTGGCTTAACAGACAAAACAATTACGTCAGCATCGCGAAGGGCTTCGTTATTGTCACTGGTGGTTTGCACCTTAAAGTCGGCTGCTACCTTTGCAAGCTTTTCTTGGTTGCGGTTAGTCGCAATGATATTACTTGCGTTAAAACCGTTTTTTACCATGCCACCAATAATGGCGTAGCTCATATTACCTGTGCCTATAAATGCGATTTTTTTATCTGACATAAATCTGTTATCACCTTTTAAGTTCGTGTTCCAAAAATGTCTGTGCCGATTCTAACCATAGTTGATCCTGCGCTAATCGCGGCTTCAACATCGTTACTCATTCCCATCGACAAAGTATCTATATAAAGATATTGGGTCTTTAGTTTATCAAAGCAAGTTTGTAATTGCTCAAAAGATTGAGTTTGAGCTAAGGGATCATCGCTTTTAGCTGGAATAGCCATTAATCCGCGTAATGTTAGATGTTTACACTGATTAATAAAGTCAGCTAATTGGCTGATTTCATCTGGGTGGCAGCCCGATTTAGCCTCTTCATTACTTATATTTACTTGAATAAGTACATTAAGCGGGCTTTTATCATCAGGACGTTGTGAGTCTAATCGCTTTGCTATTTTTATACGATCCACACTTTGCACCCAATCAAAATTTTCGGCAACTAATGCACTTTTATTTGATTGAATAGGACCAATGAAATGCCAAATGATGTCGCTATATGTGTGTAGTTGAGCTATTTTATCTACAGCCTCTTGAACATAAGATTCACCAAATTGGCGTTGACCATGTTGATAGGCTGCAATAATATCTTCGCTTGGCTTTGTTTTAGACACTGCCAGCAAAGTAATTTCGTTACTATTACGTTGTACATTTTTTGCCGCATTTGCAATTCTAGCGTAGGCGGATGTAAGTCGTTCTGCTATTGTAACCATATATTTATCAGTTAGTTGTGGAGTCATAAATGGATATTACCGAATTGTTGGCATTTAGTGTGCAGCACAAAGCATCCGATTTACATTTATCGTCAGGTGTTTCACCTATGATACGTGTAGATGGTGATGTTCGCCGCATTAATATACCAGCATTAGAAGACAAAGACGTAAACAGTCTGGTTTACGATATTATGAACGATAATCAGCGTAAGGACTATGAACAAAATCTTGAAGTGGATTTTTCGTTTGAAGTACCTAACTTAGCACGTTTTCGTGTTAATGCTTTTAATTCAAATCGTGGCCCCGCAGCAGTGTTTCGTACGATCCCAAGCGAAGTTTTGACGCTTGACGATTTGGGTGCTCCTGATATTTTTAAAACAATCTCCGACACCCCACGTGGACTCGTGTTAGTGACAGGACCAACCGGCTCTGGTAAATCGACAACACTTGCAGCTATGGTTGATTATATAAATCAAAATAAACATCACCATATTTTAACCATAGAAGATCCTATCGAGTTTGTTCACGATAATAAATTAAGCTTAATTAACCAACGTGAAGTTCATCGTGATACACATAGTTTTTCAAATGCACTTCGTAGTGCGTTGCGTGAAGATCCAGATGTAATATTGGTTGGTGAGCTACGAGATTTAGAAACAATTCGTCTTGCAATGACAGCAGCAGAAACGGGTCACTTAGTATTTGGTACGTTGCATACAACGTCTGCACCAAAAACCATTGACCGTATTATCGATGTGTTCCCTGGTGAAGAGAAATCAATGGTGCGCTCAATGTTATCTGAATCTTTGCGCGCAGTAATTTCGCAAACGTTACTTAAAAAAGTGGGTGGTGGTCGAGTAGCCGCACACGAAATTATGATTGCAGTTCCAGCCATTCGTAACTTGATACGTGAAGATAAAATTGCACAAATGTATTCATCTATTCAAACAGGTGCCTCTGTAGGTATGCAAACAATGGATCAGTGCTTAACTAATTTAGTAAATCGTGGCGTTATTACTAATACTGCTGCGAAAGAAAAAGCGCAAGATAAAACACAGTTTGGTGGTTAAGGAATTATTATGGCTTTATCTTTAAACGATTTTTTATTAGTAATGATTGACAAAAAAGGCTCTGATTTATTTGTATCGAGCCAACTACCAGTAAGCGCAAAAATAAACGGTGAGCTTATTGCGCTTAGTGATGAAAAGTTAACAGACGAACAATCGCTTGAAATGGTTGAATCAGCCATGAGCGAAAAGCAAAAAGCAGAGTTTCATAAAACAAAAGAATGTAACTTTGCTATTGCAACAGACGAAGGGCGCTTTCGTATTTCAGCCTTTTGGCAACGCGATAGAGCCGGTATGGTTATTCGTCGAATTGTGACGCAAATACCCGATGTAAGTGAATTAGGGCTGCCCTCTACACTTACCGATGTAATTATGTCTAAGCGCGGATTAGTTTTATTTGTTGGTGGTACAGGTACTGGTAAGTCTACCTCGTTAGCTGCACTTATAGGTTACAGAAACCGTAATCAACGTGGTCACATACTAACGATTGAAGATCCGATTGAATTTGTTCATGAGCATCGTAAAAGTATTATTACTCAACGAGAAGTAGGGCTTGATACTGAAAGCTTTGAATCAGCACTGAAGAGTTCATTACGCCAAGCTCCCGATGTAATTTTGATTGGTGAAATACGCTCACAAGAAACCATGGAGTACGCATTAAGCTTTGCTGAAACAGGTCACTTATGTGTAGCTACACTGCATGCTAATAATGCAAACCAAGCCATTGACCGTATTATGCATTTAGTACCAAAAGAAAAACACGATAAGCTCAAGTACGATTTAGCACTTAATTTACGTGCTATCGTGGCGCAGCAATTAGTACCAACTTCTGATGGCGAAAGCCGTGTTGCTGCGATCGAAATATTACTTAATTCACCAATGATTGCAGAACTCATTAAAAGTGGCGATATTGGTGGCATTAAAACAGCAATGGCTAAGTCGAAAGAAATGGGTATGCAAACCTTTGACCAAGCATTGTTTGAGCTTTATAGACAAGAGCGAATTAACTACGCAGATGCGTTGCATCATGCCGACTCGCCTAACGATCTACGCTTAATGATCAAGCTGCGAAACAACGAGCAGCAAGGAGCAGGGTTCTTACAAGGCGTTACCGTTGATGGAATGGGCGAAAAAGAGTAATTAATTTTTAAATCGAATAAAAAAAGCGCCAATGTCGGCGCTTTTTATTTATATAACGAGTTGTTTATATAGCAGGCTTATTCACCGTAGCTAGATTCAAAAAAACTTTCTAAAATAATAACCGCAGACATATTATCTACGTTTCCTTTACCTAACTTTTTGTAACCACCTTGCTCAAATAAACGTGCTTTAGCATCAGCGGTTGTTAAGCGTTCATCTTGTGTTTCTACAGGTATGGCGTAATGGTTATGCAACCTGTTGGCAAACTTTTTAGCTTTGAACGTAACCTCCTGTGAGGTGCCATCCATGTTTAATGGTAAACCAACAACCATTAAGTCGGGCTCCCACTCGGTTACTTGTACTGCAATGTCATCCCAGTTAGGTATGCCATCTTGTGCTTTTACGGCTTTAAGGCTAGACGCACTACCAGTAAGCTCTTGTCCTATAGCAATACCAATGCTTTTGGTACCAAAGTCAAAACCCATTACAGTTCGTTCGCCTTTTGGTTTAAGCGTTCTTTTTGTCATGTTTATCTTGTTTAAATTTTAAGTTGTTATGCGTGACCAGCTTCAGGGCTGAGTTGGCTAATATCAAAGCCCAACATTGAAACTGCTTTTTCCCATCGTTTTTCAACGGGAGTATCAAAAATGATCTTTGGATCTGCTTCAATGATCAACCAGCTATTATCTAGCAGTTCTTGCTCTAGTTGACCTTGCTCCCAGCCAGAATAGCCTAAAGTAATAATAAATTGATCGGGTGCTTGCGACGTAGTTAGGCTCGCTAATACATCTTTTGATGTCGTAATCATTATTTCACTACTGAGCTTTTGGCTTGAGGTATAACCGAGTTTTGGAGAGTGGAGTACAAAGCCTCGGTCGGTTTTAACCGGACCACCAGCATAAACAGCAACCTGCGCTGCTTGTTGGGATTTATCGTTATCAATTTCTATTTTATCGAGTAGTTCGCCAACTGTTACATTAATAGGTTGGTTAATAACCAAGCCCATAGCCCCGTCTTCATTGTGCTCACAAATATAGGTAACAGCACGTTTAAAAAGAGGGTCTTGCATCGACGGCATCGCGATTAAAAAATGATTTTCTAATGACTGCATAGATTTCACCCTTTTTAGTTAATGAACTTTGAGTATGGCACATACCTTTGTTTTTAAAACTAAAAAAGCACTTTCATACGGTTTAAAAATTAATAGTTAACAACTGTATTAAAATTTATGACACGAAAGTGCTTTTAATAACGATAGGTAGATGCTTATTTATCTAGCTTTCTTTCAATTGCGTCAAACAAAATACCTGTTATAGAAATATCGTATGCTGCTTCAATTTCGCGAACACACGTTGGCGCTGTAACATTAATTTCTGTTAGCTTATCGCCAATAATATCTAAACCAACAAATATTAAGCCTTTTTCTTTAAGCGTTGGTGCAACAGCTTGAGCAATTCTTAAATCTGACTCGCTAAGCGGGCGTGCTTCGCCTCTACCACCAACAGCTAAGTTACCACGTGTTTCGCCATTTTGTGGAATACGCGCTAGGCAGTACGGAATTACTTCGCCATCAATAACCAATACGCGCTTGTCGCCTTGTTTGATCTCTGGAATATAATTTTGTGCCATTGCAAAGCGGCTACCGTGCTCTGTTAATGTTTCGCAAATAACGCCAATATTAGCGTCGTTTTCAGTTACCCTGAAAATAGACGCGCCACCCATGCCATCAAGTGGTTTTAAAATAATGTCTTTATGCTCAGCTAAAAATTCACGAATTTGTTTTTGGCTACGTGTTACTAATGTATCAGGGGTATGCTCGCTAAACCAAGCTGTAAACAGCTTCTCGTTAGCATCACGCAAACTTTGTGGCTTGTTAATTATTAACGTACCTTCTTGTTCTGCGCGCTCTAAAATGTACGTTGCGTAAATGTACTCTGTATCGAAAGGAGGGTCTTTACGCATTAAAATCACATCTAGATCGGCAAGCGCAATGGTAGATTTTTCTTCAAGTTCGTACCATTTTTCTGCGTTGTTAAATACTTGCGCCTTAGCTGCTGTTGCATACGATTTACCTTTACGAAGAGATAAGTCATCCATCTCCATGTAATAAATTTCGTAGCCGCGCTCTTGCGCCTGCATCATCATTGCAAAACCGGTGTCTTTTTTGATGTTAAATCCACTAATAGGATCTGAAATAATACCTAACTTAATTGCCATGCGCTGTGCCTTACTATAAATGTTAATGTTTATATGAGGGTGCTTTTAGTTATTTCAATTAGCTAAATCGCCAAATTGAAGTTGTAATGCACTTAAGACCGTTAAAGCGGCCGTTTCCGTTCGTAAAACGCGCGGACCTAAGCGAATATCTACAAATTCTTGTTGTTTTGTTTGTGCCATTTCATCATCTGTAAAGCCGCCTTCTGGCCCCACTAAAAAGCGTACGCCATCCTTAGGAACCGTAATCGTTTTAATACTGTGCTCTGCACGAGGATGCAGCGTTAGCTTAATTGCATCGGTTTGTTGTGCAAGCCATTGCTTTAAATCTATTGGTGGATGAATAATTGGAATAAAATTACGACCTGATTGTTCTGCAGCAGCAATTGCAATTTTTTGCCATTGTTGGTGCTTTTTATCAAGGCGGTCACCCATTAGTTTAACGCCACAGCGCTGACTAAAAATAGGTGTGATTTCGGTAATACCTAATTCAACCGACTTTTGAATAGTGAAATCCATTTTGTCACCACGAGAAACACATTGCCCTAAATGAATTTTAAGTGGTGATTCAACATCATGCGGATTTAATTCTTGTGGCATTACAACAACATTTTTCTTACTTACCTCAATAATTTCACTAAGGTATTCTCCACCTTCACCATTAAAAATAGAGACGTTTTCACCTACTTTCATACGTAATACCCGACCAATATGGCCTGCAGCGTCGTCATCTAATGTAACGGGAGTATTTAAGGCAATACTCGATGCCTGATAAATATGAGGAACTCGCATGTGGTGTCACTTATTGGTTAGCGAATAAAAGTTATATACCGCTATGGTAAGTAAGCAGGGGAGTTGGTGCAATTATTTATTTTTATAAAAATTTTTTATGTCATTCCTAGGGGCTTGGCTAATCCAAAAATTTAATTGCTATTAGAGGTGATTAATTTTTTAAAAATTAAATATGTTAAAACGAGGGAGGTTTAATTGAGGACGCAATTTTTAAAATACTGTAGAACTTTAGCTCTCTTTATCTACATCCATGTAGGAGGTAAAGAGTAACTAATTTAATTTGGTTCAATAAGATTAAGTGGTGTTTCTGCTATGTCGGTATGGCATGACAAATGATTAGAGTGCCCTGGGTCAGTAACAGGATTAAAGGTAAAACCATCTTCGCTTTGACTGACCAAAAATCGATTTTTATGCAATGAATTATAAATAAAACGTTGTTTTTCATCGGCAAGTAAATAATCGGTGTGATTAAATAAAACACCCTTTATATCGTGATGCTCATGTAAATAGCTCGCAAGTTCAGAAACACTAATTTCATTTTCGAAATCGCAATAGCAGTAATCTTTTATTAGTTCGTCAAACATCATTTTGACTAACTGACGCATATTATTGCCTGCAATCACTAAAGTGCTTGGAGCATTATTCTCAGAGCTATTAAAAGAGTGCCCAGCAAGGGCTCTACTAAAATCGTTATCTATATCAATTAATAGATAGTTAGTTATATCAAATGGCATAAGACCCCAATGCATTTAAGCAAAAGTGTTTACTAATCTAATTAAATGCAGGCGTTTATAGCAACTTAATTTAAAAAGCTCAGAGTTAAATAGAAAACATGCTAATAAGTAAATAGCCTATTGCGCAAAAAACAGCGAATTCGATGCAAGCAATACCAATGTTATCTTGATGATCGACCTCAAGAGCGGTATCAATATTTGGTAACGATATTTTTTTTATTATATAAGTTAACGAATAAAGTAATATCCACATTACACCGCAATGCATAACGAGTGTAAATAAGTTTTCAACCATCTTACCATTTTGAAACGCGGCACTGGATAAACCTGCGTAAACAGATAGCGCTAAACCAATTGATTTTCCAGCATAACGAATACCAATAGAGGTATTTTCTAAATTAAAGTTACTTTGTAATGAAGCACCTTGGTTTGCTTTGGCAAATCGGTATTCACGTATTTTGCTATCGCAAGCAAACATACCTTGCAACACAAAAAAGCTGACAAATGCGATTAGCAAGTTACTAAAACCTTGTGTGTGGGTCCATGTATAAAGGCCCAAGGTCATAATACAATTAGCAATTAACATTCCTGAATCGACTAATGCGGCGCATACGTTTTTTTTCAAAATAGCGGCTTCTTCATTAAAACGGTGCAAAATCCATTTACGATGAATTAAATGCCCTACTTTTATAAATGAAAATAGCAAAATGATTAACACGACTACTTTGAATGGATTTGATTGAGCTGTATTTACACTTATTTCATCAAATAAAAATGCTATGGTTGCTATGACAACTGATATTTCTGAGGCAAAGCTGATACCCATAGCAAAGTTATCATACTGCGCTAATTCATCTTTAAGCGCTTGTTTTGCTTTGACTTGAGTTACAACTCGTAAAAGAAAAATAGTAATGCAAATAACGACAAAACTAATGGCAATAGCAACAAAACTAGTGTTAGATAAAGACAAATATGACATGGTAATCCTAATTAGAGTTAACCTTTCTAGGTTTTAATCATTCTAGTACGGTTGTTGATGATATAAAAGAGAGGATTGATGAGTAACGTAAAGCAACTTCCTATTCAATTACAAAAACTTGGCTTAACGCGCTTTGAGTCGTTGTACCCACATAACAATATAGAAAGTGAAGTTGTAAGGTTACTAGCGCTTAGCGACTTTGCATGGCGGTGTTTAGATTCGCAGCCTGACTTGATCTCGTGGTTGTTATGCAAAGACGAAATTAAAAACAGAGCTATAAAATCGCCTTTCGAAAATTTAAATCTGAGTGAATTAGACGAAGCACAATGTCATAAGCAACTTCGCCAGTATCGTGAAAAATATTGGCTTAAAGTCGCTTTTTTAGATTTATGCTGTAATAACCCAATTTCAGATAGCATTAAGTATATTAGCCAGCTTGCGGATATGCTCATACGCAGCGCTAATGAATGGGCACATGCGCAAGTTGCTAAAGTAAATGGCGAGCCTTTGGATGAACAAGGTCAATCTATGCCACTTATGGTGCTTGGTATGGGGAAATTAGGTGGACAAGAGCTAAATTATTCTTCTGATATAGATCTTATTTTTGCATACCCTCGCAGTATTAAAACCCAAGGCGGTCGTCGCAGTATTGAAGCGCAAATATTTTATACAAAAGTAGCGCAGAAGCTTATTGCATCACTTAACCAAACCACCGGTGACGGGCAAGTATTTAGAGTTGATATGCGCCTTCGTCCATTTGGTGAAAGCGGTCCATTGGTTATGAGCTTTAATGCAATTGAAGATTACTACCAAGAACAAGGTCGTGATTGGGAACGTTATGCCATGCTAAAAGGGCGTTTAATTGGTTCGCCTAATCAATACTGGGATGAATTTAATAAACTATTAAAACCGTTTGTTTATCGTCGTTATATTGATTTTTCGGTAATAGAATCATTGCGTAAAATGAAGCTAATGATTGCCCAAGAGGTACGCCGTAAACGCCTAACCAATAATATTAAGTTAGGGGCGGGTGGTATTCGCGAGGTTGAGTTTATTGTTCAAGCATTGCAAATGGTACGTGGCGGAAGAGAAGCTAATTTACAAACTCAATCGTTACTTAAGGCATTAAAAGAACTAACAATTAGCCAAGTAATTGACGAACTAGAAGCAAAAGATCTTAAAAGTAATTATCTTTATTTGCGTAAGGTAGAGCAGTATTTACAAATATTCGACGATCAACAAACACAAACACTGCCAGACGATGAGCTAAATCAACAACGCTTAAACTTTCTTTTAGAGCAACCTGACTTTGCTGCATCTATTAATAAAATAGAGCATGTTATGGGTCAGGTTAATAATGAATTTACGCATGTAATAGGTGAGGAAACCGAGCCTCTAGATACCTGCGAAGGTGCATTTATTAGTGCATGGGATCATGGTGATATAAGCTTTTTGAAAGAGCAAAAAGATGAGTGGCAATTACCTCTTCAAAACTTTAAGCAGCGCCTTTCAAAAGTAAATGTTGGAAATCGGGGTCGAGACATCCTAGATAAATTAATGCCTGCATTGTTAAAGCAGTTAAGTGACTTTAAAGCCAGTGCGGCTGCATTTACGATGATTTGCCAAATACTAAATAAAATTATTTCACGTACTGCTTACTTAGAGTTGCTATACGAAAATCCAGGCGCACTAAAACAGCTGGTCCTATTATGTTGTCACAGTAAGTGGATAGGTGAGCATATATCTCGTTATCCAATATTACTTGATGAGCTAATTGACCCAGCAATACTTTATAAGCCAACCCCATTAAGTGCTTATAAGGATGAAATAAGACAATATTTCTTACGTATTGAGCATGATGACTTAGAGCTACAAATGGAGTCGTTAAGGCAGTTTAAGCAAACGCATCAATTACGTATTGCCGCAGCTGATGCCACGGGTGTTCTTGATGTAATGAAAGTAAGCGATCACTTAACTGTATTAGCAGAGGCAATTGTTGAGCAGGCCGTTAATATTGCATGGCATAACACCGTTAAACGCTTTGGTATGCCGCCAGGTACTGATAATGAACATAAAGGCTTTGCTGTAATTGCCTACGGTAAAACAGGCGGGTTTGAAGTAGGTTACGATTCAGATTTAGATTTAGTCTTTGTGCACAATCACGATGGTACAAGCCAAACGAATGGCGATAAACCAATAGACTCACGACAGTTTTATTTAAAGCTTGCCCAGCGCTTAATGCATTTATTTAATACACGTACCGCATCGGGTATTTTATATGAGCTTGATACGCGCTTACGACCTGAAGGTGCATCAGGGTTGTTAGCAATTAACCTTGAGAGCTTTAATCATTATCAACAAACTCAAGCATGGACGTGGGAGCATCAAGCGCTTGTTCGTGCTCGCTTAATTTTAGGTCAAGATGAGCTTGTTGAGCGTTTTGCACAAATTCGTAAAAACATTCTTTGTCAGCAACGTGATGAAGTAACGCTAAAAAGTGATGTAATAAAAATGCGTGAAAAAATGCGCGGGCATCTTGCCAAAGGAAATACTGAGCAATTTGATTTAAAACAAGATATTGGTGGAATGGCTGATATTGAATTTATTACTCAATATTTAGTGCTTAAGCATGCTCAAGAATTTGAACAGCTGACGGTGTATTCCGATAATGTAAGAATTTTAACGGATGCAGCTAATATAGGATGCATTACAAAAGAGCAGAAGCAGCAGCTAATTAAAGCGTATATAGATTACCGCTCTTGTTATCATGTGTTGAGTTTAGATCAGCAAGGGAAGCTAGTATCCCGAGAAGCATTTTTACAAGATATAGCTAATATAACGCAAGTTTGGAATGCTATTTTTGAATTGAATTGAATTGAATTGAATTAGCAAAAATCCAAGCGTACGCTTGGATTTTTATTTTAAGTCGTTTCTTTTAAGTTTTTAATTTTAAACAGTTAGCTCGGACAAACTCAGATGGCTTTTCGGTAATAACAGCAGCACGCTGTTTAAAGCAAAGGTATGTGTAAACTTCGTATTCAAAATCATCGTTTATAGCACGTCCAACTTGGTATAAAGCAGAAGTGAAATTACCATCGACTCTAAAATGTTCTTTAACTACGTAGTCTTTACTTAAATACCAATACATTACAATGCCTTCTTTATCGGCATAAGCGCTAAGTACTTTTTTAAGTGTGGAGCCGTTTTTAAAACGCCTAGGCTCTACGCTACCCACCCAATTAGGGGGCATAGGACTCACAATACGGGTACGCTCAGCAAGTACAGTATCAAGAGTTTGTTCTGGGGTTTTTAACTGCAGAACGTATTTGTCGCGCTCTTCATCGCTTTTAGCCTGATTTTTAATAGATGCATAAAAACGTGATAGCCCTTCGGCAGCCGCATTTTTAGAGTCTCTTATATCAAACGTAGGACCTTCTCCTACCAAAAAGTAAATGGCGAGTACGATTAATACAACGGCGAACGATAAATGTTTAACCCAAAACCACATAACAGCAACTCATCATATTTGTACCTTTTATTGTTATACCATTACTTTTTATAAAAAGAAGGGGTATTTTTATCAGGTCGTGTTTTAAAACGGCGGTGTAGCCACATGTATTGCTCAGGAGCTGCATTAACTGATTGTTCTACACGTTGGTTAACGCGTGTTACATCAGCTTTATCATCACCACTAGGGAAGTTTTCGAGTTCTGGAATTACTTCTAAATGATATTTTCCATTTTCATCACGGCGGCTAATTAAGCTCATTGTTTCGCAGTTTTTACTAGCGGCAAACATAAGTGTTCCGGTGGTAGTTGCAGCATCGGGTACTGCGTAAAATGGTACAAATTCACAACGGTTACGACCGTAATCTTGATCAGGCAAGTAGTAACATATCTTTTTATTTTTAAGTGCTTTTAATAGGCCTTTAACGTCTTTTCGACCAATTAAATACTCATTTGAACGTAGGCGACCGTTAGTTGTAAAGTATTCCATTAACGCATTATTATGCGGACGATAAAAGCCTAAACCTTGGCACTTTAAACCCATAACGCGACTTGCCATTTCTAGATGCAAAATATGTGGCACAAGTAGTAAAATACCTTTGCCTGATGCCTGCACTCGCTCAAAATGCTCTAATCCTTTAATAGAACCATAAGCTTTTTTAACTCGCCACTGCGGCCACCACCATGCCATGCCCGTTTCGACCATAGCAATACCGGTGTTTTCCATATTTTTTAAAACTAATGCTTGTTGATCTATTTCGCTCATATTAGGAAAACATAAACCAATGTTTACTTCTGCAATATGGCGGCGGCGTTTCATAAACTTATGAACTAAACGACCAAGTAGTTTGCCCATTGTTAGCTGTAGTTTTTGTGGCAACCAAGAAATTAAATATAAAAATAAAACGCCAATCCACGTAAGCCAATAGCGGGGACCTAAAAATGATGCTTTAAAAGGAGATGAGGTGACCACAAAAAAATCTCTAAAATAAAAACGCTAGTTTAACGCTAAGCGCTATAAAATACAAAAAGCCAGCTAAACGCTGGCTTTCAATAAATTTACATTATATTTAGTTGTGCAATTTAAGCTGCTTTTAAACCTTGGTTTATAGCAACTAAATCTTCACTTGTTAATGTACCAGCCGCTTGTTTTAAGCGAAGGGTTGATAACACGTAACGGTAACGTACATCAGCAAGGTTACGTTTTGCATCATACAAATTTTGTGTACTTACTAGCACATCAACAATAGTACGAGTACCTACTTCAAAGCCTGCTTCTGTTGCTTTAAGTGCGCTTTGGGCAGAAACAACAGCTTGCTCTAGTGCTCTGTAAGTTGCGATATCAGAAACGACTTGATTATAAGATGTAATAACCGAGCGAGTTACAGCGCGGTAATTAGTTTCGTAATCTTGGCTAGCCGATACATAAAATGCACGCGCTTGGTTTGTTGCCGCAACTGTTGCACCACCTGAATATAGCGGTACGCTAAAGTTAAGTGCTACAGAGCTTGAGTCTGCTCTAGGCTGATCATCAAAGTTAGCGCCATTAATTTCGCGGTTAGTAAGTGAATCGCCGTAGCTTGCACTTAATGTTAATTTTGGATAATGACCCGCTTTAGCTAATTCAATTTGATCCTTAGCAATATCAACCGTAACCTTAGACACTTGTAAGTTAATGTTGTTATCTTCAGCTACTTTTACAAAGTCTTCTGAACGCTTAACTGGTTTAGTTGTTGAAAATGTATCGGTATTCAAAAAGTCTAATTTAGCGTGGTATTTTCCTGTAATTTCACGAAGTTCTTCACGTGCGGTTTCTACAGCATTACCGGCAATAATTTGTTGTGCTACTGAGTTATCAAATTCAGCTTGCGCTTCGTGTACGTCAGTAATAGCGGTTAAGCCTACAGCGTAACGTTGTTTTGTTTGTTCAAGTTGACGTTCGATTGCGCGTTTTTCAGCTTCAACAAATTCAAGGTTATCGCTTGCACTTAATACGTTAAAATAACCTTCAGCAACGCGTACAATTAAATTTTGTTTTGCTGCATCGTACAAACCGCTAGCTTGTAAAGCTTGTTTGTCGGCAATATCTAAAGTATTCCAAGCACCTAAATCAAATAAGGTTTGGCTTAAGCTAACACCTCGAGTGAATTGGTCTGTGTCGCTTTCAACTTTTACTTGGCTAGCTAAATCACCAACACTTTGGTAAGACGTTGCGTCACTTTTTTCATAACCCATAGTCAAACCAATTTGCGGCAAGAGCGTACTCATTGCTAAATCGCTTTGATAAGATTGTGCATCAGCTTGGGCTTTTGCTTTTAACACAGTAGGATCGTTAGCTGTGGCTATTTCAAAAACTTGTAGTAAATCTTCAGCGTTAGCTGCTGTAGTGCCTAATGCGCATGATAAACTAACCAGCGCCGCAAGAATGTTCTTTTTCATGTGGGATTCAGTCCTTAGACAATTTTTATACTAAAAGCATGGTAACGTGTTTTACTTAATAACTAAAAAAAAAAAGAGTAAAACGATACGTTCAAGTGTAACAGAATATATTAACGGATTTTAATTTATTAGATAAGCAAGAGGTAGCCATATGGCTAATAAAAATTTGGTTCAATTTACCCATAAAGATGTGACCATAAAGTCGGTACAATCTCTTTATAAGGGATTTTTTCAATTAGATTTATATCAATTTGAACATGCATTGTTTGCAGGCGGAACTTCAAAAATTATTAGCAGAGAGATTTTAGAGCGAGGCGATGCAATCGCTGTATTACCTTACGATCCCGTATCAGACACTATACTTTTAATTGAGCAAGTACGTATGGGCGCTATTAAAAGCAAACAAACTCCATGGCTGTTAGAATGTATAGCGGGTATGACCGATGGCAATGAAGATTACGAAGCGGTAGTTAAAAAAGAAGCCTTTGAAGAAGCAGGGCTTAATTTAACTGAACTTGAATTTATGTTGTCGTATCTTTCAAGTCCAGGCGGTACAACTGAACGTTTGCATTTATATTTAGCGCGCGCTGATTTAAGCGAAGTTAAATCTGGCGTTTATGGTTTAGAAACTGAAGGCGAAGATATTAGAACTCACATATTAACCGTTGATGAGGCACTTACACGGCTCAATAATGGTGAAATGGATAATGCAGCAACGGTTATTTGTATGCAGTGGCTTGCACTAAATCGTGAGAAAATGACAAACAAATGGGCATAAACTTTTACTAATATTATGGCGGTATTTTGACAGCACTTTTAACAACCCAACGATATATTCAAAGCCTTCCAAAGTATTTAACACTTTGTGAGCATAATTACTTACGACTATTAAAGTTGTTACCAAGTGATCGCGATATAGGAAGTATTCGTGAAGTGAAGTTAGGTAACAGTGAGTTTGCTACAAAAATTGATGGCAGCGCTAAGTACACTATGGATATTTCTATTAAACAATTAACAGGGATGGTTAAAGGTATTAAGCCGCTGTATTTAACCGTTAGAATGTATCACGATGCCAAAGTGGCTGAAATTGTTCATCACGATTACCATCAACGTATAAAACCTTCTTATGGTTACCCTAATCCTAAAATGCATCAAAAAGACGAAAAGTATCAGCTTAATGCTTTTTTATATGACTGGTTAGTTGCTTGTGTAGAGCACGGACAAGCGACTTTAAACTGGGATGTAAATAATGGCTTGGTTTGATGATACGTATACATTTGATAAGCCATCTTTAACTATTGCACATATAACTGATTGCCATTTGTTTGCAGATAGAACTGGTGAGTATTTTAGTGTAAATACGGCTGATCATTTTGAACAAGCGCTTGCGCATATGGCGACACAACAACTTGATTGTGTGATATTTGGTGGCGATTTAACACAAGATCACAGTCTTGAATCTTACTTATTATTTAAAGAATTAATTATAAGCAGTGATTTAACGTGTCCTGTATTTTGGCTGCCAGGTAATCACGACGACATTGCATTGTTTAATCAAATTAGTGATGGGCAAATAAAAAGTGCCAAGCATGTTATTGCTAATGGCATAGAGTTATTACTAATTAATTCTAAAGGGATTACACCCGCAGGTTGGGTGACAGATACCCATTTAGATGAAATAACACAGTGCTTGATTCAATCAAGTAACAGCAAAGTGATATTTTGCCATCACAATCCCCTACCAATAAATGGCTATCTTGATAAGCATATGCTTGAAAATGGCCCGCAACTTTTAAATGTATTGGTAAATAGTGACCGAGTAAATGCAATGTTTTATGGGCATGTTCATAACGAATATGAGCAAAGCTTTAGAGGGCTTAATATTCTTTCTACTCCAGCAAGTTCGGTGCAGTTTAAAAAACATAGCTCGCAGTGGTTGCAACAAAATTGTGGTGCAGCTTATAGAATGCTTTATATAGTTTCAAAACAAGATAAAATAAGTATAAGAACGGAAGTGGTATGGCTAAACGAGTAATTTATATTCATGGCTTTAATAGCTCACAAAAATCATATAAAGCTGTGCGCTTTGGTGAGCTTATGGCACACTATGAAGTTGACTATTGTGTGCCGTGCTTAAACCACGAGCCTTTACAAGCAATCATTAAGCTTGAGCAGTTATTAACACCTAATACCGTATTATTAGGAAGTTCGCTTGGCGGTTTTTTTGCCACATATTTATCGCAGCGTTATCAAATTCCTGCAGTGGTAATAAATCCCGCAGTAGCACCATACAACTTATTACAGTCATTGATTGGACCTAATTACAATCCGTATCAAGATTATCATTATGATTTAAATAATAGTCATATAGAAGCGCTCAAAGCTTTGGCTGTAAATGAATTAAAACACCCTGAACTGCTCTATTTGTTACAGCAAACGGGCGATGAAGTGTTAAATTTTCAACACGCAGTAAATTATTATTCGCAATGCAAGCAGCTAGTAGAATTTGGTGGCGACCACAGTTACACCGGTTTCGAGAGCACCTTTGCAAGTATTGTAGATTTTCTTAAAATCACGTAAAACTAGCTGAGCATAGCCTTAGCGCATATAAAGATAAAAATTATGAGTGATCAAAATTATAATGCCGAAGCCATTGAAGTACTTAATGGATTAGATCCGGTAAAAAGACGCCCAGGGATGTACACAGATACAACACGTCCCAATCATTTAGGTCAAGAGGTTATCGATAACAGCGTCGATGAAGCCATGGCCGGTCACGCCACGCGTATTGACGTGATTTTACACGAAGATAACTCACTCGAAGTAAGTGATGATGGCCGTGGTATGCCTATTGATATCCATCCGGAAGAGGGGATACCTGGGGTTGAGCTGATCTTCACTAAATTACACGCCGGTGGTAAGTTTTCTAATAAAAACTATCAGTTTTCTGGTGGTTTGCACGGGGTAGGTATTTCGGTTGTAAATGCGTTATCTACGCGTGTAGAAGTAACAGTAAGACGCGACGCTCAGCAATTTAGAATGGCATTTGAAAGCGGCGATAAAGTAGAAGACTTAAACGTAATTGGTACAGTCGGTAAGCGTAACACCGGTACTACGGTTCGTTTTTGGGCTGATGTTAGCTACTTTGATTCGCCAAATTATTCAATTACTAAACTTAACCATTTATTAAAAGCCAAAGCGGTTTTATGTCCTGGGCTACGTATTAAGTTTGTTAACAAACAAACAAAAGAAACCCAAGAATGGTTTTACGAAACAGGCTTAAAAGATTATTTAGTTGAAGCAATTAAAGGTTTTGAAACCCTACCGCAAGACCCATTTGTTGGCGAATTTAAAAGCTCAATTGAAGGCGCTGATTGGGCTGTTGTATGGCTACCTGAAGGTGGTGAATCAATAGCTGAAAGCTACGTAAACCTTATTCCTACCGCGCAAGGTGGTACGCATGTAAATGGTTTACGCCAAGGCTTGCTTGAAGCAATGCGTGAATTTTGTGAGTTTAGAAACTTACTTCCACGTGGTGTGAAACTGACTCCTGATGATATTTGGGATCGTTGTAGTTATGTGTTGTCGGTTAAAATGCAAGACCCTCAATTTGCCGGTCAAACAAAAGAAAAACTATCATCACGCTCGTGTTCTGCATTTGTATCGGGGGTTGTAAAAGACTCGTTTAGTTTATGGTTAAATGAACATACCGATACCGCAGAATTATTAGCTGAGTTATGTATTTCAAATGCGCAAACTCGCTTGCGTGCAGCTAAAAAAGTAGTGCGTAAACGTGTTACTGCAGGTCCTGCTTTACCAGGTAAACTTACCGATTGTAGTGCGGCAGACAACGACCGTACCGAATTGTTTTTAGTGGAAGGTGATTCTGCTGGTGGCTCAGCTAAACAAGCAAGAGACCGTGAATTTCAGGCTATCATGCCGCTACGTGGTAAAATTTTAAATACGTGGGAAGTTGAGTCAGGTCAAATACTGGCATCACAAGAAGTACACGATATTTCAGTGGCATTGGGTATTGACCCAGAATCAACAGATATGTCGGCATTACGCTACAATAAAATTTGTATATTAGCCGATGCTGACTCGGATGGATTACACATCGCGACGTTATTGTGTGCACTGTTTGTACGTCACTTTCCTGAGTTAGTAAAAACAGGTCATGTGTATGTTGCAATGCCACCTTTATTTAGAATCGATATTGGCAAAGAAGTTTACTACGCTCTAGATGAGCAAGAGAAAACGGCAATTTTAGCGCGTATTGAAGCTGAGAAAAAACGCGGTAAAGTAAACGTTCAGCGATTCAAAGGTCTAGGCGAAATGAATCCGCTGCAGTTGCGCGAAACGACTATGGACCCTAATACACGACGTTTAGTACAGCTTACTTTAGAAGATGAAGTAGAAACCATGGAAATGATGGATATGCTACTTGCTAAAAAACGATCGCCTGATCGTCGTCAATGGTTAGAAGATCATGGTAACAAAGCACAAGTTTAGCCAGCGTAAGCGCTGAAACCTAGGAGAGGCATATGAAAAGTTTACTTAATACACTGCTACTGCTTGGATTAGTTAGTAGCCCTGTAATGGCGAAAAATATACTCGATAAGCTTACAGTTCCAGCCGGATTTGAAATTAGTCTATTTGCAGATAATGTAGAAAATGCCCGTCAAATAGCAGTTTCAAAAAAAGGTATTGTATATGTAGGTTCTCGCAAGGCGGGTAATGTATATGCACTTATTGATCATAATAGCGACGGCGTAGCAGATAAAAAAATGTTGGTTGCTGAGGGGTTAAATATGCCCTCAGGTATCGCCATTAAAGGTGGTGATTTATATGTAGGCGAAGTACACCGTATAATTCGCTTTAAAAATATTGATACCCAATTAAAAGATCCAAAGTTTGATGTTGTTTATAACGCATTACCGTCTGAGCGTCATCATGGTTGGAAATTTTTACGTTTTGCGCCAACGGGTGAGTTAATTATTCCAGTTGGTGTGCCATGTAATATTTGTGCTGAGGATGAACGCTTTGGCAGAATTTTTGCGTTAAATGTAGAAACAAAGCAAATAAAAACCATAGCGCAAGGGGTAAGAAACTCAGTTGGTTTTGATTTTCATCCTGCCACTCAAGCCCTATGGTTTACTGATAATGGTCGCGACATGATGGGCGATGATATTCCGCCGGATGAATTAAATCGTGCAACTAAAGAAGGTGAGCATTTTGGCTTTCCGTATGTACACGCCGGTGCGATTATCGATCCTGAATTTGGTGCTGGCAAAAATATTGCCGATTACACGTCGCCGGCACTTGCACTCCCTGCACATGTAGCACCACTGGGCATTCATTTTTATAACGGTAAGCAATTTCCAGCAAGTTATAAGCAGCAGTTATTTGTTGCTGAACATGGCTCATGGAATCGTTCTAAAAAGTCAGGTTATAAAGTAGGGCTGGCAACAATTGAAGTAGGTCGCGTAACTAAATATACACCATTTATTACTGGTTTTATGAAAGACGAAACAACATTTGGACGCCCTGTTGCATTTGCAGAGTTAGGCGATGGCAGTCTATTGGTAAGCGATGATTACGCCAATGTAATCTACCGTGTAAGCTATAAGAAAAACTAGGTAAGCTTTAATGAGTGATACAGATACCTTGCTAATGCAAGGAATTGAACAACAAACAATGGGGCGTTTTACAGAAGACGCCTATTTAAACTACTCCATGTACGTAATTATGGATCGTGCTTTACCGCATGTAGGTGATGGCTTAAAACCAGTACAGCGTCGTATTATTTATGCGATGAGTGAACTGGGTTTATCGGCAAATGCTAAGTACAAAAAATCAGCCCGTACAGTGGGTGACGTACTCGGTAAATATCATCCACATGGCGACAGCGCTTGTTACGAAGCAATGGTATTAATGGCGCAGCCATTTTCTTATCGCTACCCTTTGGTAGACGGGCAAGGAAACTGGGGGGCGGCAGATGATCCTAAATCGTTTGCAGCAATGCGTTATACCGAAGCGCGTTTATCAAAGTTTTCTGAAATACTGCTTAAAGAGCTTGGTCAAGGGACTGTAGATTGGACACCAAATTTTGATGGCACAATGGATGAACCTGTTGTACTGCCTTCTCGTTTACCGCATATTTTACTTAACGGTATAACCGGTATTGCCGTAGGTATGGCAACCGATATTCCGCCGCATAACGTACGTGAAGTAGCCAGTGCATGTTGTTTATTACTTGATAAACCAAAAACAGAGCTTGAAGAATTACTTGAGCTTGTACATGCGCCAGATTACCCAACCGATGCTGAAATAATTACCCCAAAAGCCGATATTCATAAAATATATAAAACCGGCCGTGGGTCTATCAAAATGCGCGCGGTATACACTGAAGAGCATGGCGATATTGTTATTACGGCACTGCCGCATCAATGTTCTGGTGGTAAAGTACTTGAGCAAATTGCAGCGCAAATGAACGCTAAAAAATTACCAATGATTGCCGATTTACGTGACGAGTCAGATCACGAAAATCCAACACGTATTGTAATTATTCCGCGCTCAAATCGTATTAAAGCTGAGCCATTAATGGCGCACTTATTTGCAACCACCGATTTAGAAAAAAATTACCGCGTAAACTTAAATATGCTGGGGCTAGATGGTCGTCCGCAGGTTAAAGATTTACGCTGTATTTTAAGTGAATGGCTAATATTTAGACGTGAAACAGTGCGTCGTCGTTTGCAGTACCGTTTAGATAAAGTATTAGCGCGTTTGCATATTTTAGAGGGCTTATTAGCCGCCTTTTTAAATATTGATGAAGTAATTGAAATCATCCGCAGCGAAGATAAACCAAAGCCTGTATTAATGGAGCGCTTTGATTTAACTGATACGCAAGCAGAAGCAATTTTAGAATTAAAACTTCGTCATTTAGCCAAGCTTGAAGAATTTAAAATTCGCGGTGAGCAAGATGAACTAGCCAAAGAGCGTGATAAATTAGCGCAAATTCTTGGTTCAGAACGTCGTATGTCGACACTGCTTAAAAAAGAAATCCAAGAAGCCGCTGAAATGTACGGTGACGATCGTCGCTCGCCAGTGATTGAGCGCTCAGAAGCTAAAGCACTCAACGAAAAAGACTTAATTCCATCAGAGTCAGTCACTGTTGTGCTATCAGACAAAGGCTGGGCACGCGTTGGTAAAGGTCATGACTTAGATGTACAAGGTTTAAATTATCGCTCGGGTGACGGCTTTAGAGCCTCTGCTCGTGGTAAGAGTAATCAACCTGCGGTATTTTTAGATTCAGCAGGACGCGCGTTTGCAACCGATGCGCATAGCCTACCTTCGGCGCGCAGTCAAGGCGAGCCAATGACTGGCCGATTTAACTTAACAGCAGGGGCTAATTTTGAGCACGTGGTAATGAGTGAAGATGAGCAAGTATTGCTTATGGCGTCAGATGCGGGTTACGGCTTTATTACCGACTTTAAAGATTTAGTTAGTAAAAATAAAAACGGTAAAGCGTTAGTAAGTGTACCTAAGGGTGGAATATTACTTTCTCCTATTAGAGTTAACGACGTAGCTAGCGATTATTGTATGGCTATTTCTAACGAAGGCAGAATGCTTTTATTCCCGCTGCGTGACTTACCAAAGTTAGGCAAAGGTAAAGGTAATAAGATAATCTCTATTCCAGGTGCTAAAGTGCAAGCTCGCGAAGAGTTTGTAAAAGTGCTTGCTGTTGTACCACAAGGCAGTAGCGTAACATTGCATGCTGGTAAGCGAAAACTAACCCTTAAACCAAGTGACCTAGAACACTATCATGGTGAGCGAGGTCGTAGAGGTAATAAGCTACCGCGCGGGTTACAGCGTGTTGACGAAGCCGTTGTTGAGTTAACACCTCAAGATGATGAGCCAATAGAAACCATTATTGAAGAGTAGCCAATTACTTTTTTGTATAATTAGAAACGGTCTGCATTTGCAGGCCGTTTTTTTTTCAAATAAAAAATTAAAAATTTCAGCGTACACTTGTGCGCTATTATCTCGTTTGTGTCACAAAATAACGCTATAATACTTATAATAGATTTTAGGAGGTGTTCATTTGCTAGCTGTTATTCGTATTTTTATTATGCTGCTATTTATATTGTTAAGCTGTTTTTTTGGCTTATTGCTTTCGTTAGTAAGACCATTTCACCGTAATAATGTACATATTATAGCGGGTTGGTTTGGCTCAATGGCTAAAATGATTGGTGTTAAATTAGTTTTAACCCGTCATAAAGATGCTGCTGATATTGGTCCTGCTGTTTATGTTGCTAACCATCAAAATAGCTACGATTTATTTACAGTGCCAGCAATGGTGCCAAAAAACTGCGTGAGTTTAGGTAAAAAGAGTTTAAAGTGGATCCCATTTTTTGGTCAGCTTTATTGGCTTTCAGGTAATATTTTAATTGATCGAGCAAATCGTTCAAAAGCGGCTGGTACAATTTCAAAAGCAGCTGATAAAATAAAGCAAAATGGCTTATCTGTTTGGGTATTTGCCGAAGGTACCCGTAGCTACGGGCGCGGTTTATTGCCTTTTAAAACAGGGGCTTTTCATACCGCTATGAGTGCAGATGTACCAATAGTGCCAGTGTGTATGAGCACTTCGCATAAAACCATTAAGCTAAACCGCTGGGATAATGGTACAATTTACATCGAAATGTTAGCGCCTATATCACTTGATGAAAGTATTAGTGCGCGAGAGCACGCCAAAAGTGTACACAGTATTATGGCTGCTAAAATAACTGAATTAGATGCTCAAGTGAGAGAAAAATAATGGAAAATTGGCGTGAAATAAGTGAAGACATCGTATCTTCATTACTTGAAGATGGGTCTGATCCTGAAATATTATACGAAGTAGAACATCACTTTGTATGTGAAGACTTTCCTAAATTAGAGCAAGCTGCTCTTGCTGCTTTTAAATTGGGTTACGATGTTGAAGAGCCAGCAGAACTTGAGCTTGAAGACGGCAGTAAAATTTGGAGCTTTGACATAGTTGTTGAAGCTGAGCTTGATGTAGACGTTATTATGGAAGACGTTGATAAGCTAGCTCAACTAGCTGTAGAGTGCGAAGTAGAATACGACGGTTGGGGCACTTACTTTCAAGAGTAATTAGTAACTAGCGTTTATTAAAAGGCGAACATTGAAAAATGTTCGCCTTTTTTGTTTGAGAAAAATTTATCCCATCAATTAAGCTACTTATATAAACATCGTAAGTTTGCTGAAGTACGGTTATCTATCGAGGTTAAATTTACAGCTCTGTTTTCTAAGCGATGTAGGGGGCTATTTAATGTTATGAGATGGTAACCCCCTCTGTAAATAGGTGATAACGACACATAGGGGTGAAATATACGATGCCAAAAGGCTATTTCTAGCAGAAATTAGCTCTTTATTGCCTGCATAGATGTAGTTAAAGAGGTGAGTAGGATGTTGATGCTTTAGTTTTTTTTTACTGATTCTTAAATAGGTTAAGAGCGGTGAGGCAACAAAGAAGCCGTTACCGAGCTTATTAGATTATAAATCCCACACTGCGTTTAAATTGTACCACTACAAATATCTCCTAGATTGAACAAACTTTAACCCTGAAAGGCGACACGCTTTTAGGTATATTTACTCCCGCCGTTTTATACCTGTTTTTTACTGAAGATACATTTATTTGATGCTTTTTAAGTGCCGATTCAACTTTGCATAATTATATTATTGCGTAACTAAAAGCCGATATGTAAATAATTCTTCATAAAAGATGAATTTACTTAATGCTTATTGGTTAACCAATGGTGTGATTTAGTAACCAAAGCTGAACGTAAGCTTTATTACCAAAAACAAAATAAACAATTTTTTTATTTACATTTTTACCGATTTTTTGATTTTTAATGAATGTTCGTTTTTTGGTCTACCAATTACAATTTATTGTTAGTACTTATTTATTATTTTCACGCTGTTCCTTATTTAGGTTTTATGTCTTTTTTGCTCATAATTTCTACCTTATTCGTTGTTTATACTGCATTTATACCTATTATCCATACAAGAAAGTAAATGTAACTAGTACTTATTTCTTATCAAATTAAATGTTGCAAAGTATTAACAAGAAATATACCTTGTGTTTCGACCAGCTGGTAACTTCAATTGGTAATACATTCTTTCAACTCAAGTCTGGAGCTTTGTTTTGATTTTATTATTACCAATTACACAATATACAATACACAATTTAAAGCTTGTTTACAGGCAGTGATCTAGGTTCAAGTGATTTTTTACTTAGCCAAGTAGTAGATTGTTTTCATGTACAGGTTCGGAGAAATAACATAATGATTAACCAAAAATCCCTATTTATACTTGCAGCTATGACTGCTAGTTCAAGTTTCGTACAGGCAGCAACTATTGAAAACTCTGGTTTTGAAGATGGTTGGAGCAACTGGAATGAAGTAGAACCAGCCGCTATTTCAGATAGTGCTTACAAAGGTTCTAGTTCGTTAAAAATTCAAGGTAGTCCTGGTCGTGTGCACCAAGTTGTAAATATAGATAAAAACACTGAATACACGTTAAGTGCATATGTACTTGGTAAAGGTGAAATTGGCGTTAATGATCTAAATGGCTTATTTCAAAGCGAAAAATTTGATGTTTCTTCATGGACTAAAGTGACTAAAACATTTACTTCAGCGAATACTAACTCATTACAAGTTTTTGCTAAGCACAATAACAGCTCAAGTGATGTTCGTTTTGATGACTTTGCTCTAAGCAATGGTGGTTCAGGTGGTGGTGACACTGGCGGCGGTGATACTGGTGGCGGTACTGATAACGGTTCTGGCATAGCAAGCAATATCACTGATGGCAGTATTTTCGACCTTGAAGGCGACAATCCTAACCCATTAGTAAATAGTGACACTTTAGAATTTGTTCCTTTAGAAGCACGTCATATCACTCCAAATGGAAATGGCTGGCGTCATGAATATAAGGTTAAAGAAAGTGCACGTGTTGCAATGACCGAAACCTATGAAGTTTTTGAAGCAACTGTAAAAGTTGAAATGTCGGATGGTGGTAAAACGATTATTTCTCAGCACCATGCTAGCGATACAGGTACAATTTCGAAAGTATATGTTTCAGATACTGATGAATCAGGTTTTGATGATAGCGTAGCGGGTAACGGAGTTTTTGACGTTTATGTTCGTTTACGTAACACCAATGGTAACGAAGAAAAGCATGCACTAGGTACTATTACTAGCGGTGGTTCATTTAATCTAAAAGTAGTGAACAATTACGGAGACGTAGATGTAACTGCACTAGGGACTACTTTTGGTATTCCAGTAGAAGATGACTCAGAGTCTTACTTCAAATTTGGTAACTACCTACAATCGCAAGACCCATATACACTAGATGATTGTGGTGAATCAGGTAACTCAGACTCATTCAAAGAGTGTTTTAAAGATTTAGGTATTACTAAGTCAAAAGTTACTATGACAAATGTTAGCTACACAAGAAAAACTAACTAGTCATTTGATTACTTAATTATTTATAAGGTCACTTTGGTGTAAAACTGAGTGACCTTTTTTATTATAGTGTTTTAATTAAAGATGATTGTGAATACAGTACAAAGTTACTCACAGATATAGTTTGCTTACATACTATTAATTGTATTTGGGAGTAGTGATTAAAAAGAATAACTATAAATAAGCGTGTTTGTAATGCTTATTTTCCAATATTTTAATGTGTATGTTTTATTCTTTTTTTACTTATTTAATTTAGATTTACAAACAATATTTGAAAGACTTCAGAGCGTTGGTTTATTTTTTAATATCTATCATATTTTGGTTGATAATGTTTAAGATTATCAAAATGAAGAGTACAAAAAAATAGAGAGGCAGAGTCGTTTTTTTGAATGAACTTTATTAAAAATTATTAAAAATGATTAAAAAATTCGTTGAAAAAGTCATTAAAATCAAATAATTTAATTGTAACGCGAGGTTTGTAATTAGTTGCCTTGGTAAATACACCTGCGCTACTTTATAAAATCACATTACTGTAATAAATAAGTGAAAACGCAGATGCTAAGAGTTAATTGCCTTATAAAACCCTCTTCGATAAAAAAGGATTTGGTAGCATCTAAAGCCAGTTTTTATTTTTAAAGTACACTCCAATACCGCCGGTAAGTACAATTAAAAATATCACGAAGGCACTAAATGCATAGGGGCTTTCTGTTCCTGGTATACCGCCTACGTTCACACCTAATAAACCTGTTAAAAAGCCTAATGGTAAAAATAAAGCAGCAACTACCGACATAACATACATGCGCTGGTTTAGTTGCTCAGACACTTGGTTAGTGATTGTTTGCTGAATAATTTGCGCACGCTCAATTGAGCTATCTAATTCTTCAAGATAACGAATAAGTAAGTTTGTGGTTTCATTTAACTTTGCTTTATCGTCTTCATCAATCCATGGGTAATGATGGTTAACCATACTGCTTAGCGCTTCTTTTTGTGGTTTTAAATAGCGTTTAAGCGCAATTGTTTGACGACGTAATTGTGATAAACCTTGGTTATCAAAAGGTTTACTTGGCTCGTCTATTTCCTCTTCAAATTCGTCAAGAGTTTCATCAAGCGAATTAATAACGCCTTGCATGCGTGATGTAAGCTTTTGCGCAATAGAGCACACTAGCTCTGATATGCTACAAGGACCTGTATTACTGTTAAATGAAGTAAGAATATCTTGTATTGATAATAAGCGACGTTTACGCGTTGTGATCACAATATCTTGATTAATAAAAAATCGAATTGAAACCATGTCTTCGGGGCTTTGCGCTGGGTTTAAATTAATACCACGTAAAAAGAGCATATGACCGTTGGTAGCAGGGGTAATACGAGGGCGAGTTTCGTCTGCCGTTAACGACTCAAGTTCGTAATCCGTTAAAAAATCACAATCTTTCAACCAAGCTACAACTTCTGCCTGGCTATAATCCATATGTACCCATAACTTACCTTGTTGAGGCTTCCAGTTATGTAATTCATCGCTGTTTTCTATGGCGCGAGCGCCGCCATTTTCGTCAAGCACAAGAGCATGAAGTAAGCCATTAATCATATTAATTTCTCATAATAGTGTATTTTTAATACTGTTAACTATAGTGTACCTACTTAAGTAATATAGGTTAGCTATATTTTAAATGGATGATGTTTTTACTTAAAGTCCTCAGTAAGTTGATAAACGCATACAAATTATTAATTGTATTTAACCTTACAGTAAGGTGCGCATTGTTAAACTAGTTGGCTATAAAGATCAATCAAATCGACTTATCGACTAGATAAATTTATTTCGTTGGTCTTTTTTGACCGGTAGCGTATAAGTCACTTTTTTAATAAGGGCACATTTATGACAGCAAAAATAACAGTTGGTTGGCGTGAGTGGCTAAGTTTACCAGAGCTTGGCATCAGTCGAATAAAAGCTAAAATTGATACCGGCGCCCGCACTTCATGTATTCATGCAATTAATATTGAAGAGTACGAAGTTGACGGAGAAAAATGGGTTAAATTTACAGCCCAGCCATTGCAAGAAGATGAGCAAACTCAAATTACTTGCAATGCAAAGGTTAAAAAAAAGAAGTATGTAACTAGCTCTAGCGGGCAAAAAGAATTACGTTACTTTATAGAAACAACATTGCATGCAGGCAATGATAGTTGGCCAATAGAAATTACATTGGCGAGCCGTGCAACAATGAAGTTTAGAATGTTATTAGGGCGTACAGCCATGGAAAATCGCATAACCGTTGATCCGGCTTTATCTCATTTATTATAAAAGTATTGAGTTTTTGGGTGTGTAATACATGCCCGAAGAGTCGATGCTACACAATTTAGTTAAGGTTTTAACTATGAAAATTGGTATTTTATCTCGCAACAAAAATTTGTATTCAACACGTCGTTTAATTGAAGCTGCAGAAGCACGTGGACACGAAGTTAAAGTGGTTGATGCATTACGCTGTTATATGAATATAAACTCAGAACAACCAGAAATTCATTACCGCGGTGAGAACTTAAAAGGGTTCGATGCAATTATTCCACGCATTGGTGCATCGGTTACATTTTATGGCTGTTCTGTATTACGCCAGTTTGAAATGATGGGTGTTTACCCTGTAAACGAATCGGTGGCTATTTCTCGTTCGCGCGATAAATTACGTTCATTACAGCTTTTATCACGCAAAGGCGTGGGCATGCCAGTAACCGGTTTTGCTAGCAAACCAGATGACGTAAAAGACTTATTAGAAATGGTTGGCGGCGCACCAGTAGTAATTAAATTACTAGAAGGTACGCAAGGTATTGGTGTAGTACTTGCTGAAACGCGTAAAGCGGCAGAAAGCGTTATTGAAGCATTTATGGGCTTAAAAGCTAACATTATGGTTCAGGAATACATTAAAGAAGCTGGCGGTGCTGATATACGTTGTTTCGTATTGGGCGATAAAGTAATTGCAGCAATGAAGCGCCAAGCACAAGAAGGTGAGTTCCGCTCTAATCTTCACCGTGGTGGTAGCGCTACATTAGTTCGTATTACACCAGAGGAGCGTAAAACAGCAGTAGCAGCCGCTAAATCAATGGGTCTAAACGTAGCTGGCGTAGATTTACTTCGCTCATCTCGTGGTCCTCTTGTGATGGAAGTAAATTCATCACCAGGTTTAGAGGGCATTGAAATAGCAACAGGTAAAGATATTGCGGGCATGGTGATTGATTTCATCGAAAAAAATGCTTCAAGTAAAGGAACAGCAACACGTGGCAAAGGTTAAAATTAACCGTCCTTTTACCTTATTAGGTGAAAGTATTGGCGTAGGTGAGCGTAAAACTCTTGCCTTGGAAGCTGCTAAGCTTTACACCCACTCACCACTTAATATTCCTATCGAAGTGGTTAATGGTGTAATGGAAGGACCAGTGCTAATGGTCTGTGCGGCTATTCATGGTGATGAATTAAACGGCGTAGAAGTTGTGCGTCAGTTGCTTGCTAAAATAGATCCTAGCCAATTACGTGGCACGTTAATAGCGGTACCTATTGTGAATGTATTTGGCTTTATTCATAAGTCACGATACTTACCCGATAGACGCGATATGAACCGTAGTTTTCCTGGGTCTGAGCGTGGCTCGTTAGCTGGGCGCATGGCTTATATGTTTTTCAATCAAGTGGCGGTACATTGCACGCACATAATTGATTTACATACCGGTGCTATTCATCGAACTAACTTACCGCAAATTCGCGCTAACTTAGCTGATGAAGCAACAGCCGACATGGCTAAAGCATTTGGCACGCCAGCAGTAATCGATGCGTCACTACGAAACGGTTCGTTACGAAGTGAAGCTGCAAACTTAGGTATACCAGTTATAACTTATGAAGCAGGCGAAGCATTGCGTTTTGATCCAATCGCAATAGCAGCCGGTGTGCAAGGCGTTGATTATGTTATGCGTCATTTAAAAATGATTCGTGGCAAGCGTCCTAAAAAGTTACCAGATCCTATTATTGCAGGTTCAACTAGTTGGATTCGTGCTGAAGTTGATGGCATTGTGCGTGCACAAGTATCCCTCGGTGAGCATGTAACTAAAGGGCAAGTGCTTGCTTATATAAGCAGCCCTCTGGGTGACTCTGAACTGGAGCTTTTATCTCCTAAAGGCGGTATTGTTATTGGTCAGCAAACTATGCCATTAGTAAATGAAGGTGATGCCGTATTCCACCTTGCTTACTTTGCAAATGACAATAGTTTAGTAGAGCAGCAACTAGAGAACTTTATTGACGAAATAAATGATTTAGATGACGAGCTTAAAACAGCCGAACTAAATAATTAATTTTAATACTGTTGTAAAAAAGCCGTTTTAGTAATTACTAAAACGGCTTTTTTGTATGTTTATTTTAATTTAAGATTTTTTAGGTCCAATAATACGTTTTATCGTTGGTGCTTTTGTTGGTTTAGGTTCTTTATTTAAAACCATGACGGGGCGAGTAACAAAAAGGTTATTAGGATAAATAACACGGTGCCCGTCTATATGTTCAAGAACTACATTCATTAAGCCCATTTCTACAATACGACCTTCGATATTATTAGCACCATCAATAATACGAACCCAATACCCAACTCTACAATCATTTTGGATAAACATAAGCAAAAACGCGGTTAAGTTACTTAATAGCGACCATGCCGCAAAAAGTGCAACGCCTAGCATGGCAAACAACGATGAGCCCAGTACTAGCAACCCGCGTAGCTCAATACCCCAAAATACCAGTACTAAACATAACATCACACAGGCAAGTATTATTTTAAGCAGCAGCTCTGCGCGCGATTTATGGTGTAAATCAACTTTACCTTTTATGGTTTTTTCGAGAAGCTTTTTAGTAAGTTTTAGTAGCAACGGATAAAGTAGCAAGGCAATTATGGTTACAATCAATTTATATTGCGCACCAAAAAAATCTAAAATCTCTAACGGTTCCAAAATATATTCTCACATGAGTTATAAGCAATAATTAAGTGATTAGTTTAACGTTTTAGTCTGATACGAAATAGCTATTTAATTAGCGTTTTGGTTATTTAAAAAGATTTTTTTACACTTACTAGCCATTGAACAGAATCTACATCTTCGTAGCTATCAAGTGGGGCGGCAATATCTATATGGATCATGGTGCCTGCATTTGCACGACTCGGTGCTAGGCGCAAACCTATACCAACATTTTTAAGTACATGGTCATTTTCGCCGTTATCTTGGTCGTTAAACCATGCTCTACCAACATCAACAAATCCAGCCGCACCCACTTTAAATAACTGTAGTAAATCGTATTCCCAGTAATAGCGTTTTTCTAGGCTGAATAAAAAGCTACGGTCGCCATGTTGATAATCCATTGGGTAACCGCGCAAGCCAGTTTCTCCACCTAAAGTAAGTTGTTGATCGGCAGTTAAGTTTTTAGCATATTGCACACGCGCTTTTACATACCAAGACTGATCAATGCTGGTATTTAAATAATATTGAATTTGACTCGTTGCTTTAAAGTTTTCGAGTTTTTTGTCTTCTTTATTCCAGTAACCATCAATATCAGTACTAAATCGCCATAATGTATTATCGCCACTAAAATGTGCTTTTTTAAAGTTAAATGAGTAAACCGCACGAGTATCATCATTACTTAACGATTCATCTGAGTAACCCAGTAACGCTTTGACATTCCAGCCAAGGTTTAAATCTTCTGTTCGATGGATGCTGTCGAAGTTACGTACTTTTATATAGTTATCTTCAAACCAATGCCCGCTCACATAAGGGTAGCTCAAGCTTCTATTTTCGGCTAAAGGCGCAAAGGTGGTGTCTATTGCATTAAAAGTGTCTTGTTGATCTACATAACCTAATGTAAGACGTTGGGTCCAATTATTACTCAAAGCTTTAGAGTGACCAATAAATGCACTATTTAAATCGGTGGTTTGATCAAACTCGCTAAACTCTTCACCACGTTGATATAACGATTCTTCGCGTTGCTCAGAGTAGCTTAATATGCCATAGCTAAAAGGAGTATCTATTGCGTAAAATGGATAGGTGAGCTCAAGTAAATGACGCTTGCCATCGCTGTTATCAGCATACTCTAATCGACCTCGGTAACGCGTAGAAAAAATATTTGGGTCGTCATACACAAATAAATAACCATTACGATCGCTGTCTGTAGTACGTGAAAAGGATAAGCGTTTCCCCCAGCCAAATAAGTTCGATTCTCTAAAGCCAATACTCGATTTATTTTCACCGCCACTGCGACTAAAGCTTATCTCTGGTAATAAAGTCCATAAGTCGCGGGTAACTACTTTTACATTCACGTCGCCGTCACAGTTTTCGGTTGCACTAATTTCAGCATCATATAAATAACTTTCTTTACGTAAAAGACGCTCTGATTCAGATAGCTTTCTCGCATCGTATTTATCGCCTGCGGCAAATAATAATAGGTTATTTATTACATCAGGTTCTGTTTGAATATGCGCACGATTAGCAAAGCGAAATAGGGCGTTATTTTCTTCTTCAATTTCGGTATTAAATACGTTGAGTTGTTCAAGAGTTATATTGGCAATTTTGGCGTTGGGTTTAGCGGCGACAAGAATGGTTTCGTCGTCTAGTTGGCGACGTAGTTTTTTATCGCTTGATTGTTTGGATTTTTCAATAGGGCAATTATTTAAGGTAGTAGGTTGCTCTTGTGCAAATGCACTGGGCATAAATAAGCCTAAAAAACTTAAGGCTATATAAAATTGCGTAATCCACTTATTATTGACCATTCAAACCCTTTACTGCTACGTAGCAATTTACTACTGTAATATCAGCTTACATCATTGTTATTTAAATGTAAGCAAAAAGTATGGAGTTTGAAAATAAAATAACGTTAATAAATCAGAAAAAACAAACTAGCTTAAATAGTAGGCTAGTGCAGCAAGTAAGTGATCAGCATCAACGCCCTCGCCATTAATCCAAATACTTTGACTGTAATGCTCGTAATTTAAATTAAAGCTTTGCTGATTGTAAGTAAAGCGAACCTGATGACGATCAGCGCCGCCAGAATACTCATTAATAGTCACATCAGCTGAATGTAAAAATAATGTACTCCATAGCTCAAAGTCATCATCATGTGGAGGTTCAACAGGTGTAACTACAATGCATTTATGGATATGGTCGTATTCTATTTGGGTCATAATATTCTTAATTTGTAGCTAGATAATTGCGAATTGCAGTTAAAAATGCGCCGCCGTATTTATTTAATTTAGTAAAGCCAACCCCAGACACTTTTAAAAACTCACTGTCGTTTGTTGGCATAATCTGCGCCATTTCGGCTAATGTTTTATCGTTAAATACAACATAAGGTGGAACATCGTCGGCATCGGCAAGCTCTTTTCGCAGCGCTCGTAAGCGAGCAAACAGTTTTTTATCGTAATTAAATTGGGCTAATTTATCTTGATAAACATGCTTAGATTGCAAGCGTGGTTCGGCTAATTGCAGTGCGTACTCGCCTTTTAAAATTGCACGTGCAGCTTCGGTTAATCTAAGAGAAGCACCTTGAGTAATATCTTGGCTTAATAAACCTTGGTGAATAAGTTGGCGTAAAATACTGAGCCAAAACTCACTGCTTTTATCTTTGCCTATACCGTATGTACTTAGTTCGTGGTGATTGTTATCTCGTATGCGGCTAGTGTTTGCACCGCGAAGTAATTCAACAATGTAACCAAGACCAAAGCGTTGGTCAGCTCTATACACACAAGAAAGCGCCTGTTGGGCAACCAATGTACCGTCAAAGCTTTTAGGTGGATTTAGACAAATATCGCAGTTACCACAAGGTTCGCGTTGATACTCACTAAAATAGTTAAGCAAAATTTGGCGGCGACACGTTTGTGCTTCTGCAAAACTTGCCATTGCGTTAAAGCGTTGTTCTTCTACACGGCGGCGTTGTTCGTCGTCTATGTCTTCAAAAAAGCGCCTAACGCGACCAATATCAGCTGGATCAAAATACATTATGGCTTCTGCGGCAAGTCCATCTCGCCCAGCACGCCCTGTTTCTTGATAGTACGATTCGATACTTTTTGGTATGTCGTAATGTAATACAAAGCGCACATTGGGTTTATTAATCCCCATACCAAAGGCAACTGTGGCAACCACTATTTGTATGTCGTCGCGAGCGAAACCTGTTTGTACAAATTGGCGTTGCTCATTACTCATACCTGCATGGTAGGCAGCGGCATTAATACCTGCATCAGCAATTTTTTCAGCTATATCGTCTACACGTTTACGGCTGGTGCAATAAATAATACCACTTTGGCTTTTTTGTTCTTTTAGGTAGCGAAGTAGTTGCACCATTGGTTTGAATTTTTCTTCAATGGTGTAGCGAATATTAGGTCTATCAAAGCTGCCAGTATGAATATAAGGCTGCTGTAGCTTTAACTGCTCGACTATATCAAAGCGAGTGGCTTTATCGGCGGTGGCGGTAAGTGCCATCATTGGAACATGCGCAAAGCGTTGCTTTAGTTCGTTTAAGCGAAAGTAATGAGGTCTAAAGTCGTGACCCCAATGCGATACACAATGTGCCTCGTCGATGGCAAATAAGCTTACATTTAAATGTGATAAACGTTCTAAAAACTCTCGCTGAAGTACTTTTTCAGGTGCCACATATAAGAGCTTAATTAGTCCTTGATGAAGTTGCTGGTACACCAACTGCTGTTCTTCACGCGCTAAGCTGTTATTAACGTAAGCGGCTTTTACCCCAAGTGCTTGAAGTTGACTTACCTGATCTTGCATTAGCGATATGAGCGGAGAAATAACAATAGTTACGCCTTCAAGCACTAAAGCAGGTATTTGATAGCAAACCGATTTCCCGCCGCCAGTAGGCAGTAATACAAGCGAATCTTGTCCATTTATGGCTGCATCGATAACTGTTTTTTGACCATCGCGAAATTCGCTGTAGCCAAACACTTGTTTGAGAACAGTTTCGGGTTTACGCACAAGCGTACTAGGTGGTGTTGTTAATGTATTCATCGCCGGTATTTTAGTGGTTTTTTAGCAGGATGTCTTTAGCTGAGTTGCTTATACCAATTGCTTTAAATTAGTGACTTATTATAGCACCAAGAAAACAGCTCAATAACAACACAAAAATTATGTCATATAGTTGTTCTATATGAATAATTTTTAACGCAGTGAGTGAGCTATTTAATGCGATAGAATGACGATATTTTTAATAAAATTGGTATTAATAAATGATTTAACATGAACCTCGTAGTTTTATCCGAGCTGTGTTTTACTCATATCACTAATTTAAACATAGAGAATAATAATGAATAAAGAAATGTTAATTGAGCAAGTAGGTGCAATGTTTGTAAACGGTATGCCGTTTAATCAGTTTTTAAAAATATCGGTAGAGTCACTTAGCCCTGAGCAGGCAAAAATTACGTTCCCGTGGCAAGATATTTTAATAGGAAACCCCGCCAAAAAAATACTTCATGGTGGTGTTATTTCAGCAGTACTTGATAACGTTGGTGGTATGTTAGCGGCTGCAAGCGTAATAGATAAACTAACAGATTTAGATATAGGAAGTGTGCAAAAAAGATTAGCAACGCTAGGGACCATAGACTTACGCACTGATTATTTACGCCCAGGTAAAGGAGAGAGCTTTACAGCAAGTGCCACACTTATTCGCTCAGGTAATAAAGTGTGTGTTTGTCGAATGGAATTACATAATGATCAATCAGTTCAAATTGCTTTTGGTACAGGCACGTATTTAGTTGGATAAAACACCTATGGCAAGTAAACTAGCGACCTTTTAAATCACTAAGTGTTTATTATGTCGATTGATACCGAGCAGCGTAAAGGTGCTATTTTTGCTTGTCTTGCTTTTTTTATGTGGGGTCTTGCGCCAATATATTTTAAGTTGATTCAGCATGTTTCTGCCTTTGAAATATTAATGCACAGGGTTATTTGGTCGGTTGTATTTTTAGTATTAGTGGTGAGTATTTTAAATTATTGGGATAAAGTTAAACGCATCATTGTTCAGCCTAAACTTTTACTCATGCTTGTTATAACGTCTTCGTTGTTAGGGTTTAATTGGGGTTTATTTATATGGGCTATAAATAACAACCACATGCTTGATGCCAGCTTAGGCTACTATATAAACCCTCTTTTAAATGTATTATTGGGCATGCTATTTCTAGGTGAACGCTTACGTAAATTTCAGGGTGTTGCTGTAGCGCTTGCTTTTACAGGTGTTGTATTACAATTAATTAGTTTTGGCTCGTTTCCGGTAGTGGCTTTTTCGTTAGCGGTTTCATTTGCACTTTATGGCTTATTACGTAAAAAGCTACCCGTAGAAGCTCTGCCTGGGATATTACTCGAAGCACTTATATTATTGCCGGTTGCGCTTATTTATTGGTGGTTAATGGTGCCTACAACAACATCAAGTTTGCCTGCTAATGATTGGCATACTAATGCATTACTAATTAGTGCCGGAATTGTAACTACATTGCCGCTGCTTTGCTTTACTGGTGCTGCTAAGCGTTTGAAGTACACTACACTTGGCTTTTTTCAGTACATTGGACCAAGCTTAATGTTTATACTTGCGGTAGTATTTTATGGTGAAGTGTTTGATGCAGAGCGTGTAGTAACGTTTGCGTGTATTTGGAGTGCCTTAGCTATTTTTAGTTGGGACTCTTACCATCAATCACGCAAACGTAAAAAAGCGGCTATTACAGCCGCAGAAGTATAACTAATAGATCTGTTAGCTAACTACTTTATTGCGACCTGATTCTTTTGCGTCGTAAAGCTTTAAATCGGCCTGTTTTAATAATTCATCAATTTGATAAACAGGTCCAAAAGCAAAGCCAATAGAAAGTGTAAACTTAATTTTAGCTTTACTAAACTCTTGGCTATTTGCTTCTATAAAGTACCTAAAACCTTCAAGCCTTTTTAGCGCTTCTTGTTTATCAGTGTCGGCAAAGTACACTGCAAATTCTTCACCACCTAAACGCGCTACTAAATACTTTTTAAAATATTTACTAAAGCAAATAGAAAGCCCTTTTAATACTTCGTCGCCTACATCATGTCCGTGTGTGTCATTAATCACTTTAAAATGATCAATATCAAGCATGGCTAACGACCCACATCCTTGCTCACCTTTAATTTTTTGGAGTGATTTACCCGTCTCTTCAAAAAAGTAACGACGATTAGGTAAATTAGTTAAATAATCGGTGTTTGCTTGGCGTTTTATTGTAGCCATAAGTTCTAGCATATCGACGTTCTGGCTTAGGCGACAATAAAACTCTTCATTGTTAAAAGGTTTACGAAGGTAGTCGTTTGCGCCATTTTTTAAAAATAAAGTTGATAAATCAGATGAGTCTGCAGCAGAAACACCAATAATTGCCTTTTCATCGTTGTCATATAAACGACGAATTTCGGTGCATAGTTCATCACCATTCATGTTTGGCATTTCGTTATCAGTAATAATTACCGATATATCAGGTGAGGCTTCAAGTGCGGCGAGTGCTTCTACGCCATCTGCAGCTTGTAGAATTTGATATTTATGGCGTGCAAGCAAACTGCATATGTAGGTACGTGTAGATGCTGAGTCGTCAACAACAAGCACTTTTACATTTTCGTTGCGAGTTAGTCTAAGTAATTGTCTTTCTAGATACTGGTACGCTTGTTTGTTTTCTTTAATGATGTAATCAATGATTGGGTATTTTTCTACTGTGTCGCGCGTTTGTTTGTCTATATTGCCAGTCATTACAATAGTAGGAATGTCTGCCATAACAGTACAAGGAATTGCTTCACCTAAAGGGGCATCAGGTAAAATAAAGTCGACTACAGCGCAAAAATAACTGTTTTTACTTATAAGCTCTTTTGTTTGTGCTAATGACTCTGCTACATCAACTTCATAGCCTGCTTTAAGCGCGATGTGCTTTTGCACTCGCGCCATTGCAGGTGTATCTTCAACTATTAGTATTTTTCGCGTCACGTAACAACCTTGTTTATATTTTGCAAAAATATTTGCTTATACAAGTTGTAACTGTTAAAACGCAAAAAAGCAAATAACTTAAGTACTTACAGATTATCCGCTTCTGAATAATAATCTTGGCTAATCGGTGCTGGCCCTGACATTTTTGAGCGACCAAATAAAGTATGAAACTTAGTTTTACAGGTCGTTAGCTTTAAGTATTTAACCCAAGCTCGTTCTATTGGGTTTGTTGGTTCTTGTGAGCCAGTTACTACTGCTACAAACTGTTCTTGATGTTCGTTTTGCGGCTCAATTGTTTTACTGTATAAGCCTCTTAAAACAACACCGTGTTGTTCTAATATACTGGCTTCTAATAAGGTGAAGTTTCCGCTGCGGCTAAAACCACGTGGAAAATTCTGATCATCATAAAATTGACGTTGGCTAACAAATGCTTGGCGTAGTAATGAAATGTTATTGCTCATAGCTTTATCCTCATACCCTATTAATTAGCTGGAGTATGATGCAAGTTTGGCAATTTATTAAACAAGTTATTTTTATCGTGAGGATAAAAAATTGGATATCGATTTATTAAAAACATTTGTTGAAGTAGTGCGTACGCGTCACTTTGGTAAAGCAGCCGAAAACCTTTATATTACGCAGTCTGCAGTGAGCTTTAGAATTCGCCAATTAGAGCAAGGACTTGGTGTTAATCTATTCATTCGTCAGCGCAATAATATTCAACTTACCGCACCTGGCGAGCGTTTATTGCCGCACGCACAAATGATTATTACGGGCATGCAGCGCGCCAAAGTAGATGTTGCACTTGCTGATAATATGCATAAGCAAATTAGCTTAGCAGGAACACCTAATATTTGGGATGCTTTTTTACAGTTTGGTATTACTAACATTGTATCGGCGATGCCGGGCGTGTCGTTGGTTGCTGAAGTTAAAGCGCAACAAGAGAGCACTCGACTTTTATTAGAGCGTACGCTCGATTTAGCAATATTGTTTGATCCACCAAAAGTAGATGAATTAGTAGTAGAGCGAATTTGTGAGTTGCCAATTATTCCAGTAAGCGGATACGACACGGCAACTAACGAAAACTTTTTTGATAATCAATATGTGTATGTTGATTGGGGAACTACTTTTTCTCTTTGGCATGCACGTCAGTTTACTGGTAAAACACCCCCTTACTTTAGAACCAGTACAGGGCGTATTGCGCTTGATTTAATACTGCAATGTGGTGGTAGTGCATTCATACCTCAAGTATTGGTAGAAGGGCATTTAGAAAAAGGTGAGTTGTTTCATGTTAAAGATGTAGAAAACACCTCACGGGATGTATTTATTGCGTATCACAGAGACAACGAGCAAAAAGAGCTAATAGAAACGTTAGTTAATTTACTATCGCAAATGACGCCTAGCTTATCGTTAAAACAAGGTCAGTAAGGTTGCTGATTAAATATTCATGTTATTTTGATTTCACATTTAATGCATTTTTATTAACAAAAAAAGACATTAATATTTCCGTTGTAATATTACTGTCATTTAGGAATGACAAAATGCAGCAGCTTTAAAAATTAGTCTTTTGTGATTATCCAAGGAAATAACATGAAATTTGTAAAATCGAGCTTATGCTTAGCACTATTAAGTGGTTTATCTTTTAATGCACTTGCCGACGTAGACATTTACGGTAAAGCGAATGTAACAGTGCAATCATCTGATGATGGCGAAGGGTCTTTTACCGAGATAAAAAGTAATGCATCTCGTCTTGGTGTTAAAGGTTCTGAAAAAATAAATGATAGTTTAGAAGCGGTATATAAGTTTGAGTTTCAAGTTGATGTGTCTGATGCTGATTCAAAAGGCGATAACGACGACAATATTTCTGCGCGTAACCAATATGTTGGTTTAAAAGGTGCGTTTGGTCAGGTTGTAATTGGTCGTAACGATACTGCGCTTAAGCAATCTCAAGGTAAGTTAGATTTATTTAACGACCTTGAAGGCGATATTAAAAATGTATTTAAAGGTGAAAACCGCTTAGGAAATACAGTTAGTTATTCATCAAACTCATACGAAGGCTTTAAAGTACTTGCTACTTTTGTAGCTGAAGATGATGTAGACGCTGATAACGGTTATTCAATGGCGGTGACATACGGTGACGTGGCACTTAAAAAGAGCGCGGTATACGCCTCTATTGCAGCCGATAGTGAAGTAAATGGCTACGACGTAGTACGTGCATCAATCCAAGGTAAAATCGAAAACTTTAAATTGGGTGCAATGTACCAAACACAAGAAGCAGTAGATGGCAGCGCAGAAGCGGATGGTTACTTGCTAAATGCTGCTTACAGCATGGGTAGCAACACATTTAAAGTGCAATACCAAGATATGGACTTTGACGACAGCGACGATAAGTCAGCAATTTCAGTTGGTCTTGACCACAAATTAAATAAAAACATTAAAGTATTTGGCTTTTATTCAAGCTTCGATATGGACAACAACGTTGACCAAGACTACGTAGGCTTGGGTATTGAATACAAGTTTTAACGATTAGTTAAAACACTCCCTTTTTAACCGCGCTCTTTTGAGTGCGGTTTTTTTTGCTTTAAATTATTTACCTAGCCGCCCATAATAGAGATTCATTTGGAATGAGGTGCGAGTCCTCGACTGTTCCCGCAACTGTAAGCAGCTGAGCTGTAAGTCAGATACAAATGGTATAATACCAATTTTATTAAAAACATGATCTTTCTAGCGAATTAAATAACTTACTAACTTCGTTAAAAATTATTCATATATAACAACTATATGTCATAATTTCCGCCTTGTTATTAAGCTATTTATTTGTCGCTATAATAAATCACTAATTTAATGCAATTGGTATGAATTCTTTTAACGAGCGGGTTTACTCATTTTTTCTTGTAGTGCATTAGTATTTTTATCGCATTTTTAGTGAGTTTAACCTAGCCTAGGACTGACTATTGCACACTCAAACGCCATTAAATAAACCATTACTAAACGTTAAAAACGTATCGTGGGGTATTGGCAATAAAACGATTCTCAAAAAAATAAACCTTAAAATAACCACAGGTAAATTTGTTGGTTTAATTGGACCTAATGGCGCAGGTAAATCGAGCTTATTGCGTTGTTTATATCGTTTTAATAAACCAAGTGATGGCGTTGTAGAGTTTAACAACACCGACATTTGGCAGCTAAAAAGCGATGAGTACGCAAAAAAAGTAGCGGTTGTTTTACAAGAAACTCCGTCGCAATTTAACTTAAGCGTATTTGATGTTATTGCGCTTGGGCTAACGCCTCATAAATCGTTATTTAGCTCAATAACTAACATTGATAAACAAAAAATCATTCAAGCAATCAATACAGTCGGGTTGGAAGATCATAGTGATCAAAGCTTTGAGTCGCTCTCAGGCGGTGAAAAGCAACGTGCCTTGATAGCCCGCGCCATAGTCCAGCAACCTCAACTGTTAATAATGGATGAGCCAACTAGCCATTTAGATGTTAAATACCAAATACAGGTAATGGAGCTTGCTAAATCGTTGGGTGTAACGGTGTTTGCATCGTTTCATGATTTAAACTTAGCTTCGGCAATGTGCGATGAACTAGTGGTTATTAAAAACGGTGAAATTACACATACAGGTACGCCAAGTGAGGTATTAACCGAAAACATGTTAGGCGACGTTTTTGGTGTCTGCGCCCAAGTAAATGACCACCCGCAAATATCGAAGTCGGGAAATAGCATCCCTCATATCACTTACTTTTATGGTTACAAATAATATGAGCGCAGTTAATAATCGCCACTCATTTGCGCTTTTTATAAGTACTTTAGCTGCTTTATTTAGCTTATTTGCAGCACTTAGTTTTGGCGCAGCAGAGACCTCACTTCAAGATGTATTTAATAGCTTTTTACTCTCAAATGATGCGTCTTTTAATACGCGTATTATTTTTGAACTAAGAATGCCACGCACATTACTCGCCTTTTTAGCAGGCTCTGGCTTAGCAATTGCGGGGCTTATTTTACAAACGGTAACGCGCAACCCTTTAGCCGATCCTTACTTATTTGGTATATCGTCGGGTGCCTCATTTGGCGTGGTGTTACTTATGGCGCTAGCAGGTATTAGCGCAGGCTTTATGTTATCGGCAGCAGCACTGCTGGGCAGCTTACTCGCTATGAGTTTATTAATACTTATTGCAGGTAGGCAGCAAAGTGCACAGGTAGAATCAATGTTATTAGCTGGCGTTGCTCTGTCGTTTTTATTTAGTGCGTTTACCAGCCTGTTGCTTTATTGGAGCGATCCTCAGGCGGTAGCCGCTATTTTATTTTGGACACTGGGCAGCTTTGCTCGTGCGCAGTGGGCTACGCTTTGGTTACCTTTATTGGTAATTACATTGTGTACGTTTGTAATGCTGAGCTTTAGAAGACAACTCAATGCCATGTTACTTGGCGATGAAAGCGCAATTACATTAGGTGTTAGGGTTCAGCGCTTTAGAATACTTATGCTGGTTTTGAGCTCATTAATTACCGCTGTGCTGGTGGCTATGTGTGGTGGAATTGGGTTTGTAGGATTAATGGTACCGCACATTGTGCGCTTTTTTATCTCCCAAGGCACCATCGCTGGCTTACTGGTAACCAGCTTCGTGGGCGGTACATTTATGGTGTGGGTTGATGTACTTTCGCGCTCATTACTAAAAAACCAAGAGCTGCCCGTAGGTGTTATTACTGCTGCTATTGGAAGCGTGTTCTTTTTAAGTTTATTGTTTTTTAGAAAGCGAAAGGTGTAACTCTATGAAAACCTTAATGGTGCAAGGCACTACCTCCGACGCCGGTAAAAGTACCCTAGTTGCCGCCCTTTGCAGAGTGTTTGCTAAGCGTGGGGTAAAGGTTGCACCTTTTAAACCACAAAATATGGCACTTAATAGCGCAGTAACAAAAGATGGCGGCGAAATTGGTCGGGCGCAAGCTTTGCAAGCAATAGCAGCTAAAGTAGAGCCCGAAATAGACTTTAATCCTATTTTGCTTAAACCTAATAGCGATACGGGCGCACAAGTGATTATTCACGGAAAAGCCATTAGCAATATGGAAGCGGGCAAGTATCACGACTATAAAAAAGTGGCGATGGATGCAGTAATAACCTCACATAACCGCTTAGCTAAACGTTTTGATTTACTCCTTGTTGAAGGGGCGGGTAGTCCTGCTGAAATAAACCTGCGTGAAAACGATATTGCCAATATGGGTTACGCCGAAGAGGTAGATTGCCCTGTCATTATTATTGCCGATATTGATAAAGGTGGTGTGTTTGCACATTTGGTAGGTACGCTTGCGTTGTTAAGCGAGTCAGAACAGGCGCGCGTAAAAGGCTTTGTTATAAACCGCTTTAGAGGCGATATAGGTTTGCTGCAAGGTGGGCTTGATTGGCTTGAAGAATATACAAACAAATCCGTACTTGGCGTATTACCTTATTTGCACGACCTTGCGCTTGATGCCGAAGACGCCGTCGCAATTGATAATAACGTAACCAACGCCACAATTAATATTGCAGTGCTACTTGTTCCTCACATTAGTAACCACACCGATTTTGATGCACTGCGTTTGCACCCAAACATTAATATAAATTACGTGCGCCATACGCAAACGATCCCAGACGTTGATCTGATAATTATCCCAGGCAGTAAAAACGTGCTGGGCGATTTAAATTTTTTGAAAAATGAAGGCTGGGACACTCAAATTAAGCGCCACTTACGCTATGGTGGCAAAGTACTTGGTATTTGTGGCGGCATGCAAATGCTAGGTAATACGCTCAACGATCCCGACGGTATTGAATCGTCATTAAAGCAAGTAAATGGGCTTGCTCTATGCGACTTTGAAACCACGCTGACAGCGCAAAAAGTATTAACTAAAATAACCGCTACACTGCTTTTAAATAACCAACAAACACCCTGTAGTGGTTACGAAATACATGCAGGAATTAGCCAAGGTGCAGCGCTTGATAAGCCATTTTTAACCTTTGATGAAAGCCACCCACATGGCTTTACGTTTGATGGCTTTATTAGCGATGATAACGCCATTGCGGGCACTTATTTACATGGCTTATTTGATGAAGCCGATGCTACATCGCAAATTTTAAAATGGGTAAAACCAAGCGCCTCAATTAACCCAATTAGTATTGCCACTCATCGCGAGCAGCAGTTAGAACGATTAGCAACCATGTGCGAAACGCATTTAAACATACAGCAAATTATCTCGATTTATGAAGGGCACAATAATGACTGAACAAAACAACGATAAGCACAAGCAGCGCCAACAAAAAGTAAAAGATCAAGTGGATGCGCGTGTTGCTGCAGCACAAGATGTAAAAGGTATTTTTCAGGTAATTACGGGTAACGGTAAAGGTAAGTCAACCTCGGGCTTTGGCGTTGTCGCACGTTGCGTAGGGCATGGTAAAAAAGCGGCTGTTTGCCAATATATTAAAGGTACATGGGAGTGTGGCGAGCGTAATTTATTACAAGGTGCAGGCGTTGAGTTTGTTGTAATGAACACCGGTTTTACCTGGGATACGCAAAATAAAGAAGCTGATACCGCAGCCGCCCAAGCAACATGGCAAGAGTCAAAACGCATGCTTGCTGATAGCAGTATTGATTTAGTATTACTCGATGAGCTTACGTATATGGTGACCTACGGCTACGTTGATTTAGATGAAGTAGTAACAGCGCTTAATAATCGCCCACCAATGCAGTCAGTTATTATTACAGGGCGTGCAGCGCACCGTACTTTAACCGACCTTGCCGACACTGTAAGCGAAGTGCGTAATGTAAAACACGCATTCGACTCAGGCATAAAAGCGCTTGAAGGGTTTGATTACTAATGTTTAAAGCGTTTTTTATTGGGCTGCTGCTTTTTAGTGTATCGGGTGATGCACTTGCAGAGCAGGTTAATGATTCTAAAAAACTGCGAATAATCGCGCTTGCACCACATATAGTCGAAAACCTATTTGCCATAGGGGCGGGCGATAATATTGTGGGCACCGTTGATTACGCCGACTACCCAAGTGAGGCCCAAAGTATTGAGCGCATAGGCGGTTATTACGGCATCTCGCTTGAAAAAGTATTGGCGCTTAAACCTGATTTAGTAATTGCGTGGAAAAGCGGAAATCAAAGCGAAGATTTAGCCCAAATAGAGCGCTTAGGTATAAAAGTATATTTGAGTAATCCCACCACAATCGCTGGTGTAGCCGACGAGTTACTGACTTTTGGTGAATTTACAGGGAATATTGAGCAAAGCCAGCAGGCGGCAAACGCATTTACACAAAAGCTAAACGCGATTATTAAAAGCCAGCAGAATAAAAAAAATATAACAGCGTTTTACCAATTATGGTCAGGACCGATGATGACGGTAGGCAAAAATACATGGATAAATCAGCTGATTGAAACATGCCATGTAAGCAATGTATTTGCACAGAGCGTTACAGATTACCCGCAAATTAGTATCGAAAATGTCATTGTTACTAAGCCACAAGTTATCATTATTCCTGATGAAAAATCAAAAACACCACAACCGGTTGTTAATTGGCAAAAGTGGCCAGAAGTGCCCGCCATTAAAAATGATCAATTTATTAGCGTAAATGCCGATTTATTACATCGTTTTACTCCGCGCATGCTAGATGGACTTGCGGATATGTGTGGTAAAATAGACGCATCACGTAAACAGATTAAGAGTACACAATGAGCGATTGGGCTACATTTTTAGAAAGTGAATTACAGCAACCTTACATGCAGCAAACGTTAGAGTATGTGGCTAATCGCCGCAATGAAGGTGTTGCTGTTTATCCGCCTGAAGCTCAAGTATTTAGTGCTTTTGATGCCACAGCGCTTAATAACATCCGCGTTGTAATTTTAGGACAAGACCCATACCACGGAGAAGGGCAAGCGCACGGCTTGTGTTTTTCGGTATTGCCTGATGTAAAAAAGCTGCCGCCGTCGCTTAAAAATATGTACAAAGAGTTAGCTACCGATATCAGCGGGTTTATTATTCCTGAGCGTGGTTACCTGCAAAGCTGGGCAGATCAGGGCGTGTTTTTACTTAATACAGTATTGACCGTTGAGCAAGGTCAAGCGCATTCTCACAAGCATTTAGGGTGGGAGCAATTTACCGATAATGTAATTGCGCATATTAATAAGCGCTGCGAAGGTGTGGTATTTATTTTATGGGGTGCACATGCACAAAAAAAAGGGAAAGGCATAGATAGCGCTCGCCATCATGTTTTAAAAGGACCGCACCCATCGCCGCTTTCGGCGCATAGAGGCTTTTTTGGCTGTCAGCATTTTTCAAAAACGAATGAGCTATTACAAGCCCAAGGTGAAAAGCCGATTAACTGGCAGGTGTAAATAACCTGAGCTCTGAATAATAAATTTATCTCATGCAGCTATTTTCAACGCATTAAAAAAGGCTTCCATACTATGGAAGCCTTTTTGTTTAGTTGGTGTGTACTGGATTAAAAATTTAACTCATCAATCGCAATACTGTCTGCAAAAAAATCATATTCTTGTAATTCTTTACGTAAGCGGTGCTTGTCTTTAATTGCTTCTATTTCCCGCCATTTTCTTTTTTTATTTTTCTGAGAGGTTTTCCTTGTTGTATCTGGTCCTTCTAATATCTCTAATACATCGTTTAGGCTATCCATGAACTTCTCCTATTGATTTTATTGACCTCAAGAATACCTATACCACAGGCATAGCTAAAATAGAATAAAAAAGTGACAGTTATGTTACGAGGATGTGATGAATTGGTGAAGGTTTTTTAGTGTTTTGACTAGTTAAAGCTCAAGTATTTAGCAGATAAAAAATTATAGACATAAAAAAACGCCGCAATTGCGACGTTTTTTTAAAGTACGTTTATAGCAAATTACATTGCTTTAAAGCGCGCTTCTAGTTGTTCTTGTGCATCAGCAAAAGAGCGAATACCTTCGGCTAGTTTTTCAGTCGCCATAGGATCTTGGTTATGTAACCAACGGAACTGTGCTTCTGTTAAAGGCTCAGGCTTTGGCTCTTGTGGAACATCGCTTTCTAGCAAGTATTCTTGTGCGCCTTCTAGGTTGCCTAAATCTTCTAAAAGATTAGGGCTAATAGTTAGCTTGTCACAACCGGTAAGTGCAATAATTTCGCCTGTGTTACGGAAACTTGCACCCATCACAACTGTTTTGTAGTCATGGCGTTTGTAAAATTCAAAAATGCTGCGTACAGACTGAACACCTGGGTCTTGTAGCGGATCGGTTGGTTTTTCCATACCGTTAGCAACGTGCCAATCTAAAATACGACCAACAAATGGCGAAATTAGAAATACGTTTGCATCGGCACACGCGCGGGCTTGGGCATCGCTAAATAATAAAGTAAGGTTACATTTAGTCCCTTCTTTTTCTAGCTGCTCAGCGGCTTTAATACCTTCCCACGTAGACGCAACTTTAATTAAAATTTTGTCTTTGCTTACGCCTTCTTTTTCGTAAAGGCTAAGTAGGGTATGTGCTTTATCAATTGTAGCTTGCGTATTAAACGAAAGGCGTGCATCTACTTCAGTAGAAATATAACCAGGTACAATCTCGCTAATTTCTTTACCTAGTAATACGGCAAAGTAATCGCATGCTAGTTCAAGTTGTTTAGCTGGCTCTTGCTCGGTTTCTTTTGCATAGCTCCAAGCTTTATTTAGATAAGGCTTATAAGCTTCAATCTCGCTCGCTTTTAATAAAAGCGACGGGTTTGTAGTTGCATCTTCTGGTTGATGCTTTTTGATCGCTTCAATATCGCCAGTGTCGGCCACGATAGATGAATGTTGTTTTAGCCTTTGTAGAGCTGAAGTCATTTGCTTTCCTCATTCCAAGCAAGTTAAAAGAATAATCTAAACACTCTTAATATATTCAATCCATACTGCAACAGTGTGACAATGCTTGATAGGTCTTATGTCCTGATCAATAAAAAAACGGCTATGCATGGATTTTAAGAGAGGATTTATTTAAACAAAACGTGCTTTTCGTTTCATTTAATGTTGAAATTGACACTAAATAAATTACAAGTCAATAGCTAACTATGATCACTGTTATTTCACCTGCAAAAAATCTTGATTACGAAACGCCACCCGCAACAGATAAGTTCACTCAGCCTGAATTACTAGAGCACAGCGAAGAGCTCATGAAAGTATGCCGTGAACTAACACCAGCGCAAATTGGCAGTTTAATGAAAATTAGCGATAAGCTATCAGGGCTTAACGCAGCACGCTTTAGCGAGTGGGCGCAGCCGTTTACTCAAAGTAATGCAAAACAAGCCGCACTTGCCTTTAATGGTGATGTATATGGCGGTTTAGATGCAAGCACGCTTAAAGCTAGCGAGCTTGATTACGCACAAAACCATTTACGTATACTTTCGGGTTTATACGGTTTATTAAAACCACTTGATTTAATGCAAGCTTATCGCCTTGAAATGGGCACCAAGCTCGAAAACTCACGTGGTAAAAACTTATACGAGTTTTGGGGCAGCGTAATAGCGAATAAACTTAACGACGTATTAAAAGCACAAGACGCGCAATACTTAGTTAACCTTGCTTCAAACGAATACTTTAAAGCGGTAGATAAAAAAGCGCTTAATGCACAAATTATTACCCCTCACTTTAAAGACTGTAAAAACGGTCAATATAAAGTAATTAGCTTTTATGCTAAAAAAGCACGCGGCATGATGGCGCGCTACATTATCGAAAATAAAGTAACGCAGTTAAGTCAGCTTAAAGAGTTTACTGTGGCGGGTTATTACTTTAGCCAAGAGGCAACAGCTAAAGAGCTTGAGCCGGTATTTATGCGCGACGAACAAAATTAAACTGAGCGTAAAGTTCACTTAATTAAATAGTTAAAAAGCCATGCACCGCATGGCTTTTTTGATGCTGGCGTTATATTTGCAACTTCATCTAATATTAATGAGATTACTAATTACAGAGGTGCAAATAAAATGATCAGCATTCCGTCAGTTGGCGAAGCCGAAAAACTAATAGAAGAAAAGCTCGGAGGCTGGTTTGATATTGTTATCAGCCATATCCCTAATTTTATAGTGGCAATTATAATTGCCATAGTATTTTCAATATTGGCGCGCTTTGCTGGCAAGCTGATGAAAAACGTATTACGCCGTTCACTCGACTCAAAACAAATTGCCGATTTAATGGCGTCAATATTTAAAGTTATTGTGTTGTGTATAGGTTTATTTATAGCGCTCGATTTTGTTGGGCTAAAAGGCACTGTTACCTCGCTACTTGCTGGTGCGGGTATTGTGGGTTTAGCCATTGGTTTTGCGTTTCAAGATATGACCGAGAACCTGATTGCCGGCATAGCAATGGGTGTACGCAAGCCATTTAAAACTGGTGACGTAATAGAAACCGATGATGTGTTTGGTTCAATACATTCTATAAACCTACGTAACACGCTAATAGAGAGCTTTTACGGGCAATTAATACTCGTACCAAATAAAGTGTTATTTAGAAATGTACTAAAAAATTACACCACTTTAGGTGTTAGGCGCATAGAAGTGCCAGTGGGTATTTCTTACGGTGACGACATAGAAAAAGCAAAAGACGTCATAGTCGAAAAAATGAATGAATTCGACTTTGTAATACGCAAAGACGAAACCGCTGTATACGCTGAGAGTTTTGGCGATAGCAGTATTAATTTACTGGTGTGGTTTTGGATTAAGTACCCAGGCGAGCCTGATTTTATGACGGTACGCCATAAAGGTATAGTTGCCGTTAAGCAAGCACTAGACGAAGCTGACATTAGCATTCCATTCCCAATTCGTACTTTAGATTTTGGTATTAAAGGGGGTGAAAAACTCGATGCTATGATTAGCGATAAAATAAGTCAGCAGTCATCAAATAAAGAAAGTGGTGAGTGGGCTGACTCTAACCAAAGTGAGTAACTTAGCTAAAACTAATTAGGCAAAAGTATTGGGAAATAGTTACTTAGTAACTGCGCATTTTTACAGAGTAAAAATGCGCTTTTTAATTAGTTTAGTTCACACGTTATTCGCTCAATAGTTCCTCTTTCTACTTTATCGTCTCTATTATCCCAGTAAGCAAGTATCTCATTTTGAGTTAGTTTATTTTCATCAGCTATAACTAAACGTGCTGCCCATGCAAGTAAATGATTTGGATTTATCCACATATCATATAGATCGTACACGTGATGATCACACAAATGAATTGTCGACTCATTTTGTGTTGCCATGACAAACCAGTCGCCAGAGGGATCTGAGCCTAAAGAAAAAAACTCGTCTTCACTTTTAAAGTCGTCTAATTCATATTTAAAGTCAAAACCAATCATACTTTGACTGAATGGCCATAGAAAAGGGAACTTACCAGCATTATTTAGCTGAATGTATGCTTCTAGCCAAGAGTGCCATTTATTGTTTACGGTTTGTCGAAACTGGTTAAATATTTCATTTTTAAGAGTAACAGGCTCATTATAATCTAAGTCTTTAAATGCTTTGCATTCATCTAAAAATTTACTAGGGAAGTAATCGCTTTCAATCGGATTTGTAATTAGTTCAAGTAACTTTTCTTTATTCATTAATTATTTTCTCCAGCAGATTTTATTACGTATTTTTTATAAGGTAAGTTTCCCTTTTATCTATTTATTATGCAATTATTGGTTATACAAGGTGTATTTTTTAGATATTAGGATTACAAACAAATGAAGTTAAAGATTAAATGGTTTACAAAAATAATTTTATTTTCAAGCCTAGTTATTAGCTTTGTTTCAGTAGGTAACGAATATAATGCTAAATATGATGTGAGTTATAAATTAAATATAGATAACAATACCGCTGAAATACTTTTTCTCGATAAAAACAAAAACCTTATCTCTACATTAATCTTACCAAATAAAGCGGTATATATTGAAAAACAGAAGTTACGAGAATTTTGTAGCTCAGGTGATGTTTTATGTCCTAGAAAAAGTTATGAAAGTAACGTTATCACTTGGTCACCTGATAATGAATATTTAGCTGTGTTTGTGGGTAATACAAAAGGGTTTTGGTTTATCCCCAGTAAAGAAATAACAAAAGCCGCATTCAATAAAAATAATGTAGTTAAAGTTGGCGTACATACTAAAAACGATAAAATAAATATTGCTCTATTTCATGGCGCGGCAGGATGGGTTGATAATCATCATTACGTTTTTTCAGCGGGTTTAAGTGGTGACAATTTTGTTTATAAGTTTAACCCAAAAACAAAGGAACTTAAGGGTTTTCCCTTTGAGCTAAATGAAGATTCTACAGTAAGCAGTTTTGAAAAAGTTTTAGTTGAAAGTTTTAATTCGCAAAAAAGTAGCTTTAAAATAAGTGATGTGGCTAAACAATTAGAAGAATTAAAATAACTATACACAATAAAAAAGCGCCGCTTGTGTTGGAGTAACAAGCCGCGCTTATAAATTAATTTACGAATAGGTATATGTGGTGCATATTAAATAACACTAATTTTGTTACGAATGATTTTTACCCCATCCATATTTTCTAAAAACTTTTGAGCTAATGCGCGCTGAAAGCCGGTTTGCGCTTCGCCATATAAATCTACTTCACCGTTTTTTACCTGCACACGAATATCGCTTAACACTAAGTTAGGATTGGTACGTAAGGTCTGAGTAATTGTTTGCTGCAAGTTAGGTTGCGTAGCAACAGTGCTTACTAGGATCACGCTTGTTGCTGCACTTACTTTTGTAGCGCAAGCTAATAAAAATAAACAACAAAATGATACTAAAGCGATAGTTAACTTGAAGCGGTTCATAACTTAATCCTTACATTACGGTTAAAGAGTGCAGCCATCTTTTAAATTTTAACGACTGAGTTATCCTTGTTATTACAATTTCAGTGCCACATTTAATTGCTTGAAATTAAAAGACATTTTATTAAGGAAGAATTCAGGTGGGCAATTTTTACATAAAAGTGAGTATGGGTTACATGATCTGATTACATTTGTTACAGGTACAAATATAATGGGTGTAGGCTTCGTGGGTACTGTTTTTACAGGCTTTGTATTTGTAGATGCGGTTTCTGTAGGCACTGTCTCTGTAGATACGAAGCTTTTAACGGCAAGCTTTTTTTCACTAAAGCTTTGTGTAAATATACGCTTATACAATGTAATGGATTATTTATATGGCGCATAATTACCGTGAGCTTTTAGCCTATATAGGTTGGGAAAATAAAAAAGTTACTATTGAACTCATAAAGTTAACTAAAAATGGGCATTCATATTACTTTCAAGGTGAATTATGGCTGCGAAATTTAAGAGGACTTGGGGGCTCTCGGTGTACTTCTGTATCAGGGGAAAAGCTAGAAATAGCCATACTTAATCGAAATCGTATTCCTTGCTGGGTTAATCCAGTTGAAGTAGTTGTTGCTGAGTCAGCAGCTGAACGTTTTGAAAAGTGGACAGAAAAAACCTTATAATAAATGAGCTAGTCGCATTAAAAAGCCGACAAAAGCCGGCTTAGTATAAAAATGTTTTAGGTTATTTTTTCTTTTTAACCTTAGCCTTTTTCTTGGCTTTCATTTTTACTGGATCTTTACGCTTTTTAGCAGGTGGCTTAGCTTCTTTATGCTTGGGCTCCACACCTTTAATTACACGACGTTTAAGCTTTTGCTCAATATAGCGTTCTATTTTATATAAAATGCCAATATCGTGTGCTTCTACCATTGATATAGCGATGCCTTTTTTACCAGCACGACCAGTACGACCAATTCGGTGTACGTATATATCGGCAGTACGTGGTAAATCAAAGTTAATAACATGGCTAATGTCAGATACATCAATGCCACGCGCAGCTACATCGGTTGCAACTAATATACGTGTTTTACCGCTATGGAAGTTTTCCATAGCTTTCATACGTTTGTCTTGCGGCATTTCGCCACGTAACCAAGCCGCTTTTACATCATTGGTTGTAAGTTCACCAATCAATGTTTCTAGGCGCTCACGTGTTTTAACAAATACAATTGCTTTAGTAACGTCAGGGTTTTTGAGCGTATTAACTAACAACTCAAGCTTATGATGATAATCGTCGGCTAAATGTACCCACTGATGAATTTTTGCTTTTTCTTTGCGAGATGATTCTGCTTCAAGCAATGCTGGATCGTTTAGCGTTGTTTCTGCAAATCGCTCAACGCTATCGCCCTCAAGCGTTGCTGAGAATAAAAAGCACTGGCGACGATTTCTAGCTTCGTCACAAATACGTTTCATTTCTTTTTTAAAGCCCATGTCTAGCATGCGATCGGCTTCATCAATGATAAGCATCTCTACATGTTCAGCATGAAAATTTTCGGTTTCTAGGTATTCCATTAAACGCCCTGGTGTGGCGATTAATATATCGTTATTTTTTTCAAAAATTTCTTTGTGCGTGCCATAGTTAATGCCACCCGTTACCACACCTACTTTTAGGTTTGTACGCTTGGCAAGAAGCTCACATTGCTCATGAATTTGATAAGCTAGCTCACGTGTTGGGGTCATTACAAGTACACGTGCAAAACCAGGATCACGACGTGGAAAATCTAATAAATATTGAATAGCTGGAATTAAAAATGCAGCTGTTTTACCTGTGCCAGTCGGTGCAGATGCTAAAACATCACGCCCCTGAAGCGCTTCAGGAATAGCTTGTTGCTGAATACTTGTTGGGGTTTCGTACCCCATTTTATTAATCGCGTCGAGTAACTTGTTATCAAGATCAAAGTCAGAAAATTGCATAGAGTGTCTAAAATAAGGGACAATTACCTGCAATTATACGCGCTATCCACCAGTTGGTGAACGAAAAGGTGAAAAAATGTCTGGTTTTGCATTTAAACAATTTAAGGTTGAACACGAACAGTGTGCAATGAAGGTTTCTACGGATGGAATTTTACTTGGTGCATGGGCTAATTTAAACAATGCAAAGTCGTTACTTGATATAGGTACAGGCACGGGTTTGTTGGCGTTAATGTGTAAACAGCGCAATCCAGAACTCGCTATCACCGCAGTAGAAATTGACAAAAGTGCCCATACTCAAGCATTGCAAAATGTAGCGAGTAGTCCGTGGCCAACAATAAATGTTAAGCATCAAACCATCCAAAGTTTTAACAGTGACACTTTGTTTGATGTGGTTATTTCTAATCCGCCGTATTTTAATCACAGTTTAAAAGGCAATAATGCTGCGCGTAATACCGCACGCCATACTGATGGGTTAAGTTTTGAAGAGTTAATAAATGCGTTTAAACGTTTAAGCCATAATAAATCTCGTTTTAGCTTAATATTACCGAGTGTTGAAGGTGCATTGTTTATTGAGCTTGCTAGTCAAAATGGGCTTTATTTAAATACGCACTGCCAAGTAAAAGCCACACCTAATAAAGACGTTAGCCGCAGTTTAATGACATTTAGTTATATTGACGGTGATTTAAGTGAATCAACCCTCTGTATTCGAGAGATTGATAATAGCTATAGCGTTGATTATACAGCACTGTGCAAAGCATTTTATTTGAAAATGTAGGGTAATTGTATAATAGGAACAAATAACGCAAACTGATCAAAATTTATGACAGAGAACAGATATGGACAATCAGTTACCTAAACCCTTTATAATTACACTTGCAGTACTGCAAGCTATTGCGCTTACTCTTTTGTATAGCAGTATAGAAAACAATATGTGGCCAGCAACAAACCCTGTGTGGTTAATATCGTTAATTACATTTTCTATGAGTTTTCCTTTATTAGTGTTGATGAGCGTTAATAAGAGCAATATAAAAAGTGCATTAATTTTAATTTTGCCCTTTTCTTTATTGTTGTCTTTGCTCGGTGCCTATGTTGGTTTTCAGCAAGAACCTCAGGAGTATGTGATCAATGGCGATTTAACTTCTGTTTTTATTTTTACAGTGCTTATAGCTGGCTTTAAAGGCTTAATGTACATACAGCAATTTGGCAGCTCGGTAAGTATTAGCTACAGCAGCTTATTTAAGCTGTCTTGGCGTAATTTTATAATTTTTGCAGAATGTTGGCTGTTTGTACTTATTTTTTGGGGAATACTCAATTTAGGTGCCGCTTTATTTGATATTTTAGATATTAATTTTTTCTCTGAGTTATTAAGAAATGAGTGGTTTTGGATCCCGACTTTAACGCTCGCATTTGCCTTTGCGAGTGTCATATTTAGAAAGCTTTTGAACGTTGAAGATAATATCGCTTTTTTACTGCAAACTTTAATTAAGTTTTTACTGCCTGTTTTATCGGTTATTTCTCTTAGTTTTTTAGCAACACTCCCTTTTACCGGACTCAGTAAATTATGGGAAACCGGAAGTGGCAGTTTATTAGTCATGTGGTTGCAAGTGCTTACGTTGTTTTTTGTTAATACCGTTTATAAAGATGAGTCATCAGTTCGTCCTTATCACCTAATATTACATCGACTTGTTTTTATAAGCGTTGCGTTACTTCCCGTTTATAGTGTTATTTCGGCTTATGGTATTTATCAGCGAATTGAACAGCATGGGCTAACGGTAGATCGTTGTTGGGGTATTTTAATTTGGTTTTTGTTGGCGTGTTTTTCGTTTAGTTATCTTGTTGGAATTATAGCAAAAAGAGACAATTGGCTAGAGCCGCTTAGCAAAATAAATATTGTGATGGGCTGGGTTGTACTTGTAAGTATGCTTGCTGTTAATTCTCCTCTATTAAATTTTCAAAGTTTATCTGCTCAAAGCCAAATAGGGCGCTTAGATGACGGTAAAGTAACAATTGAAGAGTTTGATTATTATTATTTTGAGCACAGCTTGGGTCGTCAAGGTTATTTGGCTATGCAGTTATTAAAACAGAAGATTAAAACGAGTCACCCAGAGCAGCACACTACTATTGATAGAATGTATGCAAATGATGAATTTACCTCAACACAAATGGGTACTGTCGATGACTTTATTAAACAAAGTACATTTTGGCCTTCACGAGATCTAATTCCTCAAGATTTAATTGAGATGGCTTTTTCTGAGTATTATTCTCACGGTCGTAATTCACTAAAAGAAAGTAGCTTTTATTTTATTGGGATCGATTTAAATAAAGATGACGAATTAGAATTTATCCTTATTAATGAGAGAAATGACTATACATCTGCATATTTTTGGTCACTCGACTCTGGAGTTTGGGTCTCAAGATATATTAATGTTGAAAACCCAGAACACGTTAAATTACTTAAAACTATTATTGATAACGATGAAATATTTATAGTTGAACCCGAATATTCAGACTTGAAAATAGGTGATGTTTATTTTGAAATGTCTAGGTAGTTTATTTTACGTACTTTAAATTTAAGCCTAAACAAAACATACCGTGTTTTGTTTAGTCTGCTCTTTTGTAGTGTATTTATATAACGACTGTTATGATTGAATTATTAGCCACTTAAAACAAAGGCAACACAATGAAAATGTTATATAAAGTAGCTTTAGTTGGTGCATTGTCAACTATCGTTTTTGTAAGTCAAAGCGTGTTTTCTGCACCCACTCCAGTAGGGCTTTGGAAAACGATTGACGAGGATACAAACCAAGCTAAATCGTATGTGCGTATTACACAAACTGATGGTGTATTAAGCGGCACCGTTGACAAAATCATTGATCCAACAAAACAAAAAGATAAATGCACCGAGTGCGAGGGTAATTTAAAATACCAGTCTATTTTAGGTATGACTATTATTAAGGATGTTAAAGCTGAGGATGATGGCGTATGGGGCGACGGAGAAATACTTGACCCCACTAATGGTAAAACTTACACCGTACAACTAACGCCACAAGCTGATGGTAAAACACTTGAAGTACGTGGCTATATTGGCTTTTTTTACCGTAACCAATATTGGTTAAAAGTTGAATAAGGCTTATTACAAGAAAGTTTATTCGGTACTCTTAAATCGACTTTAAAGTTGCTGCTATATAAAAAATTAATCTCTGTATGAAATCATTTATTCGTTTTGCCTTTCTTCTTGTTTAAGCCAGCTATATTTAATTGGCATTCAATTTTGAACAAATAATAAAGGATAAAATATGATTAAGTACGTAGTTGCTTTAATAATGCTAAGCACGCTGTTAATAAGCGGTGGAGCAAATGCAAAAGATGACGCTGTTAATACAGGTTGGTTTAATAACACAGCCATTAAAGGCTACGATACCGTTGCTTACTTTACGCAAAATAAAGCAGTTAAAGGCAATGATAATTACTCTGTAAGCTATTTAGGTGCCGACTGGCATTTTGCAAGCGCAGAAAATAAAGCACTATTTGAAAAAGAGCCAAAACGTTATGCACCGCAATATGGTGGATGGTGTGCTTATGCAATGGCTGATGAAGGTAACGCTGTAGGTATAGACCCTGAAGCATTTTATATTCATGAAGATAAGCTTTACTTAAACTACAGCGAAAGCGTACAGCAAAAATGGTTAAGTAATTTAGTGCCGTATATTGTTATGGCTGATGGATATTACCCACAAACAACAAACGTGATGACGTTTAAGTAAATTTTTAATTAATATTAACTAAAAAGCCCGCAACTAAACTAGTTGCGGGCTTTTTGCTTTTTGCTTTTTATTTATTAGCTTATTAATTAAAGCGTTTCGCCATATTCAGTCATTACCTGTTCAACCCATGTTGCAATGCGGTCGTCGCTTAGTTCGTACTGGCTATCTTCGTCGAGTGCGAGCCCTACAAATTGTTTGTTGTCGGGCGTTAGCGCTTTTGAAGCTTCAAACTCGTAGCTACTATCGTTTGGCCAAAAACCAAGTTGGGTAAATGTTTGTGTATTTATTTCATCGTGTAGCATGCCTAGCGCATCTTGAAACCACTGCCCGTAACCTTGTTGATCGCCCATGCCAAATAAGGCAATGGTTTTACCATTTAGGTTTACGTCTGCAATGTCGTCCCACTTTGACTCCCAGTCTTCTTGTATTTCACCAAAATCCCATGTTGAAATACCAAAAATGATGAAGTCGTACTGCTCTGCATTTTTTAGTGGTTCGTCTTTAATATTATGTAAGGTAACTATATCGGCGCCAATAATGTCTCGAATTTTTTCTGCAGCCATTTCGGTGTAGCACGTAGTAGAACCAAAAAATAAACCAATTTGCATCGTATTTATCACTGTGTAATTGCCTGATATGATAAGCTCAAGTTTACCGTAAGGTATTTTTAATTGATACCTTAGCAAAGCATGAGAGCACAATGTGACAACGCTATCTGATAATTTCCCCGAAAATAATAGTGGCATGAGTAGTAACAGCGACTACCTAGAAAATTTTTTAGACAGCCTGTACTTAGAGCAAGGTGTAAGCGAAAACACATTAAGTGCTTATCGAAGTGATTTAGATAAATTTTGCCTGTTTTTAAAAGGCGAAAACTTAATGACGGTAACCGGGCTTGATGTAGAAAGCTACCTAGCACACCGAGTCGATTTAGGATTAAAACCTCGTAGCACTGCGCGTAGCATTAGTGCGCTAAAGCGCTTTTATCAATACTTTGTGCGTGAAAAAGTAATTAGTGACACCCCTATGCTGAATATTTCACAGCCAAAAGCGGGGCAGTCGTTACCTAAAACATTGTCTGAGGCTGAGGTAGAGGCATTGCTTGCTGCCCCAAATACAGATGAAGCAATGGGACTTCGCGATAAAGCCATGCTTGAGCTACTTTATGCAACGGGTTTGCGTGTTAGCGAATTAGTAGGGCTTAGAATGGAGCAAGTTAATTTGCGCCAAGCGGTAGTGTTTGTAAAAGGTAAAGGTAATAAAGAGCGTTTAGTGCCCTTTGGCGAAGAAGCAATGTACTGGCTTGAGCAATTTTTAAAGGTTGGCCGTGCGCAAATGATAAAACACGCTACCGATTTCGTATTTCCGTCTAAGCGTGGTGTAGGCATGACTCGACAAACTTTTTGGCATAGAATTAAACACTATGCTATTTTGGCATCGGTTGAGTCTCCATTATCGCCTCATACTATGCGCCATGCTTTCGCTACGCATTTATTAAATCATGGGGCAGATTTACGTGTGGTACAAATGATGTTGGGCCATAGCGATTTATCAACCACGCAAATTTATACTCATGTTGCTAATGAACGATTAAAATCCGTACACGCGCAGCATCATCCGCGCGCTTAATTTGAAATTTATTATCACTAAGCCGGTCAATTTATAAGTATTTTTAGAATAGAGAGAATTATGAAAAAATTAATGTTAGCAAGTGCCATGTTGTGCACAAGTATTAGTGCATTTGCAAATGGCGTTGCTGTAACACCAGATGCTAATGATCCTATTATTACTAAATTTGCCGAGCTTGGTGTTACCGTTAAGCAAATTAATCCAAGCCCTGTTGAGGGTTTAAAAGAACTGATCACTAATAAAGGCGTGCTTTATGCAAGCCCAGATGGTCAATTTTTAATGCAAGGTACACTCATCGATTTAAATAATCGTAATAACCTAACAGAGCAAGCGCTTAACGGTGTGCGTGTTGAAGGTCTTAAAGAATACGAAGATTCGATGATTGTGTACAAAGCACCAAACGAAAAACACAGCATCACTGTATTTACCGATATTAGTTGTGGCTATTGTCGTAAATTGCACCGTGAACTAGACGACTTACTTGATGAAGGCATAACTGTTAAGTATCTTGCGTTTCCACGTGGTGGGTTGCAAGGTTCTGGTTATGCAGATTTAATGAATGTATGGTGTGCTAAAGATCAGCAAGAAGCACTTACAGAAGCTAAATCGGGCGTAGATACTAAAGTAATTAAAGGTTGTAACGCGCCTGTAGCTGAGCATTATCAGCTTGGTCAAAGCTTTGGCATTAGCGGTACACCAGCAATTGTTTTAGAAGATGGTACGATGATCCCAGGTTATCAGCCAGCTGCAGCACTAAAAGCGGCATTAGAAGCTAACAAAGCTTCGTAATTAAACGCTTAGTTATTATTAAAAAGGCCTTAATGGCCTTTTTTTGTCTTTTAAATACGACTAAATAAGTAAAAATCCTGCATGAAAAAATTGATCATTGCGCGAGAAAATATTGACGATTCGCATTTACCGAGTCATTTACACCCTGTAATTAAACAAATTTATGCCAATCGTAATGTGTTCAATGCCGATGAGCTAAACAATAGTGTAGCAACGCTTCATGACTTTAAATTGTTTAAAGACATAGACAAAGCTAGCGACTTATTAATTGAGGCATTAAAAGCACAAAGCCATATTTTAATAGTTGGCGACTTTGATGCTGATGGTGCAACCAGTACTGCAACCTTAATGCAAGGTTTGGAAATGTTTGGTTTTAAGCATTTAGATTACTTAATTCCGGATCGTTTTAGCTTAGGTTATGGCTTGAGCCCCGCGCTTGCAGAGCAAATAGTACAAATAAAACCTGACTTAGTGATCACCGTAGATAATGGTATATCGTGTATTGCCGGTATTGATATTTTAAAAGCGGTTGGCATTAAAGTGCTGGTAACAGATCACCACTTACAAGGTGAGCAATTACCTAATGCTGATGCAATAGTAAACCCAAATAGGCATGAATGTAATTTCCCGTCTAAATCGATTGCAGGCGTTGGCGTTGCTTTTTACTTGTTAATAGCACTGAGAAGCGTAATGCGAGATTTAGGTTATTTTGAGCAGCAATCGCCACCTAACTTAGCTAACTTACTCGACATTGTAGCACTTGGTACGGTTGCCGATGTTGTTGCGCTTGATGCAAATAATCGTACTTTAGTGCATCAAGGTTTAGCACGTATTCGTAGTGGTAAAACGCGTCCAGGTATTACTGCGCTTATTGAAGTGGCAAATCGTAATGCTGCACGTTTAAGTGCTAGCGACTTTGGTTTTTCGCTTGCCCCGCGTTTAAACGCAGCTGGGCGATTAGACGACATGAGTTTGGGTATAGCGTGCTTGCTCAGTACTGATATAAATCAAGCTCGCAGCATAGCAGGCGAACTCGATAGCTTAAACTTTGCAAGGCGCGAAATAGAGCAGGGTATGCAAGCAGAGGCGCAAGCTGTACTCGATAGACTCGCATTTAACGACAGCAACATTCCTGATGCCATTTGTTTATTTCAAGATGATTGGCATCAAGGGGTTATTGGTATTTTAGCTGGTCGCTTAAAAGAAAAATACCATCGCCCGACTGTTATATTTGCTGGTGGAGAAAACGGTGAAATAAAAGGTTCGTGCCGCTCTATTGAAGGGCTGCACATGCGCGATTTACTTGAAGGGCTTAACACTGCCGATCCGCATTTAATTAATAAATTTGGTGGTCATGCAATGGCTGCAGGCTTAAGTATTAACGAGCAACACTTTAACGACTTTAAAAAAGCGTTTGACGCTGCTGTTAGCGCGCAACTCAGCGAAGAAAGTAAACGCTGTATTGTGTTTACCGATGGTGAGCTGCCAAACGACTGTTTTACGATGGAATTTGCACAGCTGTTAAAGCAATCAGGTCCGTGGGGGCAGCAATTTCCTGAACCGGTGTTTGAGCATACATTTGAATTAATACAGCAACGCATAGTCGGCGAAAAGCATTTAAAGCTGGTGTTAAAACATCAATCAGGTCGATTAGTTGACGCCATCGCATTTGGTATTGATGTAAAAGAATGGCCAGATACCGAGGCTAAATTTGTAAAAGTAGCGTACCAGCTCGATATAAATGAGTTTAGAGGTAAATTTACCCTGCAACTAATTGTTCGAGAGCTTGAAAAAGTGCACTAAAAAATATGCACATATCATGCATAAAAGGCTAATAAAGCGCGCGGTTTTTTGTTAAAATCGGGCGTTTTTATCATTTGACGATAATTTATTGCGAAAATCCCGTTTAAATGGGCGCAATTACCTAGCCATTTTGGAGTGATGTACATGTTTGAAGTGAATCCTGTGATTAATCAAATCAAGGAAATTCGCGAACGTACTGAATTGCTTCGGGGGTACCTTTGACTACGCTCTTAAACAAGAACGCTTAGAAGAAGTTAACGCCGAACTTGAAGATTCAGCCGTATGGAATGAGCCCGAACGCGCACAAGCGCTTGGCCGTGAAAAATCAGCATTAGAAGCGGTTGTTGAAACAATCGACAACCTTGTGGCCGGTACAGACGATGTAGAAGGCTTACTTGAGTTAGCTGTAGAAGCTGAAGACGAAGACACCTTTGTTGAAGCGCAAACTGAGCTTGCTGATTTAAACGAGCAGTTAGAAGGTTTAGAGTTTCGTCGTATGTTTTCAGGTCCTCACGACTCAAACGATGCTTATCTTGATTTACAATCGGGTTCTGGCGGTACTGAAGCTCAAGACTGGTGTAATATTTTACTACGTATGTATTTACGCTGGGGCGAAGCTAAAGGCTTTAAAGTTGAGCTAGTTGAAGCGACCGACGGCGACGTAGCCGGTATTAAAGGCGCAACAGTTCGCTTTGTTGGCGAATATGCTTACGGTTGGTTACGTACCGAAACTGGCGTGCATCGCTTAGTGCGTAAAAGCCCGTTTGACTCAAGTGGTCGTCGTCATACATCATTTGCTTCTGCGTTTGTATACCCAGAAGTTGACGATAACATTGAAATTGATATGAATCCGTCAGACCTACGTATAGACGTTTACCGTGCCTCGGGTGCGGGTGGTCAGCACGTTAACACCACCGAATCGGCGGTTCGTATTACTCACGTACCAACAAATACCGTAGTGCAGTGTCAAAACGAGCGTTCACAGCATAAAAATAAAGCCCAAGCGATGAAGCAGTTAAAAGCTAAATTATTTGAGCTTGAGCTACAACAGCAAAATGCTGAAAAACAAACGCAAGAAGATGCTAAATCTGATATTGGTTGGGGTAGTCAAATTCGTTCATACGTACTTGATGACGCACGCATTAAAGATTTACGAACAGGCGTTGAAAACCGCAATACCCAATCGGTACTTGACGGTAACTTAGATAAATTTATTGAAGCCAGCCTTAAATCTGGCTTATAACCACCAAGCTAATAAAGAGCTAAAAAATGACTGATAAAATCCAAGACGAAAACAAGTTAATCGCTGAGCGTCGCGGCAAGTTAGATGCTATACGCGAAAATTGCCCAGCCAACGGTCATCCAAACCAATTCCGTCGTGAGCATTACACGGCTGACTTGCAAGCCCAGTTTGGTGATAAGAGCAAAGAAGAATTAGTAGAGATGCAAGAAGTTGTGTCTATTGCTGGACGTATTTTAGCAAAGCGTGGACCGTTTTTTGTAATTCAAGACATGAAAGGTCGTGTACAAGCGTATGCATCTAAAGACGTTCAAAAAGATCTTAAAGAAAAATATGGTCAACTAGACACTGGCGATATTATTGGTGTTAAAGGTGCACTAAATAAATCGGGTAAAGGCGATTTATACGTAGAAATGACTGAGTACCAACTACTAACTAAGTCACTTCGTCCGTTACCTGAAAAATTCCATGGCTTATCGGATCAAGAAACAAAGTACCGCCAACGTTACGTTGATTTAATTACTAACGAAGCAACGCGCGAAACATTCCGTATTCGTTCACAAGTAGTTGAAGGCATTCGTCGCTTTTTAGCAGACCGTGACTTTATGGAAGTAGAAACACCAATGCTACAGGTTATACCTGGCGGTGCATCTGCACGTCCGTTTGTAACTCACCATAATGCACTTGATATCGACATGTACTTACGTATAGCGCCTGAGCTTTACTTAAAGCGCTTAGTGGTAGGTGGTTTTGACCGTGTATTCGAAATTAACCGTAACTTCCGTAACGAAGGGTTATCTACGCGTCACAATCCAGAATTCACAATGATTGAATTTTACCAAGCATACGCTGATTACATCGACCTGATGAACATCACCGAGGACATGCTACGTACGGTTGCAGAAAACGTACTAGGTAGCGCTGTTGTAGTTAATACAACTAAAGACGAAAACGGCGAAGTAATTGACTCAGTTGAGTACGACTTTGGTCAACCGTTTACACGTTTAAGCATGAGCGACGCAATCTTAAAATATAATCCTGAGTTTGATGCTGCGGTATTTAACGACCCAGAAAACCATTTTGACGAATTAAAAGCGTACGCTAAACAAGTACACGTTAAAATTCCTGAAAATTGTGTTTGGGGCCCAGGTAAGTTCTTGTGTGAAATATTTGAAGAAACAGCAGAACACATGCTTATTCAACCTACGTTTATTACTGGCTACCCGTGGGAAGTTTCTCCACTAGCTCGCCGTAACGACGACAATGCATTTGTTACAGACCGTTTTGAGTTTTTTGTTGGCGGTCGTGAACTTGCAAATGGTTTCTCTGAGCTTAACGATGCACAGGACCAAGCTGAGCGCTTTACTCGTCAAGTTGAAGAGAAAGACGCAGGCGATGATGAAGCAATGCATTACGATGAAGACTACATACGCGCACTTGAGTACGGCTTACCGCCAACTGCAGGTGAAGGTATTGGTATTGACCGTTTAGTTATGTTGTTTACTGATTCATCAACAATTAAAGATGTTATTTTGTTCCCGCATATGCGCCCGCAAGCCGACTAAGCTTTAGGTAAAACAAAATAAGTTAATAAACGCCGCTTAATAGCGGCGTTTTTGTGTGTGTTTAATAGAGAATTGTACGAGAAGTATTTATTAGTTGTGAGAGATCTCTCTAACTAACCCTAATTACTTTTCATTGCATAAAATGAGATAGATAATTAAAAGTAGTTATAGGTATTAGTTAATATTTCATTCAGTTTCATTAGCCTATTGTTATGTGCAGTTGTTTAGAATCAGCGACAACGATACTTATAACTTTTTGGTATAGCTATTTTCAAATTCAATATTGTGTTTGTATCGATTTTGACTACACTATGACTGAAATTCAGATGCCCTCAGATGTTCAGGGTTTTAAATATAAATACTAAACGGACTTAGAATAATAAAATGAAAAACAAACGTGTTGAAGAATTGCCAGATATTTGTACAACAGAGCAAGCTCGACAAAATTATTATAGAGCCTGCATTGCTGAGTTTCAGCAATTAGGATACCAAGAGCAGTACCTTGCAAACTTATCGGATGATTTAATCCCTGTGTTAGGTGTAAATAACACCGATAAAAATTCAGGAAACGTTTAATTTTCAAACTAATTACACTTAAAAGCCAACCTTGTGGACAATCTATAACCATATAGCCACTTTTGGTAGAAAAGTGTTTGACATATTTTCTGAAATCTTTATTATACGCCCCACAAGACGGAGAGGTGTCCGAGTGGCCGAAGGAGCTCCCCTGCTAAGGGAGTATAGAGTTTGTAGCTCTATCGAGGGTTCGAATCCCTCCCTCTCCACCATTTCTTTTAATGGCGTGTTTTGTAAAGTTTTAAAGTATGGGTGCATAGCTCAGCTGGATAGAGTACTCGGCTACGAACCGAGCGGTCGGAGGTTCGAATCCTCCTGCGCCCACCATACTTTAATAACTCGCTTAGAGTCTAAATAAGCAAAAGCTCTACTTAGAGTTAAAATAAGTAAACTATAAAGTGGGTGCATAGCTCAGCTGGATAGAGTACTCGGCTACGAACCGAGCGGTCGGAGGTTCGAATCCTCCTGCGCCCACCACTTTATAGACTCATACTTAGAGTATAAAAAAGTAAAGTATTGGCTAAAGCCAATCGGTCGGAGGTTCATTCTTACAAGATACGTCCTGCGCCCACCACTTTATAGACTCTCACTTAGAGTAAAAACGAGTAAAGTAAAAATGAAAGTGGGTGCATAGCTCAGCTGGATAGAGTACTCGGCTACGAACCGAGCGGTCGGAGGTTCGAATCCTCCTGCGCCCACCACTTTCATGTTTTCATACGCTTTTAAAGTGTAAGAAAAATAAACCGATGGAAATCGGTTTTTTTATGTCTGAATTTATACGCTCTGCTTAGAGTTTAAATAAGCAATCTATGAAAGTGGGTGCATAGCTCAGCTGGATAGAGTACTCGGCTACGAACCGAGCGGTCGGAGGTTCGAATCCTCCTGCGCCCACCACTTTCATAACAAGCCGACATTAAGTCGGTTTTTTTGTGCCTAAAATAAAGTGAAGTGAAGTGTAGAGTTTAGGAGGATTGAGAACCAAGAAGTCGGAGGTTCACTCTTACAAGATACGTCCTGCGCTCACCACTTTCATAAATAAGCCGACATTAAGTCGGTTTTTTTGTGACTGAAATAAAGTGAAGTGTAGAGTTTAGGAGGATTGAGAACCAAGAAGTCGGAGGTTCACTCTTACAAGATACGTCCTGCGCCCACCACTTTCATAACAAGCCGACATTAAGTCGGTTTTTTTGTGCCTAAAATAAAGTGAAGCTGACAGATTGCTATCCTGTAGATACCAAGCTTATTCATCCGTTGTAGACGCTGAGCTTGCTCGCGTGAGAAGCGCCAGCTTCTAATCACTTACCACCGATATAACTGATACTTTATTTACGAGCGTTGCTCGTCGCGTCAGCAAGCTGTACGCCTACAAGTAAAACCAGCTCTAATCTTTAATTTAAACTCCGAGCTTATTCATTCGTTGTAGACGCTGAGCTTGCTCGCGTGAGAAGCGTAGCTTCTAATTACTTACCACCGATATAACTGATACTTTATTTACAAGCGTTGCTCGTCGCGTCAGCAAGCTGTACGGCTACAAGTAAAACCAGCTCTAATATTTAAATCCAAACACGGAGCTTATTCATTCGTTGTAGACGCTGAGCCTGCTCGCGTGAGAAGCGTAGCTTCTAATTACTTACCACCAATATAACTGATACTTTATTTACAAGCGTTGCTCGTTGCGTCATCAAGCTGTACGCCTACAAGTAGAACCAGCCCTAACCCTTAAATCCATACTCCGAGCTATCCATCCGTTGTAGACGCTGAGCTTGCTCGCGTGAGAAGCGCTAGCTTCTAATTACTTACCACCGATATAACTGATACTTTATTTACGAGCTTCGCTTTAACGCGTCAGCAAGCTGTACGCCTACAAATAAAACCAGCTCTAATCTTTAATTTAAACTTCGAGCTTATTCATTCGTTGTAGACGCTGAGCTTGCTCGCGTGAGAAGCGCCAGCTTCTAATCACTATATCTACTCAAGCCTACTTAACCCCTTTCTAAAGCTGCTCTTTAATATTACCTATGTTACTTTAAACGTCTTGTTTAAAAGGATATTACAGTATGTTTAAAACCCTATTTATTACGTTGTTTTTTATTATTAGCGCTATTTTTATTTCCAGTGCCCAAGCCAACGAGGCTAATAACTCACTTGTTGTAGGTGCGCAGCAATATGCTAAATATTTACCGCAGTTAAAAAATAAACGCGTAGGGCTGGTAGTTAATCAAACATCAACAGTAGGGCAAACTCACTTAGTAGATGCTCTGCTGACTAAAAACATAAATATAACTAAAATTTTTGCACCTGAGCATGGCTTTAGAGGCGATCACGATGCAGGCGCACATGTAAAAAATGCCGTTGATAGCAAAACCGGTATTCCGCTTATTTCTATTTACGGTAAAAATAAAAAACCAAGCCAAGCTGCTTTAGCCGATGTTGATGTCATTATTTTTGATATTCAAGATGTGGGAGTGCGCTTTTATACTTACATAAGCTCTATGCACTACATGATGGAAGCCGCAGCAGAGCAGGGGATAGAATTTTTAGTACTCGACAGACCCAATCCAAATATTGCCTACGTTGACGGACCAATATTAGAGCCACAATTTAAATCGTTTGTAGGCATGCACCCAATTCCTGTGTTACACGGTATGACCGTTGGCGAACTTGCCAAAATGATCAAAGGCGAGGGTTGGATCAATAAAGCGCCCGATTTAAAATTAACCGTGATCCCTGTTGATCATTACACTCGCAAAAGTGCTTATAGTTTGCCTGTAAAACCAAGTCCTAACTTACCTAACGATCAAGCCATTGCGCTTTATCCGTCGCTTTGCTTTTTTGAGGCAACGCCTATCAGTATTGGCAGAGGTACCGACTTTGCGTTTCAAGTAATTGGCTATTCGCCAGTTGCATTAGGTGATTTTAATTTTACGCCGCGTGCAATTAAAGGCGCTGCTTTAAACCCTAAATTTAAAAACCAAACCGTGCAAGGGCTCGATTTAAGACAAGTAAACATCACAGGTCTAAATTTAACTTACTTAATAAATGTGTACACGGAGCTTAGTAAAAACAACATCTCGTTTTTTGAGCGTGCTGACTTTATGGATAAACTAGCGGGTACTAATAAACTACGCTTAGCTATTGAAGCAGGACAATCAGAAGCGCAAATAAAACAAAGCTGGCAGGCGGGGCTTTCGCAATTTAAAGCGCAAAGAGCGCCTTACTTGCTATATAAATAAGGGCATCCCATGTTCGTTGCTTTAAAAAACCAAAGGAGTGGCTGCATTAAAAAAGCATTTATAGTGGCTTTAAGCTTTATTGCCGTGGGTTGCACTACACCACCGCAGCCTATTAGCTCACTGCCACTACTAACAAAAAGCCAACTTGTAGAATTACCTAACGCACAAGTAGTTGTTACGTTTCCTGAGGTAAACCCAAGTAGTCGGTTTTATGTAAATAACCGAGGAACGTTTAAAGCTTACAAAGGGCGCGGTCAATTATTGATACAAAACCATAACGCACAAAGCGCCGATATTTATATTAATAATCAAAAGCTCGACGTTAGCCAATTAAGCGCAAATACTTTGTATAATTACAGCTTGGCAAAAAGCACTCACAATGGTGTTAATACATTTAAGGTTGAAAATATAATTCCTGAAGGCGCAAGTTTAACGCTGCGTTTTGCATTCCCTACTTTAAATAGTCAGCCTGTTAAGCCTGTTGATTTTAGTGAAGTAGATGCACTTATTGAGCGTGATGTAAAAGCGGGTTTTCCTGGGGCTGTACTGGCTGTTGTTAAAAATGGTGAACTAATAAAATTAACCGCCTATGGCGATGCAAAACAATATCAGCAAAGTGATTTAATGTTACTTCGGCCAGAGCCAATGCAAACTAATACCTTGTTCGATCTTGCCTCAAACACCAAAATATTCGCAACCAACTTTGCACTTATGAAATTAGTAAGCGAAGGGTTATTGAATATTAATAAACCCGTGCAAAGCTACCTAAGCGAATATAAAGGTGAAGGGCGAACTGAGCGTACAATAAAAGATTTACTCACTCACAGCGCCGGATACCCACCAGTATTTGACTTTCATCGCAAAGATGGTCGTTATGGTGAAGCGTTTTATTCTCAAAATAGCAAAACCACCAAACAGCTATTACTTACCAGCGTACCTTTTAGTAATAAATCATCTGGGCAGCATGTTTATTCAGATATTGATTACATGATTTTAGGCGTGCTGATTGAGCGCATTACTGGGCAGCCTCTTGACGAATACCTAGAGCAGCAAGTTTATGCGCCATTAAAACTAACTAACACGTTATTTAATCCACTTAAAAAAGGCTTTAAGCATAATCAATTTGCAGCCACCGAGCTTAGCGGTAACACGCGAGACGGGCGCATTAAGTTTGATAATATTCGCACCGGTGTTTTACAAGGGCAAGTACATGACGAGCGCGCTTACTACTCACTTGATGGCGTAGCAGGGCATGCGGGATTATTTAGTAATGCCCACGACTTAGCCGTGCTTTGTCAGCTATTATTAAATAGCGGTGGTTACGGCGACCAACAATTATTTAGTGCCAGTGCCTTAGCACAATTTTTAACGCCTCAAAGCAGCGATGAAACCTACGGGCTTGGCTTTAGGCTTGCTGGTAACAACCAAGCGAGGCGTTGGCACTTTGGTCCTTATGCAAGCGCACAAGCATACGGGCACACAGGTTGGACGGGGACAGTAACCGTAATCGACCCCGCTTACGATTTGGCTATTGTTTTACTTACTAATGCTCGCCATAGCGCAATTAAAGGTTCGCAAAAACGTTACGAATTTACAGGTAAACAATTCGAAACCGCACAGTACGGATCGGTAGTGTCGCTTATTTATGAGGCGTTACTAAATCAATAAGCTATCGTATAGGTTAAAACGTGCTAACTGTGCCACCTTAAGTGATTTATTTACAGGTGACTTGAGTAAGGCAATCCATTAAGCTAAGCGGTCTATAAAACTAAGCCGGTTTATGTTGTTAGGCTTAACAAATAAGCGTTAAAGCGCGTACAAAGCGAGTATCACTCGCTGATAATTAAGGTTAACTTTTTATGCATTGGTATTCTATTTTACCGCCGTTGATAGCGATTGCTATCGTGTTTTGGCGAAAAGAAGTAATTATGGCGCTACTTGTTGCTGTTGCTTCTTCTGAGTTTTTACTCGCCTTTCAGGGCGAAGGTAATAGCTTGTTTGACACTTTTTTAAATACCATTGAACGTATTATTTCGGTTGCAAGCTCGCCAGGTAATACACGCATATTAATATTTAGTATTTTAATTGGTGCACTGCTTGCCTATATTCGTGAATCTGGCGGCGTTGCAGCAACTGTTAATATGCTAATGAATAAAGGCATTGCAAAAAGTAAGCGCCAAGTAGGCTTTTTAACCATGTTTACCGGCATTGCAGTATTTATAGAATCTAACCTGAGCGTACTTACCTCCGGTATTTTATCGCGTGGCTTATTCGACAAATTTAAAATGAGCCGAGCGCGTCTAGCTTACATTATTGACAGCACCAGTGCGCCAGTGTGTATTTTAATACTACTTAATGGCTGGGGCGCATTTGTACTTGGTTTGTTAGGTAACTACGAGCTAGGTGAGTCGGCTGTATCGGTATTGTGGGGCAGCGTAGGGTATAACTTTTACGCCATAATTACCCTTGCCATTGTTTTTTACACAATCGCGTTTGATAAAGTGCACGGTCCAATGAAAGAAGCCGAAGAAAAACTAGAGCTTCAAACAACCGACTTAAAAGATGATATAAAAGCCTCTAAAGCGCGTTACATGTTAATCCCGCTTATTACGCTAATTACCAGCATGGTTGGTTTTATGTATTACACCGGTAATGGTGTACTTGCCGAGGGTAGCGGTTCTAAATCAGTATTGTACGCAACAGTTTTAGCCATTGTTGTAGCTTACTTTTTAATGATTGGCTCACGTAAATTTACGCACCATCAATTAGTTGATACCGGTTTTAAAGGTATGGGCGAATTAATGCCGCTAGTCGCCATTGTGCTGCTTTCGCTTACACTCGGTGCAAGCCTTAAAGAGCTTGGCACTGGCGTATTTGTAGCATCACTTGTTGGCGACTACTTACCTATTTACTTAATCGTACCGGTGCTGTTTCTAACTGGCGCGGTAATGTCGTTTACTACAGGTACATCGTGGGGTACGTTTGCTATATTAATCCCAATCGGTGTGCCACTTATTCAAGCGCTAGGTTTACCGCCGTCGCTTGTTGTTGGTGCTATTTTGGGTGGTGGTATATTTGGCGATCACTGCTCGCCTATATCCGACACCAGCGCCGTATCGGCTATTGCATCGGGGTGTGATTTACTCACACACGTTAAAACGCAGCTACCGTATGCCTTATTTGGTGGTGGTCTTACATTTGTAGCCTACTTAGTTACAAGCATAATTGTTTTGTAAGAGCGTACTATAGAAGTAATGCTTTAATAAACGAGCAATAATAATTACCTAAAAGCCTGCAACTATGCAGGCTTTTTAATGCGTTAAAATCTTCCACTCTAAATATCAGTAATACTTTGAAGAATATTACGTTTGTAAAATTGTTTAGTATTTAATATCAATTTATACAAGTTGAATAAAAAACAATCCAAATATTTGTTTTTAGATATTAATATTATTGACCAACATGATATAATTTTGACCATAAAATGATTAATAAGGATATTTTAGTGGATATAATTATCGGGCAACACGCACTTAAGAAAAAATCTCAATTAATGCAACTTTCTGAACGTGCAATTGGTAAAGCCTTTAAAGATCAAGCTGCTTTAGCAATACAAATGACACAATGTAGCGCAGCTGTTTATCGTCGATTACAAAGAACTTATAAATCAAATATAACACCAAGAGATCAAAAGCGTGTTAAAGCGGGTGGTTTGAGTACTGAATCAGTTAAATTTTCTACAAGTAATAATAGCCAAAAATCTTTTAATAGCTTACTTCCTGCAATGCGAGGAAGAGCAGCTCCTACAAACACTTCAAAAACTTCAAACGATGTTGCAATTGCTTCTAATCAACCACAAGCTGTTAATTTACTCGCTTTATTACACCCCGTAATAAGTGGCGACATAATGAAAACAGGTAATAGTGTTGAAAAAACAGCGACTATATTAGGGTTAGTAACAACAACTGCAGGCTTTATAGTTCCAGGCGGTGGAGCTGTATCATCAATTGTTGGCTGGATTGGAAGTGGTGCTACTTATTCTGGTTTTTCAATGTCGAGAATTCGCTCTGATGCGCCAGACCGAGCTTACCATCAGCTAACAAATTATATTACATGGCTAGCTGCTTGGAATAAAAAAGCGTGTGAATTAATTGATATAGCAGATCCAAACGGACAATGGAATTTTCGAGATATTGAGCATGGATTTTCATAAAATCAGACTGTAAATAGCGTTTTAAAAGAACGCGTATGATGCGCTAAAGCACGTTATACCTTTTATTATTGCTTACAGTTATTGAAAAGCCTGCTTAATTGCAGGCTTTTTGTTTTAAAAATAAATAAAGCTAAGCTAAGTTGAGCTAAGTTGAGCTGAGTAATATTAAATCCAACGATTATCTAACTTCCATTTAAACTATCTAAATATAGACTTAAGTACCCATATTTATATTTTTTAGGTTATTGTATAGCAAGCGCTTTAAGCTTTTTAATAGCTGGCAACTCTACTTTTTAACTTATATAAGGCTGTAAACCCACACTATGTTTGTAATTGATAATATCATTCTTGTAAGTGCTATTTTGATTTTACTCGGAGTAATATCGAGTAAATTATCTGCACGCGTTGGCTTGCCTGTGCTGGTGCTATTTTTACTTGTAGGAATGCTCGCAGGTGAAGATGGTATTGCAGGTATTTCATTCGATAACGCAGAGGCAGCGCATGCTCTGGGTACTTTAGCACTAGCCATTATTTTATTTGATGGTGGCTTACAAACGCCTATTAGTTCGATTAAACAAGTGTGGAAACCCGCTTCCGCTTTAGCGACCGTTGGGGTGTTATTTACCGCTGTAATTACCGGCCTTGTAGCTACTTATATTTTAGACCTGCCTATATTGCAAGGTGTTTTACTGGGCGCTATTGTCGGCTCTACAGATGCCGCCGCAGTGTTTGCACTTTTACGAAGTGCGGGCATTCACTTAAATAAAAAGCTTAAGTCTACTCTTGAAATTGAAAGTGCGTCTAACGATCCAATGGCTATTTTTCTAACGGTCGGCTTGTTAGAAATGCTTGTTAATGACATGCCAATAGGGCTGGGTTTACTACAATTATTTGCTCAACAAATGGGTGTGGGCGCTATTTGTGGTCTTTTAATTGGTAAGGTATCTGTTTGGTTTATTAATCGAATTAAGCTAAATGCATCGGGCTTATATTTAGTGATGGTAACAGCATTTGGACTGCTCTCTTTTGGCCTTTCAGCAACGCTCGGCGGTAGTGGGTTTTTAGCTGTATTTATAACGGGCGTAATTTTAGGTAACAGTAAGTTTGTATATAAACGCGGTATTTTTCTTTTTCATGACGGTTTAGCATGGCTTGGGCAAATAACCATGTTTGTTGTATTAGGACTTCTTATTAATCCATCGTCGTTGGTTGATGTATGGCTAGAAGGATTGCTTATTGCACTGGCACTTATTTTTGTTGCTCGCCCATTAGCTGTAGCGCCTATTTTAAAACTATTTGGTTTTAACAATCGCGAAACCTTGTTTGTATCTTGGGTTGGTCTTAGGGGCTCAGTGCCCATTATTTTAGCTATATTCCCATTACTCTTTGGCCTTTCAGGGGCTGAGCTTATTTTTAATGTTGTTTTTTTCGTGGTATTAATTTCAGCAACGTTACAGGGCTCAACAATGTCTTGGATGGCTAAAAAACTAAATTTAGTAGAGTCGCCACCTGATTTAGCTGCTGCAACGCTCGAAATTACAGCGCTAAACGATATTGATATAGAGATTGTAGAATACACATTAAGTGACGTTTCCCGCGTTTCTGAGCGCAGTTTGTCACATGCGGCACTTCCTGAGAGTGTGGTTGTTGCTATGATCACACGGGGTCCGTCAATCATACCGCCACGAGGCTCAACTAAGTTAAAAGCAAACGATCACTTATTTGTTGTTTTAAAACCAGATAACAGACCTTTTGTTGATTTAGTTTTTACAGCAACCGATAAAACAAACCATCAAGATAGCCACTTAGCCCACAACGAGCTTAAAGTAAAAGGGGTGACGTTGGTAGGCGATATATTTTACTCTTATCACATGCAAATAGACGCCCCAGAAGAGATAAGCTTGGAAGAAGTGATTAACCAAAAGCTTTCAGGAGAAGTCAGTAAAGGCTCTATTGTTGTTATTGGTAATGTGCAAATACGCGTTATAACAATGGTACATACGCGCATAGTTACCATTGGCTTAAAGTACTTAAATAATCCAGAAAAGCGGCTTTTAAAGCAGTAATTATTAACAATGATTTATTTAGCGCTAAGATCACATTTTTAACGGACGTAGGTTGGGTTGAGTGACACGAAACCCAACGGATCTCCAATGCAATGAGTACACCCAAAGCTAGTTATATGTAGTGTTTATTGTAGGTGAACAGCTTGCTGGCGCGTCGGGCGTTAGCCGGAAATAAGTGCGTAAAAACTTAATCAGTTTTTGCTAGATTGATGAACACAAGTCTATGTTTTTAAAAAGTGGGTACTAAAAGCTACCTTTTTTATATTCTTCGAATCTATTTGTTGTTACTAAGGTAAAGTCTTTTAGGCCCAAACTATATGCATATTTTTCTATAATTTTCTTTGATGATGAATGATCATCTTCTTTTTCTGAATTTCTAAGTAGGCTTATATCATCATTAAGTTCTTCACTTGATATACCAAGCTTTAAAGTAGATGCTAAAGATATAGCTTTATATTTCTTATTGTTAATCTCATCTATTGATTCGATAATTTTTTCTCTATTTCGAGGTTGTATGAAATCATAATTCTTTTTGAAATTAATAATATCTGATATTGAGTACATTTTTACCGAAGTATCTATCCCATTACTTTGTAAAAAACCTTCAGCTTCACTTGGAAATTTTTTTTGATCACCTTCTACTTTGTTGATTAAGTCTTGATACATACTTAAGCGATTGTTGTACTCTCTGATAATCTGATTCAATATAAATATAGATACTAAGGTTTCGATAAATTCATTTTCTTTTTGATATTTAAATTGGTCAAACCAAGAGTTTCCCGCTGTGTAAGCCGCGACCAAAAGTAATGTAGTTGTGTACGCTATTATAAAAGTGAATGTAGCTATAATTACATCGCTTAATGTCCCCCAGCTTCCGTTAGGTACCCAAAGAATATAGGAAATAAATACTAAAAGTAATAAAATAAAATTAGCAAATGTTAACCGTTGAAACCATATTTTGAACTTACCCATAGTTTTCCTTTAGCTTATTTATACTTTTATTCTGTTGTTTTCTTTATCTTACACAAATTAAATTTTTTAATCTTCTCGAACCCTTGGTCTACCTATGTTAGAAAATAGATTCAAATGAATAAACTCATTGCAATCTAAGCCCCACATTGCCTAACCCCAGCCCTCGCATGTTTAAGTGCAATAATTTGCCCCTTACCGTTATGCGCCATAGCCAGCATATCACCCGTATTTATATTACTTTCTACCGCGTGCTTACCTTTTAAATCACTGAGCAGTGAATGCTTAATTTGCACTAGCACCTCGTCATTACAGCTGGCTATGTACCAGTCGTTATCGACCTTTACGAGCGTGCCATATTCTACAATGCGTTGTTGATGGCGGCGTAAGTCGTTAGCTAATTGACTGTCGAGCGCGTGCTTTTGCTCTGTAATGGAACTTGCATAGCTACCAGCTTGGTTTATTTCGTGGGTTTTTATAAATGAATAGTCGTGAATGTCTATGGTGTTAAGCTTTGTGTTAAGCACTGTTTTAGGCTCTATATTTATTACGTCGTTATTATTAAGCACAATAAAGGCGAACACACCAAGCGCGCAGGCTAGGCTAGTTAGTTGTAGCGTAAAACTAAGCCTTGTGGGCTTTTTAGGCTTTATGTGTGTGGCTTTTTTAAGTAACGCTTTTTGTTGGGCAGCGCTGAGTGTAGTGCGTGCTTTTCGCTCTTTGTAGTGTTGTGTGAGCTTTTGATCAAACGGCTCATCAGGCTTGTTCATTGTTTGCTCCTAATAAACGTTTAAGGTTTTGCTTGGCATAACGCAGCCTTGTTTTAATGGTTTCGGTATTGCTTTGCGTTATGAGTTCTATGTCGGCGAGCGAAAAGCCTTCTTGTTGCAAAGTAATGGCTTCGCGCTGTACAAAGCTAAGTTGTTTTAGCGCGATGTTGAATGCTTCATAACTTATGTTTGAGCTGCCTATATTTAAGTTATCTATATGCGAGTCTCCACTAGTTAAGCCACCACTATTTAAGTCGTTTTCGCTTTTGTCATTTTGTGCTGGTAAGTGCGTGTTTTCGTCAAACTCTACAAAGCGTTGTTGCCTGCGGTATTCGTCAATGAGTGTGTTGCGGGCAAGTTTAAATAACCACGCTTTTGGCGTGGTTTGCGCTTGGTAAAGGTGGCGTTTTTCGATTACTTTTAGCCATGTTTGTTGGCTTACGTCGTATGCTAAATGCGTATTAGATTGAGTAACAAGGTAGTGGTATAAGTCGTTACTGTAGAGGGCAATAAGCTGCTCTAAGTAACGATTGTCGCCACTTTTTGCGTAACTTGCCATGCAGTCCTTGCTTGGCGTTTCAAATAACCATGACTTAATACTTAGTAGCATAGGCGTTTAGTCCGTTAAATAGAGTTATCTAATTTAAAATCGAGCTGTACGGTTTGACCTGTTTGTAATTGTGCCACACCTTCAATTACTTTGGGGCGATATTTCCAGCGTTTAATGGCTCTTATTGCTTCGCGGTCAAAGGTACGTTTTGGCTCGGCGTTAATGACCACTGGGTCGATTACTTCCCCCGTTGGCGAAATACTAAAACTTAGTTGCACCCAACCTTCAATACCATCGCGCGCGGCTGTAGTTGGGTATTTAGGGTTTATGCGCACAATGGGTGTTGCATCTCCCGTTGGGCGATTAATGGTGTTGTTAATGTCGCCATCAAAATCGTCAATTGTAACCGGCGTAAAGTCGCTAATTGCTAGAACAGGATCGGGCGATGAATCGAGTGGTGGTGCTTTAGGCGGCACTTTAGGCATTGGCGGTGGCGGCTGTATTTTTTGTATATGCCTTAGCTTTGAATCCTTAGGCGCCTGAAAAATCTCTACTATAATATCGCCGACAGGTTTAACCGGTGCACGCTGCTCGCCACTGATTAAATACTGCATAAACGCAAAAGCAGCAAAGGTCATTGCGGCGCCGCCAATAACAGCGGTCGATGTTTTAATAAATACTGGATTGTTAGGTACTTCAAGTGTGTGCATAAGCCGCTCCAAATTAACTCATTAAGGTGTTTTCAAAGCTATAACGGGTGGCAAATCAAAAAGGGGTGAAATAGTTTTATAAAAAATGCGGGGTTTAGTTACAATAGCCATTCGAAAATATTAAAACTCAAATTTTTAGGCTGTTATGCAACTCATTGAAATAAATAAAGCACGTTACCGTAAACATTTAAACCGTGTTATTGCAGGTTGTGGTGTAGGTTTGGCTGTAGGCAGCTTGGCTATATCGCAAACGCTGATTGCTTTATTTCCTGATGAAAGTGGTAGTCATTTTCATTGGAACTTAATAGGTGTTGCTATTACTAGCGTTGGGCTTGCATGGTTACTTCATAAATACCGTACTCATACGTTTATGACTGAAGTTGTTTATGTGTGGGAGCTTAAAAAAGCACTTAATAAAATAACTCGTAAAATGGCTAAGTTAAAAGCCGCTGGTCGTGAAGGTAATGCCGATGCGTTATTAGCGATTCATTATAGCTACGCGGGCTCTCGGTTATTGTGGCAACTAGACGATAACCTAATCACTATGGACGATTTAGCCATTAAACAAGCTGAGCTTGAATCTGTTGCAGCGCAGCATAACGTAACGCTTAACGTTGAAGATTACGACGCAAGTATTTTAAAACAGTTTTAAAGCTTAGGTTTTTAAATTAGTTAGAGGAGCCTTAATGAAAAAAGTACTCATAGTTTGTTTAGGTAACATTTGCCGCTCGCCTACGGCAGAGGCGGTATTAAAAGCCCGAGCTAAAAAGCTAGGCGTTAACGTTAAAGTCGATTCGGCAGGGACTATTGGTTACCACGAAGGTAAAGCGCCTGATAGTCGCTCAATGGCTGCTGGCGAAAAACGTGGTTATAGTTTTAAAGGTATTTATTCGCGCAAAGTACGCACCAGCGACTTTACTGAATTTGATTTAATTTTAGCCGCCGATAAGCAAAACTTAACTGATTTAAAAGAGCGTTGCCCAGCGCATTTACAGTATAAATTAGCGTTGTTTTTAGAGTTTGGTGAACAGAGCGTTAGTGCAATTCCTGACCCTTATTACGGCGGAGATGACGGCTTTGAAAATGTACTCAATTTAATTGAAGCGGCGAGTGATAAAATTCTGTCAAAAATTTAATCACCAATAACGACTAGTTTAAAATATAACTAGGCTTTTTTCGTATTGTATCAAGTTCCTAAAGTGAGTACATTTTATGCTTACTCAAAGGGAACTTAATGAAAACAAAAATATTACTACTCACTTTATCTATTGCTTCTTACTCTAGTGCTGCCAACGAGGTTAGTTTTTCGATTGGGGGTGGTTATCCTTATTTGGTTATACCTGAAGTGTCTTTATCGGCTAACGACGACACACAACGCTGGTATGCTAACTATAAACTAGGTCTTGATGATGGATTTTCTGCGGGTTTTGAACAAGCAGTTAGCGATAATAAAAAGCATGCTTTTGGCGCGCTTGTGGGTGCTATTGGCGCAAGAGATACAGACCAAGAGTGTGAAAGTTTAACAAATGATGTAGCAACTGACTTTGCTAATACGCTAGGTTGTGTAATTGGCGGTATTTTTGATGAAGAAACAACAAACGGCATAGGGCTTACTTACAGCTATAACTTTAATGGATTGAACAGCGCTGGTTTTAGATTAGAGCTAGATGTGGGCTATGGTAAAGCAAGCGACAGCAACGAAAAAAGAGCCGATGGCGGTATTAGCGTAAGTTATGAATTTTAACTACGTAGGATTTGTATTAGTTGGTATTAAAAAAGGCGCATAAAGCGCCTTTTTTAATGAGCCGCTTTTAGTGGCGGTTAATTTTAAAGTCGAGTTTTACCTGAGAAATAGCGCTAACGGGTTTGCCATTTTCAAACTTTGGCGCGTAACGCCATTGCTCAAGCGCTGCTTTGGCTGACTTTTCAAATGCGCTGCCGCCTTCAGAGCTAAGTACTTTTGGGTTTTTTACAAAGCCAGCTGCGTCTACCTCAAACTCCATAACAACGCTACCATCGGTACTAAATCTGGCTTTTTGCACTGGGTATCTAGGATTAACACGATAGAGTGGTGTTTGCTCTTGCGATTCTTTCCACGGCATCATTTTAGCTATAGCTAGGCAGTGCTTTGTTGCTTCTTCGCTTTTACCTTGTTTTTCGTAAAGTTCTATAAGCTTAGAATGTGCACTTAGTTCTGCGCTATGATCAAAATCAAAATTGTTATCAAACACACTAACAACGCGGTTTAATCGGCTAATTGCTTCGTCGTACTTTTTACGACCTTGTGCAAATGAAGCCATTAAAAAATCTGCTTTTATGCGATCCAGTGAGTTTTCTGGTAAGTTTTTTTGATAATACTCGTCGGCTTCTTCCAAGTAACTTTTAGCTTGGCGGTACTTTTTGCTTACAAATTTTTGAGTCAGTAACGATGCAGCTTCAAATTTCATATCTGCAACAAATTTTGGCTTGTCTTGCTCAAGGGCTATTTCAATCACCTGTTTTAAATGATTATGGGCTGTTCGGGCTGATTGAGTGTTATTTGCCATGCCAAATATTGCATCAATTGTTTCTACTGATTTTTTACCATTGTTTTTAACTAAAATATCGTATGCTTGTTTGTAAAGAGCGTAGCGTTGATCGTAGTTATCACTGATTGCATCAATAGACTTTGCATAGTTAATAGCAAGGCTTGCGATGTTATCGGAGTCTTTTTCGTAATTATCTAAGCCTGTTGTATAAGCAAGTTTAGCTGCTTGTTTTACGTTTTCGTTTGCTTTTACTGCAGCTAAATAATCTTGGTATGCCTGTGAAAAAATAGCTTGAGAGTCGGTTGATTGGCTTGCAAATGTTGTAGTACTGAGAATAGATAAGCTCATACCTACAATTAAGGCGAGTTGTTTGCGTTTCATAATGATCCCTATTATTTATAATTATACTTTTAGGTACATTAGCAAATAGCATTGATTTTGTCATGAAATTGGGTAAATAAAAGTGAGTATAAAGCTGCTTTTATAGACTTATTTATTCGTTATAAGCATTGAAAATAGGGGCTGCCGTCGCCATATATTTGGCATAAACAGTGTTGTACTACGGTGTATTAATCCTATTTTGTGATATTATCACTTTATTGACGTGTCGTAGTTACTTAAATATTTGGATTTGTCGTGGCGCAAGTAAGAGCAAGAGTCCAGCTTAATGTTGGCAAAAATAGTGATATTCCTGCAGAAATAATCTCGTTTAGTGATTTAAAAGATGGCAAAGAACATGTTGCTATGGTGTTTAACAACGCCGATACAGAACAGGATGTTCCACTTATTCGTATGCATTCAGAGTGTTTAACAGGTGATGTGTTTTACTCATCGCGTTGTGATTGCGGCGAGCAGCTAAATGAATGTATTGAAATGATGCACGAGCAAGGCGGTGTTTTGTTGTATTTGCGCCAAGAAGGTCGCGGCATTGGTTTGTACAATAAAATAGACGCTTATGTATTGCAATCGCAAGGGATGAATACTTACGAGGCTAATAACCACTTAGGTTTTGCTGATGACTTGCGTGATTTTTCGGATGCGGTGTTAATGCTTGGTGCGCTTAATTTAAGCCATGTTAAATTAATGACCAATAATCCTAAAAAGCTTAACGCACTGAGAGATGCCGGTATTAAGGTTGACTCAGTTGTAGGGACGCATGCGCACATTAAAGCGGGTGTTGCGGGTAATAAAGCATATTTAGAAACTAAAATTAAGCATGGCGCGCACATGTTAGATATTAAAAAGATTAAAAAACCTTAATATTAATACTCCAACCCTGTGATCCCACCCAGCGCCAAGTTATACTTGGCGTGTTTCGTTATAAATTAAGAGTAAGTATGTCTACACAATTACGCGTTTTTAAAGCCGATGCCGGGCTAAAGTGGTTTAAAGCAGGGTGGCTTATTTTTAAAACCCAACCAGCAACCTTTATTTTTATGCATTTGTTTATTGGTATTGTAGGACTACTGTCGTTATTTTTACCATTGCTGCAAGTAGTCGCAGCACTTGCTACGCCATTTTTAACCGCAGGGTTTTACCAAGCGGTACTTACAAAGCAGCAAGGCGGAAAAATTATGCTTGCTGATATTCTCAAGCCGTTTACGGCAAAAGGGAATCGCTTAGGACTATTACGTTTAGCGCTGTATCAAATGGGTGCGGGTATTTTAATGGCTTTGCTAGCAAATGGTTTATTTGCCGATGCAGTGGCTATTATGACCCAGCCAAATGTTGATCCTAATGTCGCCCTTGAGTAAATGGTTGAAAGTATTTCGGGTGCTAGCGTAATTTTATTTTTAATTGCGATGTCGATTTACTTTACGGCATTTGCTTATGCGGTTCCTCTTGTTTATTTTAATAAAGAGAAACGTATATTAAATGCGCTTAAAGACTCATTTATGGTGTTTTATTATAATATTTTACCACTGAGCGTTTACTGCGTTATTTGCGCAATATTTATGTCGCTTTCGATGTTCTTATCGTTCTTACCACTGTTGATTTTAATGCCGATTTGCTACATTAGCTTTTTTGTATCTTATCAAGCCATTTTTATGCCTGTTGTTCCACCAAGTGACGATAGTAATGTTAAACCTCTTAGCAGTGAAGAAAGCGGACGTTTTGACGCTTAATGGATGATAAGTTAAAGCAAAAACTAAAAAACTATGTACTTTGGCTACTAGGGCGCCAAGAATATTCGCGCCGTGAATTAACGCTAAAATTACAGCAAAAAGAAGCCACAGAAGAGTTTATTGAAACGCTGCTTGATTGGTGCGAAAAGCACAATTTTATTAACGAGCAGCGTTACTGTGAAGGCTTTGTAAGAAAACATATATTTAAATGCCACGGGCTTAAGCGAATACAAAGCGAAGCTATGGGCAAAGGGATTGATCGTTCGCTACTTGAAATGGTAGTCGAAGAGCTTGAAGTAGATTGGTTTGAGCTTGCGCAGGATGCGTACAATAAAAAATATTCAAATACACCGCCAGATCTCGAGTACAAAGACAAGGCCAAGCGCGTGCGCTACTTGATGTACCGAGGTTTTAGCTACGATGAAATTAATTTTGCAATGCAAGCACAGTAAATACAGGTGAGACTTTCAAATGCAGCACATGACTACCGCACAAATTAGGCAACAGTTTTTAGACTTTTTTGCCAGTAAACAACATCAAATAGTACCTTCTAGCTCGCTTATTCCGGGTAACGATGCCACGTTGTTATTTAATAACGCCGGCATGGTGCAATTTAAAGATGTATTTTTAGGCGCAGAAAGCCGCCCTTATACACGTGCGACAAGCTCGCAGCGCTGTGTACGTGCTGGTGGTAAGCATAACGATTTAGAAAACGTAGGCTACACTGCTCGCCACCATACATTTTTTGAAATGTTGGGTAACTTCAGCTTTGGTGATTACTTTAAGCAAGACGCGATTAAGTTTGCATGGGAGTTTTTAACTGAGGTAGTAAGCCTACCTCAAGAAAAACTTTTAGTAACTATTTATCACGATGACGAAGAAGCGTTTGGTTACTGGGCTAACGAAATTGGTTTGCCAGAGGATCGTATTATTCGTATTGCGACTTCAGATAACTTTTGGTCTATGGGCGATACTGGTCCGTGTGGTCCTTGCTCTGAAATATTTTATGACCATGGCGAGCATATTTGGGGCGGACCTCCTGGTTCACCTGAAGAAGATGGTGACCGTTTTATCGAAATTTGGAACCTTGTATTTATGCAGTACAACCGTCAAAGCGACGGTACAATGGAACCATTACCTAAGCAGTCTGTTGATACGGGCATGGGTCTTGAACGTATTTCTGCTATTTTGCAGGGCGTGCATTCAAACTACGAAATCGACTTATTTCAAGGCTTAATTGCCGCTGCTGCAAGTGTTACAAATGCACAAGACATGGACGACAAGTCGCTACGCGTAGTGGCGGATCATATTCGTTCGTGTGCGTTTTTAATCTCAGACGGTGTTATGCCATCTAACGAAGGCCGCGGTTATGTATTACGCCGTATTATTCGTCGTGCTGTGCGCCACGGTAACAAGTTAGGTGCACAAGGTTCGTTTTTCTATAAATTAGTTGCTGCGCTAATTGAGCAAATGGGTCAAGCGTACCCAGAGCTTGCTAAGCAACAAGAAATTATCGAAAAAGTATTACGCATTGAAGAAGAACAGTTTGGTAAAACACTTGAACGTGGCTTAGCTATTTTAGAAGAAAGCTTAAGTGACCTTAAAGGCGATATTATACCAGGCGACTTAGTATTTAAACTTTACGATACGTACGGTTTCCCAGCTGATTTAACGGCCGATGTTGCGCGTGAGCGCCAGATGACGATTGATCATCAGGGCTTTGAAGAATGCATGGCTGTACAACGTAAAACAGCGCAGCAAGCAGGTAAATTTGGCGCTGATTACAATGACCAATTAAAATCTGATAAACACACTGACTTTAAAGGTTACGACAGCACACATTACAGCGCGACCGTTATTGAAATTTTTGCCGGTGGCGAAGCTGTACAATTATTAGAAGATGGTCAACAAGGTATTGTAGTACTAGACCGCACACCGTTTTACGCTGAATCAGGTGGTCAAACGGGTGATACTGGTACTATTACGGTTGCTGGTGGCGAATTTAATGTTACTAATACAACTAAGCTTGGTAATGCTTTTGCTCATCACGGTACTGTACAAGGTCGTATTGGTGTTAACGATAAAGTTGACGCAACTATTGATGATACGCGCCGCGATAGTATTAAGAAAAACCACACAGCTACGCATATTTTACACGAAGCATTACGCCAGTTATTGGGCGACCATGTAGGTCAAAAAGGCTCACTTGTTCAACCTGATCGTTTACGTTTTGACTTTTCGCATTTTGAAGCGGTTACAAAAGATGAATTACGTGAAATTGAGCGTGTAGTTAATGACGAAATTCGTCGTAACTTTGCACTTAATACTGAGCTTATGGCTATTGATGATGCTAAAGCGAAAGGTGCTATGGCGTTGTTTGGCGAAAAGTACGATGACGAAGTACGTGTAGTAACCATTGGCGACTACTCTATTGAGCTTTGTGGTGGTACTCACGTTGAGCGCGCAGGCGATATTGGTTTATTCAAAATTGTATCTGAAAGCGGTATTGCCGCTGGCGTTCGCCGTATTGAAGCCGTAACAGGCGCAGATGCAGTTGCTTATGTTAGCGAGCAAGAGCAACAATTACATGATGTAGCTGCTTTAGTTAAAGGCGATAGCGCATCGGTACTTGAAAAAGTAACTGCGTTACTTGAAAAGTCTAAAGGTCTTGAAAAGCAAATTGCGCAACTTAACGATAAGTTAGCAAGTGCAGCGGGTGCGTCTTTACTTGACTCAGTAGTAGAAATTAACGGCGTTAAGCTACTTGTAGCAAACGTTGAAGGTACTGAATCTAAAGCGCTTCGCGGTATGGTTGACGACCTTAAAAACAAAATTGGCTCAGGTGTTATTGCACTGGGTGTTGCCAGTGGCGACAAAGTAAGCCTAATTGCCGGTGTAACTAAAGACTTAACAGGCAAAGTAAAAGCCGGTGAGTTAGTTAACCATATGGCAGGTCAAGTAGGTGGTAAAGGTGGCGGTCGTCCAGATATGGCACAAGCTGGTGGTAGTGAGCCACAAAACCTTGTTGCTGCACTAGATAGCGTAACAGCTTGGTTAACTGAGCGTACTTAAGTTTAAGTGGCACTCATTGTTCAAAAGTTCGGTGGCACTTCGGTTGGCTCAATAGAGCGAATTGAAGCAGTCGCCGACCTTGTTGTTAAAACCAGACAACAAGGACATCAAGTGGTTGTAGTGCTTTCGGCTATGTCGGGAGAAACCAACCGCTTAATTAATCTCGCCAAGCAAATCGATACTCGCCCGAGTAACCGTGAACTAGATGTACTAATTAGCACCGGAGAACAGGTTTCTATTTCTCTATTGGCTATGGCTATTATTAAACGTGGGCATTCAGCTGTAAGCCTATTAGCCGATCAAGTAAATATTCTTACCGACAACATGTTTGGTAAAGCCCGCATAGAAGATGTTGCTGCAACACGTTTAAAGCATGAACTTGAACATAATCGCATTGCTATTATTGCAGGATTTCAGGGGCGTGATGTAGAAGGTAACATTACAACGCTTGGACGCGGTGGTACTGATACATCGGCTGTAGAAATTGCAGCAGCTATAAAAGCTGACGAGTGCCAGATCTACACAGACGTTGACGGCGTATATACTACAGACCCTCGTGTTGAACCTAATGCAAGACGATTAAGCCAGGTTACATTTGCTGAAATGTTAGAGCTGGCAAGTTTAGGGGCAAAAGTTTTGCATATTCGTTCAGTAGAAGCTGCAGGAAAGCATAATATGCCACTTAGGGTACTTTCTAGTTTTAGTCCTGACGATGGCACGTTAATAAGTTTTGAGGAAAGCGATATGCCAAGCAATGTAGTATCAGGAATTGCATTTAATCGTGATGAATGTTTAATTGAAGTAAAAGGTGTGCCAAGTGGTACACAATATATTGCAAAAATTTTGAAACTTTTTGCCGAAAATGGCATCGAAATAGATATGATTAATCAAGTTAATCATAACTTTGAAAAAATAGACTATGCTTTCACTGTGCACCTGAACGATTATCTGCAAGCGCTTGACTTAGTAACTGAGCAAAAAGCTCAGTTAAGTGCTCAACATGTTAGTGGATCAACAACGGTGGCAAAAGTGTCTGCCGTTGGTATGGGTATGAAATCGCATTCTGGTGTCGCTAGTTTATTTTTTGATGCATTAGCGCAAGAAAATATTAACGTAGTTTTGGTTTCTACTTCAGAGATTAAAATTTCAGTTTTGATAGACGAAAAGTACCTAGAGTTGGCAGTTCGTGCATTACATAAGGCATTTTTAACAGAAAATAGATAGTTTGGGAGTTTTTACTTACTTTTCAGTCTAATTTTCATTAAAATGTTTAGCGGAATCTTATAATTTTTACTAGAACATTGGAGCAATAGAATGCTAATACTAACTCGACGAGTAGGTGAAACCCTAATGATTGGTGACGAAGTAACCGTTACTGTTTTAGGCGTAAAAGGAAATCAAGTTCGAATCGGTGTTAATGCACCAAAAGACGTATCAGTGCATCGTGAAGAGATTTATATGCGTATACAAGCTGAAAAGTCTAACCCTAATCCGGGCAATGCTTAATCAACAAGTATAAATAACTGAGTAATTTACTGAGTTATATCAAAAAACCACTCATTGAGTGGTTTTTTTGTTTATAAAAGCGAGTGTTTCTGGACTAAGTATTTGTTTTGAAATGTACTGCATACCACTTTTATTTTTAATAATAATACCTTGCTGCGTATTTATTACTTCGCTTATGTCTTGCCATGTTAATTGAAAGCTTTTGTAATGATTAGCAGACTTAATACCGTCTTCATCAAAAGTAAGTGTTACCTCAGAGCCAGATGCTCTGCTAAGCATTTGCCTAGTTACCCACCAAGGTCTGCGATAGTAAAAAGCGACGCACTCAAGTACACCCAGCATGATCATAAAAGATCCTAAGTAATGATCGTTTAAACCATAAATGCCAAATAAACCAAGCGCAACGAGTAGTACAAGTAAAAAGTACTTAGGTTTTGCGCGCTTACTGTAAGGGAGTGACTCATCAAAGCACTCGTAAAAGTAGGGTTTATCAAGTGTGTAGGTTGTTGTAAATGCCATATTGCCTTACTTTAGGTATCGTTTTTTTTATTTTAACAAGCTAATCTCTAAATGAGCAGCTTTATAGTCAGTGATTTTATTACAGGCACAAAAAAACGGCCCGAAAGCCGTTTTTTTAGCGATACCAGAAGAATTAACAGTTAGTTTCTTCAGCGTTTACGCCTTCTTTAACATTTTCACACGTGTCTTCTACTTTATTTTGCACGTCTGTTACTGCTTCATCAATACGCTCACCTGCATCTTCTGCATGGTTGTCTTCACAACCCATGATGAAAAAACTTGCGAATAGACCGATTAGTGCTGCTTTTACAGTTGTTGAATTCATAATGTGATTCCTTGTAAGTGTTTATTAAATTTCAGTGTTTGTTAGTTGAATGCTTTATCTACCTGGGTGATTTACCACGTAGTGCACCTGAAACTAATGAGATCACTAAAAGTACTATAAAGATAAAAAATATAATTTTTGCTATACCAGCTGCGGCACCTGCGATGCCACCAAAACCTAACACTGCAGCGATTAAAGCAATAACTAAAAATGTAATTGTCCAGCGTAACATTGTTTTCTCCTTGGTTTATCAAATTTGCTCAAATTTATTAATGCGAGTTACATGCCATATTTTATTTTTCTTTTATATCAATTGCTTATTCGTTTTAACTGTGTTTTAAGTTAGTGGCTAGTTAGTAACTTTTACGCTTTGTTATGTAAGTTATTCACACTGTTGCAAATTATTGGTAAATATTCATTGAGAATAATATTCTTGGTAAGACCAATTAACAATTGATGTGTGTTTTTATGTTTATTTTGAAGTTTGACGTTTATTTTAATTAAGCTGAATAGTTAATTAACAACTTCCATATAACTAATAGCTATAGTCGTTATTTCTTGTATGTATTGTAGAGCGCATGATTGCTGGGTTATGGCATGTAAATTAGTTGAGTGTTATGTTGTTTATAGTTTAATTGGTTTTACCAATTTACAAGATGTAGACAAAGCGACTAGTTTTGTTATTATTCAGTGAATAAATATTTAATTAAATCGATTTTTTATTTTCGATATGGGTTTCAAGGGGGAGAAAAATGGATATAGGTGCTCTACTCACAACGGCTGGTAGCTTAATGCTAACTGGTATGGTTGGGGTGTTTGTATTTCTGTCGATATTAATTGGTGCAGTAACGCTTATGTCTAATTTGGTGACGCGCTATAGCGAACCAGAGGCATCACCAGCTAAATCACCGTCTTTTAAATCTCAAGGTGTGCCAAATGAGCACATCGCTGCTATTAGTGCTGCCATTGCTCAGTACAAATCAAATAATAAATAAGGGGCACACACATGGCTAAATTAAAATTAACAGAATTGGTATTACGCGATGCGCACCAATCATTACTCGCAACACGTATGCGCCTAGACGATATGCTACCTATTGCTAGCAAGTTAGACGATGCAGGTTATTGGTCTATTGAATCGTGGGGTGGTGCTACATTCGATTCGTGTATTCGTTATTTAGGCGAAGATCCTTGGGAGCGTATTCGTGCGCTTAAAAAAGCGATGCCTAATACTAAACAGCAAATGCTATTACGCGGTCAAAACCTATTAGGTTACCGCCATTACGCTGATGACGTAGTTGAAAAATTTGTAGAACGCGCACATAAAAATGGCGTTGACGTATTTCGTATATTCGATGCAATGAACGATGTGCGTAACCTAGAAACAGCGATTAAAGCGGCTATAAAAGTAGGCGCACATGCTCAAGGTACTATTTCGTATACTGTAAGCCCTGTTCATACACTTGATATGTGGTTAACTCTTGCTAAGCAATTAGAAGATTTAGGCTGTCACTCAATTTGTATTAAAGATATGGCGGGTTTATTAAAGCCGTACGATGCTGAAAAACTAATTAAAGCACTTAAAGAAACAGTATCGGTTCCTATTGCTATGCAGTGCCACGCTACAACAGGTTTAAGTACTGCGACTTATCAAAAAGCGATTGATGCAGGCATTGATATGCTTGATACCGCTATTTCATCTATGAGTATGACTTACGGACACACCGCAACTGAAACGATTGTATCGATAGTTGAAGGTACCGAGCGCGATACTGACCTTGATTTAAACCACCTAGAAGAAATTGCGGCTTACTTTAGAGATGTACGTAAAAAATATGCGGCATTTGAAGGTAGCTTAAAAGGGGTTGATGGTCGTATTTTACTAGCTCAAGTACCTGGTGGCATGCTTACAAACATGGAAAACCAACTTAAAGAGCAAGGCGCGGCAGATAAGCTTAATGAGGTTTTACTTGAGATCCCACGTGTACGTGAAGATCTTGGCTTTTTACCTTTAGTAACACCCACGTCGCAAATTGTAGGTACTCAAGCAGTACTTAACGTGCTAACCGGTGAGCGTTATAAAACAATCACTAAAGAAACTGCTGGTGTATTAAAAGGTGAATATGGCTTAACACCAGCACCAATGAATAAAGAGCTACAAGAGCGTGTACTTGATGGAGCAGAGGTTATTACTTGTCGCCCTGCAGATAACATTGCACCAGAGCTTGCAACGCTTGAAGCTGAATTATTAAAAGAAGCGCAAGAGCAAGGTTTAACACTTGCTGATGAGCAAATTGATGACGTACTAACTTATGCATTATTTCCACAAGTTGGTTTGAAGTTTATTAAAAATCGTAATAACCCTGATGCATTTGAGCCTATTCCTACTGTTGAAGATAAGAGCAATAAGATAGCACCAAAATCAGGCTCAAATAATAGTAGCGTTAAAGCTGAGCAATACAGCGTAAAAGTAGACGGTAAAGTTTACGACGTAGTTGTAGCGCAAGGTGGTGAACTCAAAGAAGTAACTTTAAAGGATTCTGAGCACATTCCTCAGTCTGCATCGGTTGCATCGGGCGAAACACTTAATGCACCTTTAGCAGGTAATATTTTTAAAATTAAAGTAAAAGCTGGGCAAGTTGTTAACGAAGGTGATGTAGTGATTATTATGGAAGCCATGAAAATGGAAACTGAAATACGCGCAATGCATACCGGAACAGTTGCTGAAGTGTTAGTTGGTGAAGGCGATGCTGTATCTACTGGCGACGCTATGATTGCATTAGCTTAGGAGTAAATAGAGGATGGAAGGTATTTTAAACCTCTGGAATGCTACTGGCATTGCTAACTTTACAATCCCATCGTTAATAATGATTGCGGTAGGGTGTTTATTACTGTTTTTAGCGATAGTTAAAGGCTTTGAACCACTATTACTATTACCTATTGGTTTTGGTGCAATTTTAACAAATGTACCTGTGGCAGGATTGTCAGACCCAGGTGGGCTTTTGTATTACGTTTATTATGTGGGTATTGATACGGGGATTTTTCCGCTGCTGATATTTATGGGAGTAGGGGCGCTGACTGACTTTAGCGCACTTATTGCAAACCCACGTATGTTGCTATTAGGTGCGGCTGCACAATTTGGTATTTTTGCTACACTGTTTGGCGCTATATTACTTAATTATGTGCCAGGCTTTGAGTTTACCCTACAGGATGCATCGGCTATTGCCATTATTGGTGGTGCAGATGGACCTACTGCAATATTTTTAGCATCCAAACTGGCACCCGATTTACTTGGTGCAATAGCGGTAGCTGCATACTCATATATGGCACTTGTGCCAATTATTCAGCCGCCAATTATGCGTGCATTAACAACCCCAGAAGAACGTAAAATAAAGATGCCAGAGCTTCGTAAAGTATCTAAAAAGGAAAAGATTATTTTCCCTCTTATGGTACTGAGTTTAACGGCTATGTTTTTACCGGCTGCTATACCGCTTGTAGGTATGTTTTGTTTAGGTAACTTAATGCGAGAGTCGGGTGTTGTAGATAGATTAAGTAACAGTGCTCAAAACGAAATCATCAACGTTACAACTATATTTTTAGGTTTAGCTGTAGGTTCAAAGCTTGCTGCAGATAAGTTTTTAACTGTTGAGACGATTGGTATTTTAGTACTTGGCGCACTTGCGTTTGCAATTGGTACGGCATCGGGCGTATTTATGGCAAAAGGGCTTAATCGCATATCTAAAACACCTATAAACCCATTAATTGGTGCGGCGGGTGTGTCTGCTGTGCCAATGGCGGCACGAGTAGTAAATAAAGTAGGCCTTGAAAGCAATCCTCATAACTTTTTACTTATGCATGCAATGGGACCAAATGTTGCGGGCGTTCTTGGTAGTGCCGTAGCCGCAGGTATTTTATTAGCACTTGTTGGCTAATAATTAACTTGGTAATTAATAAATGATTTAGCGCAGTTTACTGCGCTTTTTTTTGCTTTTTATTTCCATCGCTTAATGGTTTCTTGTTTAGTACTTTTTGTTTACAGTAACAACTCTTCGCAATTTTAAGGATAGTCATAATGCTTCATAGACCTTTGGCAAAATATTTACCAAATGTTAGTAAACTAGTATTTGGTTGCATGGGGTTAGGCGGCGGTTGGAATAAAGACGCTATTAATAGCTCGCATATTAAGCAAGCACACGACTGTATAGATCATGCTATTGAAGGCGGTATTAACTTTTTTGATCACGCTGATATTTATACATTTGGCAAAGCCGAACAAGTATTTGGTAAAGCATTAAGTGAGCGACCAGATCTTAGAGAGCATATGTATATTCAATCTAAGTGCGGAATTAAATTTGAAGATGAGCATGGTCCAAAGCGTTATGATTTTTCGGCTGACTGGATTGAGCAATCAGTGGAGGCGTCTCTAAAGCGGTTAAATACAGAGTACTTAGATATACTTATGCTGCACAGACCTGATCCGCTAATGGAAGTAGAAGAAATAGCTCAAGTATTTAGCTGCTTAAAAGAAAGCGGTAAAGTACGTCACTTTGCAGTGTCTAATATGCAGCAACATCAAATGAACTTTTTACAGCACGCACTTGATATGCCAATAGTCGCTAATCAAATTGAAGCGAGCTTACAAAAACATCAGTTTGTTGATGAAGGTGTTTATGCTGGAAATGTAGATGGCAAAAATATTAACTTTACATCAGGTAGTATTGAGTATTGTCGCCACTTTGATATTCAAATTCAAAGCTGGGGGAGTTTATGCCAAGGGCTTTATACTGGTAGTGATTTATCTAATGCGTCGCAGGCAGATATAAACACCAGCCTTTTAGTTAATAAGCTGGCTGCGCTTTATGGCACCTCTGCTGAAGCTATTGTAATTGCTTGGTTGCTTCGCCATCCAGCTTCTATTCAACCAATTATAGGAACGACTAATGCTAAGCGCATTAAAGCCTCTTGTGATGCTGTTAACGTAGAGCTAACTCGTGAGCATTGGTATGCACTTTATGTAAGCGCTAAAGGCCATGAATTACCATAAGTAGGGCATTGATATGAATATATTTGTTATTTTAATAAGCTTGTTTGTAGCACTGGTTATACTTATACCGTTACTTGAAAAGTATCAAAGTAAAATAGGGCTTGATGGGGCAGCTAAATATAGTAAATATATTTGGCCCTTAGTGATGGTGTCTTTAGTGATTCAGCTTATCTATGTACTGTATTAACCCATATAAATTATTTAAGCTTATGGGTATTAATAAAGTAGCTAAATAATATATACAAAAAAGCCTTTGCAGATTAACTCCGCAAAGGCTTTTTTATTTTTTATAAGTGAGTTTTACTTAAGTGCTAATTGTAGCTCACGATTACGTTCAAGCTGAGCAATAAAGTTATCAGCAATTGGCTTAAACTTAGCAAGTTCTGAGCGCGGTAATGGCTCTGACTTAGGTAGTTTTACTGTTTTAGGGTTGCGATGAACGCCATTTACTAAAAATTCGTAGTGTAAATGTGCGCCTGTAACTCTACCCGTAGATCCTACAGTACCAATTTGTTGGCCTTGTTTAACTTTTTGACCTGTTTTAACTAGCTTTTTATTTAGGTGCAAGTACTTAGTTACATACTGCGTACCATGGCTGATAAATACATAGTTGCCATTATATTTACTGTAACCTGCTTTAATTACTTTACCATTTCCCGATGCAACAACTGGTGTGCCTGTACGAGCTGCAAAATCGATACCACGGTGAGCTCTAACTTGTCCTGTAACTGGGTGTAAACGTTTAGGATTAAAGCTTGAGCTTATATATTTAAAATTAACTGGGGCGCGTAAAAACGCTTTTTTCATACTACGGCCTTCAGGAGTATAAAAACTACCATCTGTATGGCGAATAGCAGCAAAGCGTTGACCTTGGTTAATAAATTCAGCGGCAATAATTTTGCCAGTGCCAATAAATTCACCATCTACGTAATGAGATTCGTAAATTAAACCAAACTGATCACCTTTACGAATGTCGTTCGCAAAATCTACATCCCAGCCAAATATATCAGCAAAGTTCATTATTTGGCGTTCGCTTAAACCAGCTGATATAGCTGAGGTCCAAAAATTACTAGAAATTTCGCCACCGGCTGTTTTAGTCAGAGTTTCAATTTCTTTGCTATCAATGGCTGTATCGTAATTACCTTCATCATTTAAGGTAACAAATAAGGTGTCAGTTTTAGATATCACATAACGCAGCTGAGCGAGATCGCCATTTTCAGCGGTTGCAAAACTTAATACTTCACCTGGATGAATTTTGGTGAGTTTGCGCGTTTCTGCATTAGTGTTAACTAGTTTATAGAGCGTTTGTGCCGAAAATCCAGCACGTTTAAAGATAATAGCTAAATTGTCACCATTCTTAACTTGGTGATCGACTAGGTCGTATTCTGGTAGCTTTTCTGCCGCTTGTTCTGAATTTAACTCGGTAAGTTTTTCGTTGTTATCAACTTTAACTTGTAAATCATAGCGCTTACCAATTTCTAGTGCGTTAACACTATTATCTTTGGATGCAGTCGCTTTTTCAGAAGGAAGAAAGGTCAAAGCAGTAATAGCAGAAACCAGACCTAAAATAAGCAATTTGTGTTTTTTGGGGAGCGTGTTAACCACGTGTACCATAAAGTGCCTTTTCCTGCTGTCAACATAATAAATACATAATATCTCAGGATATAACGAATAATGTACGAATACCAGTGTTTTGTAGATTTAAACTGGCGTCAAATTGCGCTAAAATTAGGGTTTGAAAGCCTTTTTTAACTGCATATTAAACTGAGACTGTACTCTTTTTATTAAGTTGCATTAATCGTTTAAAAATTTATTTAAATTAGGTAAAAATTTGTTATGTTAGCAATATATATAAATTCGGTTTAAACCTTTTTAAACCGTGATTGCGCAAGTAACTAGTCGCCCCCTTCGTCGGCAGAATTTTGGAGTAATACACAGTGGATTTACAAACCGCTCTAGCAGAGATAAAACGCGGTGCAGAAGAAATATTAATTGAAGACGAATTAGTTGAAAAACTAAAGTCGGGTAAAAAGCTAAAAATTAAGGCTGGTTTTGATCCAACAGCACCTGATTTACACTTAGGTCACACTGTACTAATTAATAAAATGAAAACGTTTCAAGACCTAGGACATGAGGTTATTTTCTTAATTGGTGACTTTACCGGAATGATTGGTGACCCTACAGGAAAAAACGTAACGCGTAAGCCACTTACTCGCGAAGACGTACTTGCCAATGCTGAAACGTATAAAGAGCAAGTTTTTAAAATTCTTGATCCGGCTAAAACTACAGTTGCCTTTAACTCTACCTGGATGGAAAAGTTAGGCGCTGCGGGTATGATCAAATTAGCAGCAAATCAAACTGTAGCTAGAATGCTAGAGCGTGATGACTTTAAAAAGCGTTACGGTAGCGGTCAGCCAATTGCAATACATGAATTTTTATATCCATTAGTACAAGGGTGGGATTCTGTTGCACTTGAGTCTGATGTTGAGCTTGGTGGTACTGATCAGCGTTTTAATTTACTTATGGGGCGTGAGCTGCAAAAAGTAGAAGGTCAGAAACCGCAAACAGTATTAATGATGCCATTGCTTGAAGGGACTGACGGCGTTCAAAAAATGTCTAAGTCGCTTGGTAACTACATTGGTATTACTGATGCACCGAACGATATGTTTGGTAAAATAATGTCTATTAGTGATGTACTAATGTGGCGTTACTATGACTTGTTAAGTGCACTTTCAATTGAAGAGATTGCAGCTCAAAAAGAGCGTGTTGAGCAAGGTACTAATCCACGCGATATTAAAATTGAACTAGCTAAAGAGTTAATTACTCGTTTTCATAATGCACAAGATGCACAAGCCGCTCATGACGATTTTATTCAACGCTTTCAGAAAAAAGCGTTACCAGATGAAATCCCAGAAGTGACTGTAACGATTGATCAAGACACTATATTAATTGCTAACTTACTTAAAGAAGCAAATTTAGTGGCAAGTACGTCAGAAGCTATGCGCATGATTAAGCAAGGTGCAGTTAAACTTAACGGCGAAGATAAAATTACAGACACCAAACTTGAAGTAGCAAAAGGTACAACGGCTATTTACCAAGTAGGTAAACGTAAGTTTGCAAACATTACCATTGCTTAATACCGCAGGTAATAAACAAAAACCAGCTTAGGCTGGTTTTTTTGTGTTTGTATTTTAGAGGGGTAAATAATTTTTAGAAAATAGGCACTAAACCACTTTTAATATTTCAACAGCCACAATGACTAATAGCCAAAATGCACGAGCTTGATTTAATCTGTTAATTATTACGGGTACATCGTCAGCAGTGGGAAGCCTATCAGTACCAATACGCATTTTATTAAAGCGTGCACCAAAATAGACTGCGGGTCCGCCTAGTTGTACACCAAGTGATGCTGAGCATGCACTTAGTAGCCAACCAGTATTTTTTTGATAAAAGTGCCTGCCATAATGCTTTATGTAATGCATGCTTTGTTTGGTTGCTTTACTTGCTGCAATAGTCAGGGCAAGTAAGCGCATAGGAATAAGCTCTATAACAAAAAGAATTATTTTCAATGGTTTTAAAAAAGGGCTATTAGGTGCTATTTCATTTCGCCATGCTTGCTGGATTAAAGTTAGTAATCTATAGGCAAGTGCAGCAATAGGACCCAATATTAAAAATATAAATATAACGACAAAATAGTAACGTGCGGTTCGCAGTATTAAACTCTCTATTAACGCTTTAATAATTCCTGGAGCTGAAAGCTTACTCACATCACGCGCGAGTAAAGGCTTTAATAATTCGCGAGCTGTAGATTTTTGATTTTGCTTAGTTAGTTTTGCAATACGCAGTGCTTTTTTATCAATACTTTTACTCTCTAAACATAAGTATAAAATAAGCCCCGCAAGTAGTTCAGGGTAAAAAGCAAATTCTAATAGTAGAATAATAATAGTGAGGATAACGCTTAAAATAAGTGTGCTTGCCAACAATGAGGATAAGTACTGATAGCTATTGGGTTCTTTGCTTTTATATATTCGTTTGCCAATTGCATTAAAAACAGCAACCAAAGCGGTATTAGGATGATACCAACTTACTAATGGTAAAAAGCGCTCAGCAAGGAGCGCTATAATAAATACAATAAAGTCCAAATGATTTTGAACAATATTGCTTAGCATTTACAGCTTAACTGCTGTTAGCTTTTCAAGCAGTGCGACAACCATTTTAGATGAGTTGATTGATGCCGTTTCTAGGTACTCTTCAAATGATTGTGGTGACTCTTTACCAGCAATATCAGACATAGAGCGAATAACAACAAATGGTGTATTAAGTGCAAAACATGTTTGCGCGATAGATGCGCCTTCCATTTCAACAGCAAGCATTGTTGGGAAATCGCTACGTGCTTTATCAATACGTACAGGGTCACACATAAATGTATCGCCAGTACAAATTAAGCCAACTAAGGTTTTTACTTCACTAATTTGTGCAATTGTTTGCTGCGCGGCTTCAACCAATTTAGGGTGAGCAATAAAAGCAGGTGGCATTTGTGGTACTTGACCTATTTCATAACCAAATGCTGTTACATCTACATCGTGGTGACGAACTTCTGACGAAATTACTACATCGCCTACGCTTAGCGATGGGTCAAACCCACCGGCAGAGCCAGTGTTAATAACAGAATCAGGCTTAAAGTTATCGATAAGTAGTGTGGTAGCAATAGTTGAAGCTACTTTACCAATACCAGATTGAACGAGTGTTACTGTATTACCAGCAAGTTCGCCAGTATAAAAAGTAAAACCTGCTTTTGTTAAAATTTGTGGGTTTTGCATTGCTTCACGTAAAATTTTAACTTCTGGCTCCATTGCGCCAATAATACCAACGTTCATAGTTTTAAATTCCTGAGTTTGAATAAATTTATTATACGTGAAGTTAGTAATAAAAAACAAAAAAGCGAGCCGTTTTATGCAGCTCGCTTTGAATACTTTTAGGAGAGTATTTAATTAGGAAACAAAATTGTTAAATTTCAGCTAGGGCAGTTGTATGTGCTTTAGCTTGAGATGGTGAAAGTACGGCCGGTTTGTTTACGCGATTTCGAGCTGGGCGTTGTGCTTGCGAAGGTGCAGGCTTACCAAGTTTAAACATAATGGCATCGCGTACTTCTGAAGGACGGTATCCTGATTTTACTTTCATACGAATATGTGGAATACCCGCAGCTTCTAAAGCACCATTAACAAACCAATCTCGTTGTGCTTTATGTCCATCTTTGTTGGCGTTGTTAACTAAATCAACAGCAGCCACAATCGTCATTTTTTCTTTATCGATTAACACAAAATCAAGTTGTTTGTTTTTTGCTTTAGCAATTGCTGCGCGTTTAGATTTAGGAGATAAGCCTTCTTTACAGTCAATTACATCAATTAGCTTTACACGGCTAACAATTTTATATTGATCGCCTACAGCGCGTTCTAATAAGTTTAAAAAAGCACTTTCTACTTGTGTAAATACGCTTTGTTTACGCGTAAAAGGATAAGGGTTTCCGCCGTCATCATTAAATTTTGACGCAACAATTGATGCACCTACGACTAATACTAAGATTGATAATAAAGCAAATTCCATACGATAACTCCATAACAACAAATTGACACTGCTTGAGTTAAGCAATTTATATGCCTAAACACAGGTGGTTATGAAATTATTATCGTATGGTTTATTTAAAGGTATTTTTACCTATTATGCTTTGTAACCGTTAGTAATTCCTTTAACGGCAATTGCAACTGCATCATGGGCGTGTAGCGACTCATAATGGTTTATTTGCAACCAATAGTCTGCATATTTGTCACGCTCTAAAATTGCCTTTATTTTTCTGGCTGCATCTTCGCAAAACATTAAATTTTGACCATTTAAGCGAGCAAACTCTTGTTCATCTTCGCGCTTTACAGCCGCTTGTACCGGTGTTTTAAGTTCATCTTCAAGAGTATTAATTAAGCTAACAACATCGAATTCATTAATATCGTTATCAAGTTTTACTTTTACATTCGCAATTGAGCGTTGAGAGTGAGGTGTTGCTACAATTCCTTGTGTTGTGCCAAGCCACTCGTGTACATCTTTTTGACTTAATGTTTCTTGATTAAACTTTTCGCTAAATGCATTTTGTATAAGCTGGCGCGCAAGTGCCGCAGAGCATGGGCAAGTTGATGAATAAGTAACATCAACACTCAGCTCATAACTAATAATATTATGCTCAATAGTACTCGTTAATATAATAGGGTAGCTTTTCCAACCTACTTTGCCGCTTAATAGTGATTTACGGCGCAGTGGCAGCTCAAACTTAAACTCAATTTGTGCTTTATCGCTCAAGTTTTCATGGCTGGCAATAAAAGAGTTTAGAGTGCCCGCTAATGTTTGTGGATTAACATGTTGCTCGGTTGATAGCGTATCTAGTGCCAAGTATAAGCGTGACATATGAATGCCTTTAGCATCTTCTTTGTGTAAATTAACAAAGGCGCGGGCTTTAGCATTAACAGTAACTGGGGATGTATCACGCGATTCAAAAATAAATGGCAACTCAATTTCAGCCATGCCAACCCAGTCTAATTTACCTGTTTGTAAGGCGGGTGCCGTGTCGGCTATATCGGGCATGTTGATTTGCATGGTATGTTACTCGTTATTGGCAATGATAATGCGCCGCATTTTACACGAAATAATCACTAGCTGAAACGAGGACTTTTACCTGCGTTTACTTTCAAACATGAATTTTTTCTATTTTTATCACACAACATGAAAATAGCTAATAGAAAAATGCTAAAATCTGGCAAAATAGTATGTTTAGTAATTTGTACTGCCTCATTTATATTTAAGCACACAGCTAAGAGATAAACTTAACTATGACCGATTATTCTTTGAGCCCTTGGGTTCGAGTTCTTTCCAGCCTAATAACTCGATTTGGTGAGTTTAAAACTGCCGCTATTTGTTATGCGTTATTGCTAACCGCATCCCTTATTTTATCAAGCATGTTTTATTATGTTGCAGTAGGTGAAATTCATTTAGTTGATATTTTAGCTGTGATATTTTTTACAGCAGTGGTTTCTCCATTAATTATAAGCGTATTATTAAATTCAATTCGTCAATTAGATGCCTCATACGCTTATCTTGATAGCGCAACAAAACAAGAAAAGTTATTAAACCAAACACTTAAAGATAATATCAACCGTTTAAATATGGAGATAGATGAGCGTAAAATGGCATTTCATGCTAAACATCGCGCCATTGAAGAGTTACGTAAAGAAATTGCTGAACGTAAAAAAACACAACAAGAACTTGCACAGCAAGGTATGTTACTGCGCTCTACTGTCGACTCATCCCCCGACTTATTTTATTACCGCGATAATAATGGTGTGTTTGCTGGTTGTAATAAAATGTTTGAAGAAGTTATGGGTAAAACCAGTGCTGAACTTATTGGTAAAACGGCGGAGCAAATTTTTCCAAGCGAATTTTTATCTGATGTACTCGAAAGTGATAAAAAAGTAGAGCAGACTCATCAAGGTATTACTATCGACGTTGGTTATGACGTAGATGGTGAAAAGCGTTGGTTTGAGTTACGTAAATTACCTTTTATTAATGATGAAGGTGAATACATAGGCTTACTTGGCTTTGGACGTGACATTACTAGTCGTAAAGAAGCTGCCCAAGCACTCGAAACTGCCTATAAAGATAAAGGTAAGTTTATTGCAACTCTTAGCCATGAATTGCGCACACCGTTAAATGGTATTGTTGGTTTAACGCGAATGCTGCTTGATACCGAATTAAACAAGCAGCAACGTAGTTGGGGTAATACTATTTTTTCGAGTGCTGAAACATTAGGTAATATTTTCAACGATATTATCGATCTTGATAAAATAGATAGAGATCAGCTCGATATAGCGACTAACCCTATTAATGTATCTGACTTTATTAATGATGTTGTTAACTTTGCAGGTCTGATTGCAGAGCAAAAAGAATTAGAGTTTAATATTGAACGTGATGGTGTGCTTGATGTTTACGCTCAACTCGACCCGACTCGTTTACGCCAAGTGGTTTGGAACCTTATTAATAACGCTGTTAAGTTTACTCAAAATGGCCAAGTTAAACTTGTTTGTAGTCGCGAAAATCGTGTTGAAGGTCCTTGGCTAATAATGAAGGTATCGGATACTGGACAAGGTATTCCACAAGAACAACTTCCACGTATATTCGATATGTACTATAAAGCACCTGATTTAAAAGGAACCAATGCAATAGGTTCAGGAATCGGCTTGTCAGTAACTAAAGCATTAGTTAGTGCAATGAAAGGGGTTATTACGGTAGATAGCAAGGAAGGCGAGGGAAGCTGCTTCACTGTGCAAATTCCACTAAACTTATGTATAGCTCCAACAGAACAAAGCTATGTTGGTCGTGGCTTGTATATTTTATTAGTTGAGGATGTTCCGCTTAATGCTGAGATTGCAACTAACTTACTAGAGCAACGTGGACACGAAGTGTTATGGGCTGAAACGGGTGAAGACGCACTCTCTTTTGTAGAAACTGAAGATGATTTAGATTTAGTCTTACTCGATATGCAATTGCCTGATATAAACGGCGATGAAGTGGCAAGACAAATTAGGGCTGATAGTCACTTTGATAAACTTCCAATAGTTGCACTTACTGCAAACGTGCGAAGCGCCGAAGAAGATCTTAAAGGTATATCCATACAAGGTGCGCTGGCTAAACCAATCAATACAGTAAAACTAGATAAAATGTTAGCCGACCTATTCGATATCAAAAAAGTTGAATGTGATAAACCACAATTAAAAGTGAGCGAAGAAGCACTTGTTGGAATTAACGCACATTTACTCGATGTTGAAACAATAGAAGACTTTGTTAATTCAATGGGCTTAGTTGTATTTAGGCGCAGCAGCCAATTATTTGAAAAGCTAAATCCGCAATATCAACAAGAGTTACTTACTTCATTAAATACAGGCGATAGAGAAGAGTATAAGTCTGTTGCGCATAAGCTTAAAGGAGCTGCAGGTTCTGTAGGCTTAAATGATGTGCAATTACATGCAAAAGTAATGGAGTATGGTGCTATTGATGAAACAGATGAAGTACTAAATGAGTGGTTGGAAGTATTAGCGGATAAAATAAATGAAGGACAAGAAGCCCTTCATTTATTTTTACAACAATTAGAGTAACGTAACGTTATTCTAATTTAGCTGTCGATTTTACCAATGAAGCGGTAACCTTCACCATGAATGGTGCTGATTAACTCAGACGTTGAGTTATCGCTTTCAAAGTGTTTACGAATACGGCGTATAGTAACATCAACAGTACGGTCGTTTGCACGAAGCTCACGCCCTGTCATATGTTTGATTAGTTGCTCACGGCTAAAAATACGACCTGGAGAATCAAGCATTAAACGCAATGCTCTATATTCACCTTTAGGCAAACGCTTAGCATCACCACTTGGAGAAGTAAGGCAACGACTATTTTCGTCTAATTCCCAACCATTAAACGTAATAACACCATTTGTTTCTAATATTGACTCTTCACCACCTAAAGCAGTACGAGTAATTAGATTGCGAGCTCGAATAGTTAGCTCACGTGGGTTAAACGGTTTAGTGATGTAATCATCTGCACCGATTTCAAGACCTAAAATACGATCAACGTCGTTATCACGACCGGTTAAGAAAATAAGGCCTACTTTACGCTTTTGGCGTAATTCACGGGCTAAAATAAGACCGTTTTTACCTGGAAGATTGATGTCCATAACTACAAGATTGACGTCATCGTTATTTGTAAGCTTGTCATGCATATCATCGCCATCAATGGCTTCAATAACTTTGTAACCTTCAGCTTCAAATAAACTAACGAGGTTTAGTCGAGTTACGTCTTCATCCTCTACGATCAGAATGACTGGCGTTTGCATTATTAATTAACCTTTTTGGATTGTTTTACGTACAAAAAAATCGACGTTATTCAATAAAATCGATTACTAGAGATTATAAGATTATATCCAATTGTTAACAAGAAAAACAATTTGGATAAAAATAAAACAGTAGAGGAATCCAAAGTCTACCTAAAAAGGGCTGTGCAAAAGCTACTGTTTAATTGATATATTTACGGATGTAATTATTTGAACTACGAAGTCGAAGCCATTTCCTTTAAAAATTGATACATCGATCAATCAGGTAAAGGTGCTTAAAATAATCAGACTAATTCAAATCGAAATTATATCATTTTTTAACCTTTCATCAATGTATGTGATATCGCAAAGATAATAAAGTTCATAAATTGCTAAGTATTAATTATTTAATGTAATTAAATAACATTACAAGTTTTATCACATGCCTTCTTAATGAGGTCATAAAATGTTAATTCAAGTATAAACTTAAAGTTTATACTTATTTAATGATATTTATTCAAGGTATTGTAATTATAAAGCGTGCACCGTGTTTTTCTTCTAAATCAAACAGAATTCGTCCGCCTAAAGCCTGAGTCACTAAATTATAGACAAGGTGCATACCAAGACCGCTTGCGCCTTGCCCTCTTTTAGAGGTTACGAAAGGATCAAAAATTCGATGTTTAACATTTTTATCCACGCCTTGACCATTATCACTGTAAATAATTGTTAATTTTTTATCCGTTAGTTCAACATCAATTTTAATTTCATTATTTTCAGTGCCAATAAAGCCATGCACAACAGAGTTGATTAGTAACTGCTGAAATACTTGCTGCAAAGGGTCTGACTTACTTTGCACTAATAAGTCTGTAGGACAGTTAACGGTTACTATCGGTTTTTTAGTAATAAGCTCTGATTGCACTGATGTTAAAACGTCACTAATGAGTTTATGAAGATTAATGCTTTTCTTAATTCCATCATCTTGAATAACGGCTACCTTTTTAAAGTTAGCAATTAAATCGGCAGCGCGGTTTAAGTTACGATAAATCAAATCTAAATTCTCGATGCCTTCATCTATAAATCGTTTTAATTGATTAGAGGTTAGGTTTTGATCGTTAAAGCTTATTTGAATATCAGCTAACTTATCCCTTAGTAATGTAGAGCCTGTAATCCCAAGTCCAATTGGTGTATTAACTTCGTGAGCAACACCGGCCACCATTTGCCCTAAAGATGCCATTTTTTCGTTTTCAACAATTTGAGTCTGATATTGATGCATTCGCTCTAAGGTCGACAGCAGTTCTTGATTGGCTTCTCTGAGTGCGATTGTGCGTTGATTTACTTTTTCTTCAAGGCTCTGGTTTAGCTGTTTTATTTCTTCTTTGTCTTTTTCGTGACGAGTAAGCTGTTTTTGAGTCCGGGCAAGCATTATATTTAGGCTATTTGAAAGTACCGTAATTTCTTTCACATTTGTTATAGGTGCACGCGCATCATAGTTATGATTTTTTGATACGTCTTGCAATAACATGCTCAAATGCTCAATAGGTTTTGCTATTCTTTTTTGTGTTTTTACAGCAATAAAATATACAACAACCAGTATTAATAAAGTTAGTAGCATATCAATTAATATTTTATGTTTTATATAAATATCAAGGCTTTCAAGGCTGCCTCGCATGTAAACATAGCCAATTAATTTTTCATTGTGAGAAATAGGGCGTATAAGCTCAATATATTCATTTGTTATACGTGGCTCAGCTAAATCATTAACACTGTCTATTCGAAGAGGAACAGGGGGCGTTTTTTTTGCATTAAAACTAATAAAAAATACCGGCTTCTGTGATGTTTTTTCAATTGTGTAAATATGAATGTTTTTTATAAGGGGAATTTTATCAAATGACTTTAGGCGTTTTTCTTCGGTTTTTCTATCATCATCCGCAACAGATTTTCCAGCATCAAAAGCAACAATTTCAGAAAGAATAACAAGCTTATTAATTATTAATTGTTTTTGTTCTTTAACGCTTAAGTATGTAGAAATAGAAATAGATAACGACAGGCAAATAGCAGTTATGAGCATAATTAAATTTATTAATGCTTTACGAATGCTACTTTGATGTACTTTTTTAGGCATTATGTCATCGTCGCCTGAGTTATTTTCAATGTTCGAGAGTTTTAGTTTAGCAAAGACAAGAGAAAGTGGAGGAAAAAAACTAAATTAATCTTTATATTTTTCATCAGCTAGGGTGAGTACCTTAAATACTCACCTAATAATCAAAGTTGTTAGATTAAAATTCATTTAAACTAACTAGAGTGTTATTGGCTCAGGGCTCTAAAATAGTATTTTTGCGTATCGGTGTAGTTTGGTATCTATATACTGTAATGATTAATTTATAGATATAACGACACTAATTTATCGCCGCTAATTTTTATTTAACTGCTATATACAGCAAATTTATTATTTTTGAACACGGTTTGGTAATTATCAAATTGTGTTTCTAAAATTGGCGGGTATTTTAAGAAGCTATTTGCCACAATATTCAGTTTACCTAATTTAGTTAGATGCTGTTTAGCATTTGATAAAAACGCTTCAGCTACCGTGTAATCAGTAGAGATACCCGTATGAAATGGTGGGTTACTAATTATTAAATCAAACTTTCCAGTAATGCTGTTAAGACCATCACTTAATATAGCTTCACCTTTGATGCTATTGAGCTTTAAAGTTTGCTCAGTGGCGTAGGTAGCTAAAGCACTTACATCACTGCACAGAAAATCTAGTGCTGGATTTTTTAATCCTAAAAATGTAGCAATTAAGCCTGCACCACATCCAAAGTCGAGTACTTTACCTTGATTAAGTGTCGGTGCGTTTTCAAGCAGCACTTTTGTGCCTATGTCTAAACCACCGTGATTAAATACACCAGGTACACTAATAGCTGTAAATTCTGTGTCTGCAACTGTTACTAAAAATTGCTTATGGTACTCAGTAATATCAAAGCTAGAGCGCTGTTTTATTTCAGAAAAAGAGTAAAGAACACAATGCCTTGCTGAATCAATTTTATTACTATAAACCGTTTTTCCTGCTAATTGTTTTTCAATCGATTTAACACCACTTTTATTTTCACCAACAACAAGTAATTTAGCATCTGGTGTAATAATGGCTCGAATATTATCAAGCGCCATTAGCAGTTCAGGCTTTGATTTAGGGTAATAAAGAATAACTAAATCATAGTCATTACCTGTCATTATGTGATTTACACATATCTCAACATCTTTAGTGTTTTTAGCAAAAACGCCATTAGCGTGGTTGTAACTAAATGCGGTTACTTTACTTTGTGGATTAAGTTTTTTAAGTTCGGTTAAAAAGCCATCCTGAGCAAAGTTGACCACCAAGATAGATTTCCCCGTTAGTTCCTCGCTATTTCGAAGTAACAGTGAACTTGGGTTGGTTAATATGCTCATAAATGACTTTGCCTTACAGTTTTTTTAGTATTATTGATAAATTAAATAACAGTATTAAGTTATTTAGTACGTTCAAACATTAAATCCCATACGCCATGACCTAAACGATGGCCGCGTTGCTCAAATTTAGTGAGCGGACGCAAATCAGGGCGTGGAACATAGTCGTTCGTTTCAGATTGGTTTTTAAAACCAGGCGCTGCCTGCATTACTTCAAGCATATGCTCTGCGTAGTTTTCCCAATCAGTAGCCATATGAAAAACACCGCCCATTTTTAATTGCGAACGTAATTTTTCAACAAAATCGCCTTGTACAATACGACGTTTGTGATGGCGTTTTTTGTGCCAAGGATCTGGGAAAAATAATTGTAATGTTGTTAAGCTTTCTTCAGCAATACAATCGGCAAGTACTTCAACTGCATCGTGCTCAAAAATACGTAGATTAGTAATGCCAGCTTCGTCAGCATCCATTAAACAAGCACCAACACCAGGACGATGTACTTCAATGCCTATAAAGTTTAGATGTGGTGCATTTTTTGCCATCTCTACAAGTGACTTGCCCATACCAAAGCCAATTTCAAGCACTACATCATTGTTGTTGCCAAAAACCTCACTTAAATTAAGCATGCCGTTTTTATGCTCTAAGCCCATAGTTGGCCAGCATTTTTCAATTGCAGCAGCTTGACCTTTGGTCAATCGACCTTCGCGTTTTACAAAACTGCGAATAGTGCGGATGTATTTACCTTCTTGCTTAGCTTGCTCAAGATTACTGTTGGTTGATTCACTCATATTATTGGCCTGACAAAAACAATGTGTTTAAAAATGGTTGAGTATTATCCCTGACCAGCGCACCAATCACAAGGTTTAGCTGATTTAACAGCCCTCATAGCTTGATCTTTTTAATAACTGCAATAGACTGAGCCGCCATTGAGCATTAGTGAAAGTAAAATATTTTGGATTTAAATAAAGAACAATCAAATTGGTTTTCTAACCAAGTTGTTGATTGGTATCACCTTCATGGTCGAAAAACATTACCTTGGCAATTAGCAAAAACACCTTATAAAGTATGGATGTCTGAAGTGATGCTGCAGCAAACTCAAGTAGTTACTGTAATTCCTTATTTTGAAAAATTTATGGAAAGCTTTCCCGATATTATTGCATTAGCGAATGCGGATGAAGATCAGGTACTACATCATTGGACTGGTTTAGGTTATTACGCTCGTGCGCGTAATCTACATAAAACAGCTAAAATAGTGCGCGATAAATATAATGGACAGTTTCCTACAACGCTTGAAGAAGTAATTGATTTACCTGGAATAGGGCGCTCAACTGCAGGTGCTGTATTATCGTTATCGCTAGGGCAGCATCATCCAATTTTAGACGGTAATGTTAAGCGAGTGCTAGCTCGTTTTTTTATGGTTGAAGGTTGGTATGGTGTTAAAAAAGTAGAAACTCAGTTGTGGCATTTAAGTGAGCAGCTAACACCTAAAAATAATGTTACAGAGTTTAATCAGGCTATGATGGATTTAGGGTCAAGCTTATGCTCTCGAAGCCGTTTTGATTGCCAGGCATGCCCGTTAAACTCACGCTGTGGCGCTTATAAAATGGGGGAAGTAAAAACATTTCCTCATTCAAAACCAAAAAAAGCGGTTCCTAAAAAGGCTTGCCATCAGTTAATTATTCAATGTGACAACAAAGTATTAATGGAAAAAAGACCAAATTCAGGAATTTGGGGAGGATTATTTGGTTTTTTTGAATTTAACGAACTTAACGAACTTGAAGTATTTATAGCACAGCAAGGGCTAGAAGCTAACTTAAGTGCGCTTGAGCCTTTTACACATGTATTTTCGCATTTTGAGCTGACTATTAATCCGCATGTCCTTAATATTAAAAATATTCCCGATGTAGTTAATGACAGGCCGTTAGTTTGGTATCCGTTAGATCAATCAGTTGAAGTGGGTTTGGCTGCCCCAACTAAAAAGTTGGTTAAACAAATTGCACCAATAGGTTAAACTATTGGCATTTAGCGCTAAAGAGAATCAATCATGGCACGTACCGTATTTTGTCAAAAGTTACAAAAAGAAGCCGAAGGTCTTGGATTTCAACTATATCCAGGTGAAATTGGCGAAAAGATTTTTAACAACATCTCTAAAGAAGCTTTTGCTCAGTGGCAACATAAACAAACAATGCTTATAAACGAAAAGCATTTAAATATGATGGACCCAGAGCATCGCATATTTTTAGAAGAACAAATGGTTGGATTTTTGTTTGAAGATAAAGATGTAGAAATTGAAGGTTATAGACCACCAGAAAAGTAATATTTTCTGAATTTAAAAAAAGGGCTATGTAGCCCTTTTTTTATGCTCATTTATTTAATCAACCAGTTCGTCTTCTTGTTCAGCGATTTTAACTTGCTCTTTTAAAAATTGAGCTGCCTTTGAGTATTCAATTTCTAATTCATCTCTTAAATTAATTAACTCATCAGTTGTAAGTTCATCTTTTTTGCATTTATCTTCAAAAGTACTGGCAAGGTCGGCAACCATTTGCGCACCAATTGTTTTTGAAATGGATTTTAATTGATGACAACCGTCAACTATTTCGTCTAAATCACTTACCATTACACCCGAGTTAATAGATTTAATTAAACTTTGGCTCTGCTCTAAATACATTTTGAAAAAGCGGACTTGTTTAGCTTTGTCTCCATCTACATATTTAGCAACTGCTTCCATGTCTATCGGTAGTGCCATATTTTGATGCGCCACTACATTTTGTCCTTGGTTTTGTTTGTTACTCCAGCGCTTCAATGTATCTTCTAAAGAATTTAGTTCTATAGGCTTTGTAATAAAGTCATTAATGCCTACCGCTAAACAGCGCTCTTTCTCGCCTTTTAAAGCATTTGCTGTAACAGCAATAATATGAGGTTGGGCATCAATGGAGTCTAACAGTTCGGCTTCATTACGGATTTTTTCGACCATATCGTAACCCGACATTTTAGGCATATGTAAATCGGTTAAAATAAGTGAGTAGTTACCTTTTCTCCACATATTAAGCCCTTCTTCACCGTCGTTAGCAACTTCGACCCCATAACCTAAAATATGCAGCTGATCAGTTAAAACCTGTTGGTTTAATAGGTTGTCTTCAACAAGTAGTATTAACTTATTAGCTTGACGAGCCTGTTCGGTGCTTAAAAAGTTATTAAGTGTTTTAGCTTTTTTAATTTGTTTTGGTTGATGCAAACCTGCTGCTACCAGTATCGAGAGCATAAAATTAGATTTACATAATGGTGCGGCATTAATATAAAAAATATTTTTATGGTTAATTGCCGCTTCGTCTAATTTACTTAACACAACAGCTTGTTGGTTGTTATCTTCTAAAGAGTAAAGTAAACGCCTTAAAAGCGCGTTAATAGCGTCCATATTATCTATGCCATCGACTACCCATATTATATCTGTATCATCTTGATGCTCTGCAATTTCTTGTTCATTATGGACATACGTTATTTTAGCGCCCATAAAAGATAGATAACGATACATGATTTTTTCGCGCTCAAGATGATTACTCACAACAACAATATGTTTGCCGTTTAATGCGCCTTTGTGAGCGTATTTAATCTTTCCTGAAGTGCTAAATGGCAACTCAACGATAAACTCACTACCAATACCAATATGGCTAGTAACGTTTATAGTGCCCAGCATTAATTCCGTTAAACTCTTACAGATTGATAAACCTAAGCCAGTACCGCCGTATTCTCGAGTAATTGAGTTTTCAGCTTGAATAAAGGGATTAAATATTTCGCGTAGTTGCGCTTGATTCATTCCTTTGCCGTTATCAGTTACACAAAAGCGTAAAGTAAAGTGATCAGCCGTGTTATGCGCCACTTCGACTGATATTTTCACGTGCCCTTGTGTTTTTTCATCGGTGCTTGTGAATTTAATCGCATTACTACAAAGGTTATAGAGTACCTGGCGAACTCTTACCGTATCACCAGTAAGGTTAATAGGGATATCAGGAGCTATTGATAGCTCTAAATCAAGCTCGCGCTTTTTAGCCACTGAAGAAAGTACTCGAGCAACCTCCTCAATAGTATCTGTTATTGAAAAAGGTGTGGGGTCTATATTTAATTTACCGGCTTCAATTTTAGAAAAATCTAAAATATCATCCAATATACTTAATAAAGAAAAGGCAGACTCACGGATAATAGTGCTTAAACGATGCTGTGCGCCATCAAGCTCTGTTTGACGCAATAAATCAATGGTCCCAATAACCCCATTCATAGGGGTTCTGATTTCGTGGCTCATGGTCGCTAAGAAGGTTGTTTTGGTATCGTTTGCTCGCTCGGCTTTTAATGTTGCTTGTTCAAGTGCAACTGTACGGTTATGTACTTCTGTTTCTAAACCATTTTGGAGCTTTTGTAATTCTTTTTGTGAAGAGTCATTACTTGCCATTACAGTTTGAACTTTTTGCAGGAGCAAATTAATATTTTGAGCTACTACACCTAAACCAATATCTAAACGTTCGCTTACACTACTATTGTAATTATCTGTTTCGGTTATTTCTTGAAGTTCTTCGCTCAACAACCCAGTACTTTTACGCAAGCGAATATTAATGTGCATATTAAATAATAAAGCTAATATAAATAGAGAGATTACACTGGCAATTGCAATTATATATGCAATAACTTGAGATTTTTGTGCACTTAATGCTGGTGGCGGCAGGTTTTGTTGAATGATTAACTCACCAATAGGTTGATCATTCAAAGTTAAAATATGATGTAAAATACCTTGTTCGACTAAATGCTCTTTTAATCCAGTTGAAGGGATTGCTGGTTTAGTGCTGCTGTAAACTAATTCTGCTTGTGACGTTGGGCTAAAACGGTACAGAGTATATTCTAAATCATCAGTTAATAACGATGTTAAATCGAGGAGTTGTTTTACTTTTCCCTGTCCATACATCGTTAAAGCATCGACCATCGGCAAGTCGAGTCTTGTTGCAAGCGTTGCTATATCGATAGGAGTTGCTATTTTTTCAGATTGTTCTTCATTTTGTAAGTAAAATGAATAGGCAACAATAGCGAGTGTTGTTACTGCAATGTTCATGACCAAAAAAAGTGGCAGTAAGCCTTTAACCGGTGAAGAGAATTTACTCTGCATTAATTGTTCCCGTTGGTATATGTTGGCTACGATAAGCTATTATCGTATTTTTCAAAGTGATCGTAACATTTACAAATATTAATTCACTACGGTTTTAGTCTGGTTTAATTATATTTATTATAGTTATAGTCTGGTTTTGTAGGAAAAATAAACGTTATTAATAAAAAATAGACTCAACTGGCTGAAAACCGTTCAAACAGTTATAAAGGGTAAAAAAAAAGTTGACTTGTAAGGGCAAAACTCGTTTAATACGCCGCACGCCCAGATAGCTCAGTCGGTAGAGCAGAGGATTGAAAATCCTCGTGTCCGTGGTTCGATTCCGCGTCTGGGCACCATTATTAAATAATAATGTTTGAAATCAATAAGATTTAATATTATTATACGTGCCTTAGCACACAGTTTTGTGTGCCGACTTAGCTCAGCTGGTAGAGCAACTGACTTGTAATCAGTAGGTCAACCGTTCGACTCGGTTAGTCGGCACCATTTTTTAAAGTTAAATGTAGTGTTTTTACAATTAACTCGCACAGTTTATGTGCCTCGATAGCTCAGTCGGTAGAGCAGAGGATTGAAAATCCTCGTGTCCGTGGTTCGATTCCGCGTCGAGGCACCATTTATTAAAAGTTATCAATCTTTAAAATTGATAAAGTGCCTTAGCACACAGTTTTGTGTGCCGACTTAGCTCAGCTGGTAGAGCAACTGACTTGTAATCAGTAGGTCAACCGTTCGACTCGGTTAGTCGGCACCATTTTTTAAAGTTAAATGTAGAGTTTTTTGCAATTAACTCGCACAGTTTATGTGCCTCGATAGCTCAGTCGGTAGAGCAGAGGATTGAAAATCCTCGTGTCCGTGGTTCGATTCCGCGTCGAGGCACCATTTATTTAAAGCCTTGCTTATGCAAGGCTTTTTATTTTAAGTGCATTATAAAGTTCTCAATCTTTAAAATTGAAAGTGCCTTAGCACACAGTTTTGTGTGCCGACTTAGCTCAGCTGGTAGAGCAACTGACTTGTAATCAGTAGGTCAACCGTTCGACTCGGTTAGTCGGCACCATTTTTCGTAAGAAGCAAAAAGCCCTAACCTTGGTTAGGGCTTTTTTGTATCTTTATCTAAGCTTTAAGCTACTTCCTAATAGTAAAAACTACACTGCGTTACTAAACCCCGTTGAACAATTCTTAGCAGCATATTAAATTTAAAAACTGTACTCCTAACACATCTTTGCGAGATGTTTAGGGCTAAGTATTTCGTAGAAATACTTAATACCAAATGTTATTATAAATGGATAAGTGCTGTGTTTACATACAGTTTATTTTAAACTATATTTGCTCTCTAGATATCAAGAAGAAATTATAATTCTATGTATAAAGTATCATCATTTTTTTCAGGTGCAGGTGGACTTGATTTAGGTTTTCAACAATCTGGTTTTTCTATTGTATATGCAAACGAATATGATAAAGATATTTGGGAAACATACGAAAAAAACCATTTATCAACACCTCTTGATCGCCGTAGTATTGCTATTGTTGATTCTAGTGAAGTTCCTGATTGTGATGGGATTATTGGTGGTCCACCTTGTCAAAGCTGGAGTGAAGCTGGTGCGCGTAGAGGTATAAACGATCATAGAGGTCAGTTGTTTTTTGATTTCATTCGTATTCTTAAAGACAAGCAGCCAAAGTTTTTTCTTGCTGAAAATGTCAGCGGTATGCTACATCCAAAACACAGTGATGCGCTAGAAGGTATAAAAAATACTTTTTCTGAGGCAGGGTATGATTTATTTTTTAAATTACTCAATGCATCAGACTACGGTGTTGGGCAGGATAGAAAGCGAGTTATTTTTATCGGATTTAAAAAAGATTTAAATATTGATTTTACTTTTCCAGAGCCTTTAGCGGATAAAGTGTTTTTAAAAGATATTATTAAAGATTTAGATGGCAAAGCCACACCGGCTCAAGAAAAACAAAAACCAAATTTAGATCTATCAATACCAAATCACGAATACATGATTGGTGGTTTTTCTACAATGTTTATGTCTCGTAATAGGGTTAGAACATGGGATCAACCATCATTTACTATTCAAGCGGGCGGGAGGCATGCGCCTATTCATCCGAGCGCGCCTGTAATGACTAAGGTTGAGACAAATAAATTTTCATTTGTAGATGGACATGATTATAGACGACTGAGTGTTAGGGAGTGTGCCAGAATTCAAGGCTTTCCTGATGACTTTACTTTTTACTATAAAAATGTCGCAAATGGTTACAAAATGATCGGCAACGCCGTTGCGGTTGGTTTTGCAAAAGAAATTGCAAAAAGTATATATGAGCATTTAGAGATGAATATAAAAAAGTAGTCTAACTATTTACTATGTTTAAAAAATAATTTAATACGACCATGTAACTTTTGCTGGTCGTTTTTTTATGTAAAAAATCTACGTATTCACGTTTTTTAGAACTGTATATTCTGGAAATTGAAAATTGTTAAGGCTAGGAGTCGTACCTAAACTTAAAAAGAATAAGCAACCTCAATTTTTCCTCAAGTAAATATTTCGATGACTCATTTTATACCTTTTGCATTTATTAATAGCTTTGATAATTTTAAAGATAGTGGAGTAGGGACTAACTTTTCTGATGATGTTTAATAATAGCTGATTGTTTTTTGAACTCATTTTTATTTTATGATTTGACTAAATAGTAATCGAAATACAGACATATATTAATTGTTTGATATACTCAATTTAATTCACTCGAATATATTAAAGGATTAAAATGGGTATAATAAATTATTCAAACACTGAAATTTCACTCATAAAGTTGTTTAAAAACAGCAAAGTATTCGAATTTAATAATGAAAGCTACACAGTGCTAAATATCGGAAAACCAAGATCAGAAAAAGGAGAATGTAAAACTGATATTTATATCCTGGCTAAAAGCGCTAGTGAAAGCAAAGAGTTCAAAATATCAGTAAAGCAACATAACGCAGACTTTTTAGAAAATAAAATGCGACTCGAAAGAGCGATAGAAATATTTGGTATTCAAGCCCCTACAATAATTAAACAATCTACATTACGAATTAAAAAATCATTCGAAGATGAAATGCTAATTAACTTTGAGAGAAAAGGAAGAACTGAGCCTAAGTGCATTACATTAGGCTGGAAGTTTGAACTCTTAAACAGAATATCTGGAAAGAAATCGGGTATATTAATTTTAAATAAACAACAAAAAATTGATGTTTATGCTGGTACTAATATAGGCCCTGGTAAAGCGAACAGCATGGTCAACGATATTAAAATTAAAGATTCAGGCATAGCTGAATTTATACTTGAAACAGATCATAATATTACGCAATCAGCTAATTACTATATGTCTAAGCTTGTAAAAATTGACCATTATGTTGTAGGTAAAGATATTTACTTTGCATGTAAGGCACTTAATTATAGGGCAACTAGTGATAAATGGGATGGCGATCGCTCGTTAGCGGTTTATGTTGATTGGAAAATGCAAAATAATAAATTAGTCGGCGACCTCGTTTTTTCTAACCCTCTTAGAGTAAAGGGCAACCAATGCGGTAGAAACGTACAAAAAATATTAAAGTCGTTAAAAATAGATAAAGATAACTTTGATGATTTAAAAAAGTATCTTAGTTAGTTGTATTTAAGAGCCTCGTTTATGCGAGGCTTTTTAGTTTCTACTGTATTTTTTGTAAGGTAGATTTTAAAAATGCATACCTACCTCTGCTTTAAATATTAATACGTAGCGTTTATATTTATATTTTGAGCATTAAAAAGTGCTGATCATTTGTCTATTTTTACCGTATAACTATCAATTATGTTAGTTCATCGCTAGCTATGTAATGTTATGTAAAGTAAGTTGAGCAAATATTGCCAAAGTGCTTGAATTACGTTCATAAATAGCAGTAATTTAGGTTTAATTATGATTTGGCAATGCAAGCCAACCTTATTGGCAATCAGTGTGATGCTGCTCAGTGGCTGTGCGAGTAATTTAAATTCGTCGCAGCGAGACCAAGCTCCTAATAATGTGCCGGAGCAATGGCAGCAAAAAGCATCTAACTCGGTATTAACAGTACAAGAGCAGTGGCTTACACAGTTACAAAACCCTACGCTTAACAAATTTGTAGAACAAGCACTTAAAAACAACCAACAGCTTTTACAAACTAGCTACGATGTAGAAATTCAAAAACAGCAACTTATTGTATCGGGTGCTGCGCTTTGGCCTAGCCTTGATTTATCAACGCGTACTAGCCGCAGTAAAGACAACCGCCCAGTGAGCTACGATAATGCAAGTTCAGTAAGTCTAGAGCTAACTTATGAGGTGGACTTATGGGGCAAGCTTTCTGATTCAAAGCGTGAAGCTAACCTTACTTATTTAGCGCAACAGGCACGATTTGAGCAAGCTAAACAGCAACTCGTTGCTGATGTGGTAACAGGCTGGTTTGATGTTGTTACATCGCAACAATTACTCGATTTATTTAAACGCAGAGAAGCGAATGCCCAGCAGAGCCTTGATATTATAGAATCGGGTTACCGCCAAGGTATAAACGAAGCACTCGATGTATATTTAGCCCGAAATGAGCTCAATACTGAACGCGCTCGCATTGCTACTCAAACGGCGAACTTAACGGCTTCGGCGCGTGTACTTGAGCGCTTATTAGGTGAATATCCAAAAGGTGCTATTACCGCAAGTAGTGATTTGCCTGTTATTACTACAGAAATTCCGCTCGGTTTACCTTCTGAACTTATAACGCGTAAACCAACTTTACGTGCAAGTTGGTATGAACTTTTAGCTACTGATGCCTCATTGGCTTATGCACATAAGCAACGCTTTCCGAGTCTAAATTTAACAGCCACCTTAAGTGATAGCACCGACAGAGTGAGCGATTTATTTTCGCCATCAAGCCTCGCGTGGTCGCTGCTTGGTAGTATTTCTGCACCACTTTTTGAAGGTGGACGCTTAAAAGCGAATGAAGAAATAGCTAGGCTCAATACACAAAAGCAAGAGCAACTCTATTTGCAAACACTTTACGATGCATTTGGTGATGTAGAAAATGCGATTTCACAGCAGCAGTCTCTTAAGTCACAATATAGCAGCACCCTTGAGGCGCAAGAAAACGCACTTGCAGCAGAGCAGTTATCGTTTGAGCAATATCAAAGTGGCTTAGTAACTTACACTACTGTACTTGACGCACAAGACCGTTCTTTCGATGCACAAAGCTCTTTAATCGACATTAAAAACCAATTAATAGCTAACAGAATTAACTTACACGTTGCCCTTGGTGGTGATTTTGCAAAACCCTCAAGTGAACTAAAGAGCAATAACGATGAAAACTAAAACAGCAAAAATTATTATTCCAGCAGTGGTTATTGTTGCCACCCTTTTAATTGTTATGTTTATTAAAGCTAACCCGCCAGAAACTAAACGTTCTGGCTCGCCACCAAAGGCTATTATAAGTGTTGCTGTGCTAGATATTAAGCCACAAAGCTACCAAGTAATGGTGGATAGCTATGGCACTGTTAAGCCGCGTACTCAAAGTTTGTTAATAGCTCAGGCATCAGGACAAATAATTAACGTAAGTAATGAATTTAGAGAAGGCGGTTTTTTTAAAAAAGGCGACGTGCTTTTAAAGTTAGATGATAGAGATCATCAGGCTGAAGTTAAATCAGCACAAGCTGATTTATTAACAGCAGAGCAAGGCTTACTGGAAGAAAAAGCGCGCGGACAACAAGCTATTACTGATTGGAAGCGCCTTGGTGATTCAACACAAGCAAATAGCTTAGTATTACGTGAGCCTCAGTTAGCAGCAGCAGAAGCTGAAGTTTTATCGGCGCAAGCAGCGCTTGAAAAAGCGATGCTTGATTTAGAACGTACAGAAGTTACAGCACCATATGCTGGGCGAATACTTAGCCGTAGTGTTGATTTAGGTCAGGTTGTTAGTAATAACACGCAACTTGCTACTATTTACGCAATAGACAGCGTAGAAATTCGTTTACCAATTAAAAATAAAGATCTTCCGTTCGTAAATTTACCTGAGCAATATCGCGATGGCGCTAAGAATCAAGGCGGCTCGGTAGTTCAATTTAGATCTGACTTGGTTGGTGAACAAACCTGGCAAGGACAACTATCTCGCACTGAAGGTGCAATAGATGAGAGTGCACAACAGCTTTATGTTGTTGCTAAAATTAATGACCCATATAAATCAACTGCTAATAATCAGTATCCTATAAAAATAGGACAATATATAAAAGCGCAAATCACAGGTAAAACAATACCTAACGCACTTATAATCCCTAACAGTACTATTTATCAAGGGACGTACGTTTATGTTGTTGAAGAGGGTGTACTTAAACGTAAAGATATTACACTCGCTTGGCAAAATGCTACACAAGCAATGATCAAAACCGGTATACAAGCGAATGATAGGGTCGTTGTTACGCCGCTTGGGCAGGTGAGTTCTGGTACACAAGTAAGTATTTTAGGTGAGGCTGGTGCTGAGCAGCCTAAAAGCCGAGGAGCTAATAGGCAAGGTAAAGGAAAGCGCTTATCAACTGAGCAACTTGAGGAAAAAGCAAAAGAGCAGGATATTAGTGTTGAAGAGTTAAAAAAACGCCGTGCAGCAAAGCAAGGAGATAAACAATGATAGCTTGGTTTGCCAAAAACCACGTTGCTGCTAATTTGTTGCTAGTAACGTTGCTACTGTCGGGTCTGTTTAGTTTATCGAGTAAAATACCACTTGAGGTATTTCCTTCGTTTGAAACCGACATGATAAGCATAAACGTAAGTTTGCGAGGTGCAACACCAGAGGATGTAGAGCAAGGCGTAACAATTCGTATAGAAGAAGCCGTTCAAGATTTAGAGGGCATAAAGCAAATATTTAGCCGCTCTTCTGAGGGTTCTGGCTCGGTAACAGTAGAAGTAGAAACAGGGTATGATCCACGCGAACTATTGGCTGATATAAAAAGCCGGGTTGATGCTATTAATACTTTTCCCAGTGATGCTGAAAACCCAATTGTTGCTCTAGCTGAGCGTATACGAGATGTAATTGCTGTTAGTGTATCGAGTGATTACGGTGAAAAAGAAACGCTAGAATTTGCTGAGCAGGTTCGGGACCAAATACTACGTCTGCCAAATGTAACTCAGGTAGAGCTAAGTGGCGTACGCGATTACGAAATAGCAATAGAGGTAAGCCAAGATACACTTCGTCAATACAATTTAAGTCTTGCTCAAATATCAAGTTCTATTGCAAATTCGAGTTCTGATATTTCTGCTGGTAACTTAAAAACGGAAGGCGGCGATGTACTTATAAGCTCTAAAGGGCAAGCGTACCGTAGAGATGAATTTGCCAGCATTGTTGTTAAAAACCAAGCTGATGGCACTATTATTCGCTTAGGTGATATAGCAACTATAAAAGATGATTTTGAAGAAACCCCAGTGCGCACGCGCTTTAATGGTAAACAAGCAGCCTTTATTGATGTTTATCGTATAGGTCCGCAAAGTGCTATTGCTGTTGCTGACGATGTTAAAAATTATATAAAAGAGCAACAAAGTTCTGTACCACAAGGGTTTGAACTAAGTTACTGGGATGACGATTCAGAAATAGTTAAAAGCCGAATTGCTACACTTACTACTAATGCGTTACAAGGCGGTATTTTAGTACTGGCTTTACTTACTTTATTTTTACGCCCTGCAATTGCATTTTGGGTGTTTATTGGTATTCCGGTTTCGTTTATGGGCGCATTTATAGCAATGCCTATATTTGGCGTAACGCTTAATATAATGAGCTTATTCGGTTTTATTTTGGTACTAGGTATTGTTGTTGATGACGCCATAGTTACCGGTGAAAACGTCTACACCCATTTAAAAACAGCAGAGTCGGGCGAACAAGCTGCAATTTTAGGTACTCAAGAAGTAGCAACACCAGTAACATTTGGTGTACTAACCACCGTAGCTGCATTTTTGCCTCTTGCCTTTATTGAAGGTGCGCGTGGTGCTTTATTTGCCCAAATACCGGTAGTAGTTATTCCGGTATTACTATTTTCACTTATTGAATCTAAATTTGTATTACCAGCACATTTAAAATATATAAAACTACGCCATCAAAAAGGCGAACCTTCAAAGTTTGATGTTATTCAACAGCGTTTTGCAGATGGATTTGAAAACGCGATTTTAAAATACTATCAACCCACTTTAAACTTAGCACTACGCCATAAATTGGCTTCGGTAAGCTTGTTTATTGGTGTGTTTGTTATAATTTTAACTATGATCACCAGTGGTTGGACTAAGTTTGTATTTTTTCCGCGCATACCAAGTGAAACAATAGTCGTTAATTTAACATTACCAACGGGTACGCCGTTTGAAGTAACTAATAAATACGTAATTGATATGTCGAAAAAGGCGCAGCAATTACAAGATAAATACCGCGACCCAGATACTGACGAAAGCGTTATTTTAAATATATTAGCCACAACAGGCGGGCGTGGCGGTGTATCTAATTCAGGTTCTGTACGCTTTGAGATAACCCCTGCCGAAAAACGTGAATCAGATATCGGATCCTTGGAACTTGCTAGTGAATGGCGCGATTTAATTGGCGTAATACCAGGCGCTGAAAGTTTAACATTTAGAGCTGAAACAGGGCGAAGTTCTGACCCTATTGACGTGCAGCTTAACGGTACATCACTCACTATTTTACAAGATGTTGCTGATCATATTAAAACTCGCCTAGCAACTTATCCAACTGTGTTTGATATTGCAGATAGCATGTCTGACGGTAAAGAAGAGTTGCAAATAGAGCTGACCGAACAAGGTTTAGCGCTAGGGTTAAATAGAGTAGATGTAGCAGGGCAAGTACGTAACTCGTTTTTTGGCTCAGAAGTACAGAGAATTCAGCGAGGCAGGGATGACGTACGTGTAATGGTACGCCTACCTATTGAAGAGCGTCGCTCAGTTGCCGACTTACAAAATATACTTATAAATACGCCTACTGGTGGCTCTGTGCCATTATCGCATGTGGCAACACTTACCGCAGGGCAAAGCCCATCAACTATTAATCGAATAGACCGTTACCGCACATTAAACGTAACAGCCGATATCGAAAAAAATAACACCAACATGACTATACTTCAAGCTGATCTAACGGAGTATTTAGATGGACTTATGCAGCAGTATCCTGGAGTAGATTACAAACTAGAAGGCGAAGCTAAAGAGCAACGAGAGTCGTTTGGGTCATTGGCTTGGGCGCTTGTGTTTGTATTTTTTATTATTTATGCATTATTAGCTATACCGCTCAAATCTTACTTACAACCAATTATAGTAATGAGTGTAATTCCATTTGGCATGATAGGTGCGGTAGTGGGGCACTGGATTATGGGAATGAGCTTAAGCATTATGAGTTTGCTGGGAATGCTTGCGTTAACAGGTGTTGTTGTTAATGACTCATTAGTACTCGTTGATTTTATTAATAAAAAGCGTAGTGAAGGTGGGAAGTTATTAGATGCGGTTAAAATTGCAGGTGCATCGCGTTTTCGCCCTGTAATGCTAACCAGTTTAACGACCTTTATTGGTTTAATGCCATTACTGTTTGAAAAAGCCACTCAAGCACAGTTTTTAATACCAATGGCGGTGAGCTTAGGTTTCGGGATTATTTTTGCAACTTTCATTACTCTATTGCTAGTACCAATAAACTACATGCTAATGGAGCGTTTTCAAAATTGGTTTAAATAACAGTTATAAACGATTCTAAGAATAGAGTGATTATAAAAGCTGTAGGTAATTAGTTGCCTGCAGCTTTTTTATTTTTTATACCAATTCGCTTAATTAAGTGATCTATTTTGAGGCTGGAAAAACGTGCTGATAGCTAGACAAAAAATTCGTTATTTAGTTGTTCTCGGCAATTGCTCCTGCATTGCTCTACCTTCTGCATCCATGCAGTCGTAAATGAGAATTTTTTAACGCAGGTAGCGACACGTTTAGCCCCTCAAAATGATCAAGTATTATTACGGATTGGTATTATAGGTTAAAAAAAGAGAATCAAGCTTGGTAAGTGGAATACGTAAATAAAAATAAGGTATGAGATACAAAGAGGATAAATAATATTAGAATGCGTTTAAAAATAGGCTTTAGTTAAAGGTGTTCCCCAAGATACGGTCCTCGGTTTCAGTCCTGAAACCAGAAGGTTTCAAGGCGGGAATCTGCGGTTTACCGTAGGCTTCTCGGTACATGCCGAGCCTGCACAATAGTAGACGAACAAAAACCCTAGTATAAAATTTATCGGCTCAGGGACTTAACTAAGCTCCGGTACCCCAGGGAACAATTTAAGTATATAAGACATAATCGAATCCTTAAACCCCAAATACAAAAAAAGATATCGTTCGGCTAGTTTTCCCGCATCTTTAACCCATTATTTACTTTATAGCTTGGTTTTTGAGCTTGATCATACAATTAATTGGAGTTGCTTTTTAGCCAGTGGTAGCATTACCTTAACTAGCAAAGTGAAGATTTAATTATGAGCGATTTACCAGATTACGAAAAAGCCCAACTGCTTTTAGAAAAAAACGAAATTTTTGTATCACCAGCTGAAGCGCACGGTGTTATTAGTGGATTACTTGCCTGTGGTTTGAGCATAGATGATAAAGAATACTTAGGGTTATTAAGCGACGTATTTAACGATGGTGAATCGTTTAGTAATGATTTAAAACAGTTTTTTGGTACTATTTATAAGCAAGTAGTTGCCAGTTTTAATGATGAAGAGTTTCAATTTGATTTGTTTTTACCAAGCGACGATGAAACACTCATCGATCAGGCTAATGGTCTCGTATCATGGGTAGCGGGCTTTATGCTTGGCTTTGGTTTAAAGCAAAAGGATTACGGTAAATTGTCGACTGATGTTAAAGAGGTTATTACTGACTTTAGTGAAATCACTCGCTTAGATACCACTTTTGAAGAAACCGAAGAAGATAGTCAAGCGCTGCATGAAGTAGTTGAATATGTGCGTGTATCGGCATTGCTTTGTTTTGCTGAATTAGGCAAAGAGCAAAAAGCACCAAATACTAAAAAAACACTTCATTAAACATTTACTTTTTAAACAGTAAAGCGGGTTTGTTATTTATGGTTGAAATACAGAAGTCAGAATTTAAAGCGCGCCGCGAAAGCTTGCTTGCACAAATGGATAAAAACAGTATTGCTATTATTCCTGCTGCGAGCGAAGTGACGCGCAGCCGCGATACCGAATATGCATTTAGGCAAGATAGCGACTTTTTTTACTTAACTGGCTTTAACGAACCCGACGCTGTTTTAGTACTGTGTAATAACAGTGATGCACCCAGTACTTTATTTTGCCTAGATAAAGACAAGCTTGCAGAAATTTGGCATGGCCGCAGAGTTGGCTTTGATAAAGCTAAAAGTGACTATCTGTTTGATGAAGCTTACCCACTAAGTGAATTAAACGATAAGACACTCGATATGCTAAATGCAAAAAGTGCTATTTATTTTGCACAAGGTGCTTATCCTTCATTTGATACTAAAGTGTTTTCGTTACTAGGTACGCTTCGAAGTGGCTCTCGAAAAGGCTTCAAAGCACCGAGTACTTTAAAAGAAATACGCGGCCTTATTCACGAAATGCGTTTGTTTAAATCGCCAAGCGAAATAGAAATTATGCGCGAGGGCTGTGAAATAAGCGCTCGAGGTCATATGCGCGCTATGCGTTATTCTCATGCGGGTGCTACTGAGTTTCAATTAGAAGCAGAGCTACATCACCATTATGCAATGAACGGCGCACCACACCCAGCTTACGGCACTATTGTTGGCAGCGGCGACAATGCTAATATTTTACATTACACGCAAAATAGCGACGTGCTAAAAAATGGTGATCTGGTACTTATTGACTCAGGTTGCGAGTTACAAGGTTACGCCGCCGATATTACTCGTACATTTCCGGTAAATGGTAAATTTAGCGAAGAGCAAGCCGCGCTTTACAATGTTGTGCTTAGAGCTCAGGAAGTGGCTTTTGAAGAGGTAAAACCCGGAGGTTATTTGTCGCACGCTAATAAATTAGCAATGGAAGTAATGACCCAAGGTTTACTCGATTTAGGTATTTTAGCCGGCGACTTTGATGAGTTAATGGCTAAAGGGGCGTGCAAAGAATATTACATGCACGGACTAGGACATTGGTTAGGGCTTGATGTACATGACGTGGGTGATTACAAAGAAAACAATGTTGAGCGTGCATTTGAACCAGGTATGGTACTTACCATAGAGCCTGGGTTATATATAAGCGAAGACTCAAACGCACCACAAAAATATAAAGGTATTGGTATCCGTATCGAAGATAACTTATTAGTTACCGAAACGGGTCACGAAAACCTAACCTTAAGCGTACCTAAAAAAATTAGCGATATAGAAGCACTTATGCAAAGTACTAAAAACCTATAAAGCTCGGAGAATCTAGTGGCTAAGCAGTTTGATGTAGTTGTTATTGGTGGTGGTTTAGCGGGAGCAAGCTGCGCATTAAGTGTGGCAAAAACTAACCCCGCGTTAAATATTGCGGTTGTAGAGGCTAATCAAGTTAATGGCGACTATCATCCAAGCTTTGACGACAGAAGCATAGCACTAGCTCAGCAATCGGTAGAGTATTTACAAAGCCTCAATTTATTTGAACAAAGTGCAACTTACACGACTGCTATTAAAAAAGTGAGTGTGTCTGATCGAGGTCACTTTGGTAAAGCGCACATTAATTGCAATGAGTTTGCTAAACCTTCGTTAGGTTATGTGGTTCAGGTTAATCCGTTTGGTCGTGCGCTACACCTGCGTTTAACGCAGTCAAATATTAGTTTATATTGCCCCGATAGTGTAACCGCAATTGAGCAAACACTGCATAGCAATATACTTACCCTCCAAAGTGGCGAGCAATTAAATGCAAAGCTATTAGTTATTGCTGATGGCGCACAATCACCAACACGCAATCTACTTGGGCTTGGTTTTAATACTCAGCCTTATGATCAAGGTGCAATAATTGCCAATATAGAAGTTGGCGGTGGACATAATAACGAGGCTTTTGAGCGTTTTACGCAAAATGGTCCTATAGCGTTATTACCAATGAGCAATAACCGTTATTCGTTAGTGTGGTGTATGCGCCAAGAGCAGGTTGAGCAGCACATGGAGTTTAGCGAGCAAGCATTTTTAAGTGCACTGCAAAGCACTTTTGGTTACCGAGGAGGGCTATTCACCAAAGTGGGTAAGCGTACAAGTTATCCATTAGTGTACGGGCAAGTAGAGTCACTTACTGCGCATCGTACAGTAGTGATTGGTAATGCTGCTCATGCTATTCATCCTATTGCAGGGCAGGGCTTTAATTTAGGCTTACGCGACGTGCAAGTGCTTAACGATTTAATCGCAAACAGCCTGCATAATTTAGGTAGTTATGCCTTTACCCATGAATACTCGCAAAAGCGCCGCGATGACATAAAAACCGTGATGACCCTAACCGATGCACTCGTTAGGTTATTTTCAAACTCATCACGCGTGTTAGCACTTGGACGTAGTATTGGGTTGTTTTCGATGGGGTTATTTCCAGCATTAAAAGCACCATTAGCTAAACAGTTAATGGGGCAAGTTAAACAAGGTAGGCGTTTATGAAGCAAGCACAGGTTTGTATTGTAGGTGGCGGTTGTGTGGGGCTAACACTGGCACTTGGTTTGGCAAAAGCAAATATAAGCGTTGTTGTGTTAGACGCAGCACCAACGCAAGCATTACCTACAGATACATATGGCTCACGTGTAAGTGCGCTGAGTATTGCAAGTCAAACTTTGTTAGAGCAATTGAACGCATGGGCAGATATTACTGCACTGCGAGCATGTACATATACACATATGGATGTTCGCGATGCCGACAGCTTTGGTAAAATAACCTTTAATAACGAACAGCTTGATCTTGAGTATTTAGGTCATATTGTTGAAAACGACGTTATTCGTTATGCGCTAATAAAGCAGCTTGAACAACAAAGCAATGCCACGTTAATATTCGATACGCAATATCAGCAAATACATCAAAGTGAATCGGATGTATTTATTACCTTAAAAAGTGGTGAGCCAATTATTGCAAAACTGCTGGTGGCGGCCGATGGTGCAAACTCAGCTATTCGTAAGCAATTTAATATGGCACTTAGCTTTAAAGATTACGATCACCATGCATTAGTCGCGACAATAAAAACCAAAGAGCCACATGCAAACACCGCACGCCAAGTTTTTTTACCAACAGGACCTTTGGCGTTTTTACCTTTGAGTGATGCCAATACTCATTCTATTGTATGGTCTACAAGCCCAAGCCATTGTGATGAGTTACTTAAAATGGATGACAGCGACTTTAATAAAGCTGTAATGGCAGCCATCGACGGTCAATGTGGTTTGTGTGAAGTACAAAGTAAACGTGCTGCATTTCCACTTAAAATGCGCTACGCCCAACAATGGGTTTCAGGCAAAGTGGTACTCATTGGCGATGCTGCACACACTATTCATCCACTCGCAGGTCTTGGCATGAACTTAGGCCTAAAAGACGCCGCTTATTTAATTGAGTTATTAAGCAGCGATACGAAAGAATTTGCCAGCCCTCGTGCACTTAGAGATTACGAGCGCACCCGTAAGCTCGATGCACAAAAACACATTGCGATGATGCAAGGGCTAAAAGAGTTGTTTGAAGGTGCAAACCCGCTTAAAAAACTTATTCGTGGAGTCGGGCTTTCGCTAGTTGATAACCTCGGACCAATAAAACACCTGTTCGCCAAAGAAGCGATAGGAAAGTAACGTAGATTGAGTGAAACGAAACTCAACGAATAAAGTAAAGCGATCAGCTCAATTAAAAAAACCGATGTTTAATTTAAACATCGGTTTTTGTTTTATGGTGGTTTTAAATATATTAAAAGCCTCGCTTTTCACGCGAGCAAGCTCGGCGTCTTGTATCTCTCATTGATAAATGATTAGCTATCATTTATCACATCGAAGTCAGTGAGCTTGCCTCGACGTCTAGTATTTAATACTGCTCGGT